>CAZQOO010000033.1:0-13550 GCA_964594845.1 uncultured Porphyrobacter sp. | reverse complement strand
GTGGTCGCCTGCGACGGCGGGCTGATCGAGGTCGCGGGCCTGCCGCTGCCGGTCGGCTCGCTCGGCGTGGTCGAGAACGGGGCCGAGAACAAGGAGGCGAGCGAATCCCTTGCCGAAGTGATCGGGTTCCGCGCCGGCCATTCGCTGATGATGCTGCTTGGCGATACCATGCTGCTGCGCCCGCGCGCCGCGGTGCGGGGGTTGGGAAATCCGGGCGAGGTGCGGGTTGGCGAGGCACTGCTCGGGCGCGCGGTCGATGCGCTGGGCGCGCCGATCGACGGCGGACCGCGCCCCGATCTGCCGCACGCCTGGCCGCTTGCGGGCACGCGCGAAGGCGCGCTTGAACGCGCCAGCGTCGACCTGCCGTTCGATTGCGGGGTGCGGGCGATCAATGCGCTGGCGACAATGGGCGTCGGCCAGCGGCTCGGGATCATGGCCGGATCGGGCGTCGGCAAATCGGTGCTGGTCGATACCATCGCCGGTCATGCGGTGGCCGATGTCACCGTGGTTGCGCTGATCGGCGAGCGCGCACGCGAGGTTTCGGATTTCGTGAACCGGCATATGGCAGGTGCGCGGCGCGGCGGGATCGTGGTGGTGGCGGTGCCGGCCGACCATGCGCCCAACCTGCGACTGCGCGCCGCGCAATATGCCAGCAGCATCGCCGAATATTTCAGAGCGCAGGGCAAGCGCGTGCTGCTGATCCTCGACAGCCTCACCCGTGTCGCCCACGCCGCACGCGAGCTGGCGCTGGTGCTGGGTGAGCCGGGCGCAGCGCGGGGCTATCCGCCCAGCGCACTCGCGGCGATCACGCGCCTTGTGGAGCGCGCGGGCAATTCCGCGCGCACGGGCGGGGCGGTGACGGGCATCTACACCGTGCTGGCCGATGGCGACGACGGCAATGACCCGGTGGTCGACACCGCGCGCGCGATTCTCGACGGGCATATCGTGCTCTCGCGCGAGCTGGCGCAGCGCGGGCATTATCCCGCGATCGACATTCCGGCCTCGCTGAGCCGGGTGATGGACGAGCTGGTGAGCCCCGAGGTGGCGCGCGCCGCACGGGGCCTGCGCGCGCTGATCGCCGCGCGCGAGGCGAACCGCGATCTGGTGCTGATGGGCGCCTATCGCGCAGGGTCCGACCCGCAGCTCGATACCGCGCTGGCGATGAGCGGGGCGATCGATGCCTTCCTGACGCAGGAACGCGGGCGCGCCGAGGCGCTGGCCCCCAGCCATGCCGCGCTGACCGCGCTGATGGGCGAGGCCGGCGGTGCGTGAGGCCCGCCGCCTTGCGCTGCTCCAGCGGCAGGCGCTGCTCGCCAAGGTCGCGCGGCGGCAGGCATTGCGCGGTCTCGCCGATGCGCTTGCCGCCGAGGAGCGCAGCCAGCTGATCGCCGCGCGCAGCCGCCAGCTGGCGCTTGCCAGCGCGCCGCAGCCGGGCGCGACCAGCGGCGCGGCGCTGGCGGCGCGATCGGGCTTTACTGCCAGCCTTGCGCAGCTGGCCGTGACCGCCGCCGAGGCCGCGGGCGACGCCGCGCGCCAATCCGCCTGGCAGGCCGAAACCCTCGCCGCTGCCGAAACCCGTGCCCGCCGCCTTGCCGAGCGCGAGGCCGAGGTGCGCGCGGCGCTCGATGCGTTCAAGGCCAAGCGCGAAGCGGCCCATGCCCCGCCGCTGGCACGCAAGTTGCAGAACTGACCGGCATCCCTCTCACCCCCTTCGCCAAGGAGCCCGCGATGATCCCCTTCCTGCCCGAACTTTCCGCTGCCCCGCTCTCCGTTGCTCCGCTCCCGAAGGCGCTTGCGGGGGGCACGGGCGCGGGCGTGGGCGAGGGGGAAGGCGGGGGCCGTCCGGCGCTTGATTTCGCAGGGCTGCTCGATGCGGTGCTGCCCGGAGCGGCGCAGACCTTGCCCGGCGCAGGCGGGGAGGCCGGTGAACCGGTGGCGGCGACGCCCGACCTCGTGCCGGTGATGCCCCCGCTTGGCCCTTTGTTGACAGGGGCGAAGGCGGGTGAAGCCACCTTGGCCCCCGCGTTGCCGCCCGCCGGCACCAGCCTGCCGGACAGCGGCAACGATCTGCCGCCTGCCGGAGCGCCGCGTCTGTCGATCCAGCCGCCGGTCGCGGCGCTGGCTGTCACCTCGCCGCTCGGCCCGCCGCCCGCCGAAGCCACCGAAACTGCGGTGGAGACGCCCGCCCCGCCTGAAGCTGCCCCGCCCGAAGCCGCGCTGCTGGCGCTGCTGCCTGTGGCCTTGCCGGCCCCGGTCGCCGCCCCCGCTCCAGTCCCCGTATCCGCGCGCGCCGGTGCCACGGCCGATCCGGCGCGTCCGGTTGCCGTCGCCTTGCCCGCCGCGCCTGCCACGCGCCCGCCCGCGCTGCCGGGCGCACCTTCGGAGGAGGAAGCGCCCGCCAGCCTTGCACCTGCGATCCCCGCCAGCGATGGCGCACAGGCCGTGCCCCAGCCAGCCGCCAGCGCGGGCCCCGCCCCGCAGGCTTCCGCGCCCGCGCTTGCCCAATCCATGCCGCCCGCCGTCCCCGCGCCGGTCGCCGAGCGCGCCGAGCCGCGCGCGCCTGCGCCCCAGCAGGAAACCACCATCGCCCAGCTCGGCGAGATCCGCGAGGCGTTGCGCTCTGTCCGGCCCGAGATGACCTTGCGCCATGCCGAGTTCGGCTTCGTCTCGCTGCGCATCGAAGGTGCCGCCACCGCACCGCATGACTGGCGCGCGGTGCTGGCGAGCCGCGATCCGGGCTTTGTCCCCGCGATCCAGACCGCGCTGGCCGAGCGTCCCGTCACCGCTTCCTCAGACAGCGCCGCGACCGGCGGCCAGACCGGCTCCGGCTCCGGTTCCGACCGCAACTACGGGTTTTCCCAGGGGTCGGGGCAAGGCTCGTCTCAACCATACCCGGGGCACTCGGGACGGCGTGATGAGGGCGCCGAGAGCAACCCGCAGGGCCAGCAGCAGCGCCGCGTGGGTGATGGCGGGGCCGTCGCTGCCGGAGCGCCGGAGAGCGAGGCATCGGGTCAGCGCCAGCGCGGCCTGTTCGCCTGAACCGGCGGCGAGGCAAAAGGGAGTTGAAGTTTCATGTCCAAGGGCAAGGACAAATCCGACAAGGACAGCGGCGCGGACGGCGGCAAGGCGAAGAAGGGCGGGATGATCAAGCTCGTCCTTGGCGCGGTGCTGCTGCTCGGGCTGGGCGCGGGCGGGGCCTATGGCGCCTTTGCCGCCGGCCTGTTCGGCGAGACGGGCGGCCATGACGAGCCGGACGAGCCCGAACTGGTGCTGAAAGGCGCGGAAGACCCCTACGCCGTTCCCGGTGCTGAAAAGGAAAAGGATGCCGCCGCGCCGGTCTATGGCGAAGGCGGGAGCAAGTATCGTACCGTCTATTATTCCTTCGAGGAAAGCTTCACCTCCAACCTCGCGGATTCGCCCGGCCTGATCCAGGTCGAACTGGCGGTCTCCACCCGCCGCGACGGGCGGGTGCTGCAATGGGTCAAGAACCACGAACTGGCGATCCGTTCGGCGATCCTCGCCCAGCTCGCCGCGACCACCGAAGCCGAGGTCTATGATGTCGAGGGCAAGAAGCGCCTCGGCCAACGCCTGACCAAGGCGGTCAACGGCGTGCTGGAGGAGAACGAGGGCTTCGGCGGGATCGACGCGGTGCATTTCCGGGGGTTCCTCGTCCAATGAGAATGGCTCAGGACTTCGCTGCCGTCCGGCCTGCCGCGCAGCATTGCCGCGAGCTGACCGCGCATGGCATGGGCCGCGGCCCGCGCCCGGAAGACCGCGCGATGCTGCTGGCGGCATGGCGGCGCGATCTGGCGCGGGTGCTGGCCGAGGAGCTCTCCGGTCTGTTGGCGGGCGACCGGCTCGATGTCAGCGTGCCCGAACCGGAGACCCTTCAGGGGAGCGCGGTGCTGGCGCGGATCGGTCCGGTTGCGGCAAACAGCCTGTTGCGGGTCGGCCCCGGCGGCGAGACCGCGCTGGCCGTCTTCGATTTCGCGACCGCGATCGCGCTGACCGACCGCAGCTTCGGCGGCGACGGCAAGCTTGCCTCCGATGTGCCCGACCAGCTGCCGCGCTCGGCGGCGTTGCTGGTGGACGAGATCGCCGCGACCATCGCCGGCGCCATCACCCGCGCCAGCCTTGGTGACCATGCGCCACCGCCGGGCGAGGTGCCAAGGGGCGAAGTCATCGTGCGCAGCGAAAGCGCGGGGCGATTGAAGCCGTTCGATCCCGATGCCCCCGTGCAGCTTTTCGCGCTGGCGATCACCAACCGCGAGGGCTGCGAATGGCGCTGCCTGCTGGCGGTGGCCGAGGAACGGATGGCGCGCTTGCTGCCCGCGCCGGGCCGCGCGCGCCTGCCCTTCGGCACCCGCACCCGCCGCCCGCCGGCCGATCCCATGGCCGCGCCTTTCGCGGGCGTGCCCCTGCCGCTCCACGTGGTGCTGGCCGAGGTCGACCTCTCGCTCGCCCGCCTCCAGACGCTTGCGCCGGGCGATACGCTGCCGCTGGCGATGGGCCGTCAGGTGCCGCTTATGCTGGGCGACAAGCTGGTCGCCCACGGCAGCATCGGCACGCTCGAGGATCGCATGGCGCTCCGCCTCACCCGTTTTCCTGCAGAAGGACCTGCCCGATGAGTGACTTCCAGCCCGCCGCCTTCCACCGTTTCGGCGCGGTCGCCGTGCGCCTGTCGGTCGAACTCGGGCGCACAGAGATGCCGCTGCGCGACGTGCTCACGCTGGGCGAGGGCAGCACCGTGATGCTCGACCGCATGACCGACGAACTGCTCGACGTCACCGCCAATGGCCGCGTGATCGCGCGCGGCGAGGTGGTGGCGGAGAAGGGCCGCTTTGCTCTCAGGATCGTGCATCTGGTGGGCGAGGACGGACAGGAAGTGCCTGCCCCCGAGGCCGCATCTGCCTCCGAAGCGGCGGCGAACCCCGCCGACGCGCTCTAGCGCGCGGCATCGGAAAGGGGTCTGGCGCGATGCTCGAATATCTCCTGCGGCTGGCGCTGCTGCTGCCGCTGCTGGGCGGACTGATCTGGGGGAGCCTGTGGCTGACCCGTTACGTCCAGACCCGACTTGCCGGACAGCCGGGCAGTGGCGGCGGGCGGCAGTTGCAGCTGGTCGAAACCAGCCTGATCGCGCCCGGGGTGAAGCTTGCCGTGGTGCGTTTCCGCGAGCGCGAGATCCTGCTCGGCCTGTCGCGTCACGGGATGGTGCGGCTGGCTGAGGCCCCTGCGCCCCTAGCGGAGAGCGAATGATGAAAGCCGCCGCGTTCCTGCGGGCAGGGCTCCTCTGCCTTGCCGCGTTAACCATGTTTCTGGCGTCGCCCGAAGGGGCGCTCGCCGCCGCGCCTGCCGCCACCGCGGCGATCCAGCCCCCGGACCCGGTGGCGGCAGGCGTGGGTACCGCGATCGAGCGCGCGCTGGGCGAGAACGGTGCGGGGGATGACAGCCCGCTGAGCCTCTCGCTCCAGCTGCTGGTGGTGATGGGCCTGCTTACCATCCTGCCCGCGCTGGTGCTGATGATGACGAGCTTCCTGCGCATCCTGGTGGTGCTGGCGATCCTGCGGCAGGCGCTCGGCCTGCAGGGCTCGCCCCCGGGGCAGGTGCTGGCGGGCCTCGCGCTGTTCCTCTCGCTGTTCGTCATGGCTCCGACGCTCGACATCGTGAACGCGCAGGCGATTGCGCCCTATGCTGCAGGGACGATCGGCGCGGATGCCGCGATCGGGCAGGCGGGCGAGGCCTTCCACGCCTTCATGATGGCGCAGACGCGCGAGGCCAACCTGATGATGTTCACCGACATCGCGGGCGGCGGCACCTTCGCCAGCGCGAAGGACGTGCCCTTCTCGATCCTGCTGCCCGCCTTCGTCACCAGCGAACTCCAGACCGCCTTCCAGATCGGCTTCATGATCTTTCTGCCGTTTCTCGTGATCGATCTGGTGGTGGCGAGCGTGCTGATGAGCCTGGGCATGATGATGCTCTCGCCCACGATCATCTCGCTGCCGTTCAAGCTGCTGCTGTTCGTGCTGGTGGATGGCTGGGCGCTGATGATGGGCTCTCTGGCAATGAGCTTTGCGACATGACCGGGGACGTCGCGCTCCTGTCGCTGGCGGACCAGACCCTGTGGGTCACCGCGCTGATCGCCGGTCCGGTGCTGGTGGCGACGCTGGTGGTGGGCCTTGTGGTGGGCGTTATCCAGGCGGCCACTTCGGTCAACGAACAGACCTTGAGCTTCATCCCCAAGCTGGCGGTGACGGCGCTGGTGTTCGTGGTGCTGGGCGCGGCGATGATGGGCCTGCTGGCCGATTTCACCCGCGAGATCATGGCGCAGGTCGCCGACCTTTCGGCATGAACCTCATTGATTTCGGCTTTGCCAGCATCGAGGCGCAGCTGTGGCAGATCCTGTTCCTGTCGATCCGCTGCGGGGCGGCGCTGATGGCCGCGCCGATGGTGGGCGGGATGGCGGTGCCCGCGCCTGTGCGCATCCTCTTGAGCATCGTGCTCGGGTTCTTCGTCGCCAGCTGGGTGCCGCTGGCGCCTGCGCCGGAAATGCTGAGCTTCGCCGCGATCCTCGCGGTGCTGCACGAGGTCGCGATCGGCCTTGCGCTTGGCTTCGTGCTGCAGCTCGCCTTCGCCATTCCGCTGATCGCGGCCGAGCAGATTTCGGGCACCATGGGCCTTGCCATTGCCACCTCGATCGATCCGGCAAGCGGCGCGCAATCGGGGGCGCTGGGCACCTTTTTCGGCCTCGTCCTCAGCCTGCTTTTCTACGCCATCGGCGCGCATCTGCTATGGTTCGAGCTGCTGATCGAGAGCTACCGGCTGCTGCCTGCCGGGCAATTCGCGTTCGGGGCGTGGCGGGCCGAGAGCATCGGCCTGTTCATGGGGTACGGCCTCGCCACCGCGGCCGCGATTGCCCTGCCGGTGGTGCTGGTGCTGCTGCTGGTGCAGGTGGTGACCGGCCTCGTCGCGCGCTCGGCCCCCTCATTGAACCTGTTCGCGCTGGGTCTGCCCGCAGGCGTGCTCGCCGGGATTGCCGCGCTGATTATTGCTCTGCCGGTGATGGTCGAACAGTTCGAGGGCGTGCTGGAAGCCGCGCTCGACCAGTCGGCGCTGCTGCTTGAAGCGGAGCCGCGCTGATGGCCGAGGAGACGGCGGGCGAAAAGACCTTCGCGCCAACCCCCAAGCGCCGCGCGGATGCGGCGAAGAAGGGCGATGTGCTGCGTTCGAAGGAGCTGGCGACACTGGCCGCGACCGGCACCGGCGCGCTGGCGCTGCTGGGGCTGGGGCCGTGGCTGGCCGAGAGCATGGCGGCGACCGCGCGGGCGGGCTTCCGCTTCGATCGCGCCGCGCTCGACGGCTTCGCGCCGGGTGCAGCGATGGCCGGCGCCGCGCTTGCCATCCTGCCGCCGGTGCTGGCGCTGGGACTGACGGTGGCGCTGGTTACCGTGGCCTCGCAGCTGCTGCTGGGCGAGGGGCGCTTCCATGCGGGCAATGCAGGGTTCAAGCACTCGCGCATCAACCCGCTCTCCGGCCTCAAGCGCATCGTCGGCTGGCAGGGGTTGATCGAGCTGGGCAAGGGCCTGGCCAAGCTGGCGCTCCTGGGCGGGATCGCGTGGTTCTGGGCGGCGACCCACGGGCCGGGGCTGCTGCTGCTTGGCCGCAGTCCGCTCCCCGCGCAGGTGGGCATCGCTTCCGGGACGATCACCGGTCTGGTCGGGGCCATGCTGGCAGGCCTCGTGGTGATTGCCGCGATCGACTACCCGCTCCAGCGGTTCCAGCGCGACAAGCGGCTGAAGATGAGCCTGCAGGAGCTGCGCGACGAAACCAAGGAAGCCGAAGGCTCGCCCGAGATGAAGTCCGCTCGCCGCCAGCGCCAGCGCGATCTCGCGCGCGGGGGCGTGGCACGCGCGATGAAGAATGCGCAGTTCGTGATCGTCAACCCGCTGCACTTCGCCGTGGCGCTGACCTATGATCCCGCGCTGGCGCCCGCGCCGGTGGTGCTGGCCAAGGGCCGAGGCGACACCGCGCTCGCCATGCGCGAGATCGCGGGCGAACAGGGCCTGCCGCTGCTCGAATATCCGCAGCTCGCGCGCGCGGTCTATTTCACCACGCAGCCAAACCAGATGGTGCGCGAGGAGCTTTACGTCGCCATCGCCGCACTGGTCGCCTTCGTGATGGCGCTGAAGCGGGGCCAGCATCCGCGCCGCCCGGTGGTGGAGGTGCCCGCCGAATTGCGCTTCGATGGCGACGGAAAGCGCGAAATCCCCGCTTAAGACCGGCGGCGGGCGGCCGTTCTCCGGTGCATGACCACGACCTCCGGATCCTCGATCATCTCCGCGCTCGGCGCCGGCAGCGGCGTCGACTTCATCCAACTGGCCACCGACATCTCGGAAGCGAGCTTTGCGGTGCAGCGCCAGTCGGTCGAGACGCAGCGCACGGTCCTCGAAGCGCAGGTCTCCGCCGCCGCGCAGCTGCGCAACTCGGTCACGGAACTCGCCAGCGCGCTGGGCGACCGGATCCGGGGCGGCGATCTCGCCCCGCGCGCCGAGCTTGCCAATCCGGCGGTCGCGCGCGTCACCGTGCCCGCGGGCCTGACCCCGCGCGGCAGCTTCTCGCTCGAGGTCACCCAGCTCGCGCGCGGGCAGACTCTGGTCGGCAAGGCCTATGCGAGCCGCGATGCGCTGGTCGGCGAAGGCACGCTGACCCTGCGCTTCGGCACGGTCGACGGCACGAATTTCGATCCCGATGCCGCCCGCGACGCGATCGACATTGCGGTGACCCCCACCGACACGCTCGCCACGCTGGCGACCAGGATCAACCAGACCAGCGGCGGGGCTGTGAGCGCCTATGTCGCCACCGGCACGGGCGGCGCACAGCTGGTGCTGAAGGGCCGGGAGGGTGCGGCCAATGGCTTCGTGCTCGAAGCGGCAGGCGCGGGCGGGGCGGCGGCGCCGGGCGATCTGTCCTATCTCGCCTGGGGCCCCGCCACCGATGCGGGCGAGCTCAAGCTTTCCGCCCGCGATGCCGCCTTCGCGCTCGACACCGTGGCGATGACCAGCCCGACCAACCGCGTAACCGGCCTGCCGGGCGGGTTCACGCTCGATCTCGCCGCCACCAATACCGGCGAGCCGACCACGCTCAGCTTCGCGAGCAACACCGACGCGATTTCCGGGGTGATGAACGATCTGGTGACCGCGCTCAACGAGATCGTCGGTCAGGTGAACCAGCTGGCGGCCCCGCTCGGCGGCGAGCTCGGCAATGATCCGGGCGCGCGCGAACTGCGCCGCGATCTGGCCGGACTGGCGGGCCGGGTGGTGATGCCGGGTGCGGCGGCGGGCGAGCCGCGCACGCTGGCCGATCTGGGTGTCGCGCTCGAACGCGACGGCACCTTCCGGCTTGATGCTGCGCGGCTCAACCAGGCGCTCGAAAATGCCCCCGATGCCGTGGCGGCCATGTTCACGACCGGGGTTTCAGGCGTGTTCGGCACGATTGATCGTTTCGCCCGCGAAAACAGCCTTGTCAGCGATCCCGGTTCGCTCGGTGCCTCGGTCAGGCGGTTCGAGACCCAACTGGCCGGCAGCGACGAGCGTCTGGCCGCGATCGCCGAGCAGCAGGAGGCCCTGCGCGAGCGCCTGACCCGCGACTTCATCGCCTCCGAACGCCGTGTCGCCGCCTCGCAATCGACGCTGACCTTCCTGCGCCAGCAGGTCGACATCTGGTCGAACAGCGATCGCTGAGAGAGGCAAGGCCATGCAGATGCTCTCTCACAATCCCGCCGCCGCCTATCGCCGGGTCGAGCTCGACGCGCGGATCGAGGCCGCGGGCGCCGCCGATCTCACGCGGATATGCCTGGAAGAGGCGGTCGCGGCGCTGGGGCAGGCGCTGCTCGCGCTCGGACGGGCGCCCGATACCGTCCCGCGCGAGGCGCTGGTGCGGGCGCAGACCATCACCCTGTGGCTCGCCCGCTCGGTCGCGCCGGAGCACCCGCTGCATGGCAGCCTCGTCGCCTTCTATGGCGGGCTGGCGAGCCAGATCGCGGGCAATTTCGTGCGTGCAAGGGCAGGGGAGATCGCGCGGGTGCGCGGTGATCTCGTCGATCTGCTTGCCGCAGCCGGCTAGCCCATGAACCCGGCGATGATCCGCGCCGCGTCGGCCGGGTCCTCGAAGGGGTGGAAGTGGGTGCGGTCGGGGCGGTAGAGATCGGTGCCCTGCGGCAGCACCTTGGCGAGGTCAGGCCAGGTCGGCGAGCTCTTGAAATCATTGAGATCGGTCATCTGCGCGCGCACCACCAGCACCGGCACATCGACCGTCTTTGCCGCTTCGAGAATGGCGCCGTTGCTGCGGCTCGATCCGTAGACGCTGGCTTCCATCTCGGGGGCGCAGGCCAGTTCCATGCCCTCACCCGAGGCTGCGGGGAGGAGGCCGTGGCGGCAGTAATCTTCGAATACCCGCGCATCGAACAGGCAATAGGGATCGCGCGCGCGGAACCGCACCATCATCTCTTGCGCAGAGGCGAAGTCGCGCTTGCGGCGGATCGCGGGGTGGGGGTTGTCGGCGGTGTAGAGCGGCTCGGGCAGCGCGTAGAATTCGGGCGCGAGGATCACCGGATCGAACAGCACGAGGCGGCTGAAGCGGCCCGGATTGTCGGCCGCCACCTGCACCAGCGTGTGCGCGCCCATCGAATGGCCGATGCCGACCGCACCGGTGATACCCGCCTGTTCGAGGAACTGCGCGACATCGCTCGCCATGATCCGCCAGTCGCTGATCGGTCCGCCGCCCGAACGGCCGTGGCCGCGCAGGTCGATGGCGTGGATGGTGTGGCCGGGGAAATGTTCGGCCACCGCGCCCCACACCCGCCCGTGAAAGCCCGTGGCATGGGCGAACACCAGCGGCGGCGCGGCGGGGTTGCCCGGAGCGGGGGCCCATTCATGGACCACAAGATCGATGTCGTTGACGCGGTAGGTGCAGGCTAGCGGTTCGGGACGGGTATTGCTCATGGCGCTGCCCAACCGGATCGCGCCCGCAGTGTCAATCGCACCAATTTGTCAGGGGCGCCGCGCGGCTACTCGGCCGGGACGGGCTCTGCCTCGCCACGCTCGCGCAGGAACCGCAGCGCCTCGGCCAGCCGGTCGGGTGCGATCAGCTGGAGCGCGCCGAGGTAGAGCGCTACGCCCAGCAGCACCGCCAATGCCAGCGCTGCCAGCGGCATCACCGGCGGCAGAGCGCGCAGCGCGAGCGCGACGCCGCCGGCCATCACCAGCGCGGCCGCGAGCGGCGGGAGGATCGCGCGCCCCAGTCCGCCCAGTTGCAGGCCCAGCACCCCGCGCGACAGCTGGATCGTCGCTGCGGTCAGCACCGCCATGCCCCCGACCCAGCCCCAGGCAAAGCCTGTCACCCCCCAGTGCGAACCGATCAGGAAGGCCCCGGGCATCACCACCGCGCCGAGCATCGTCACCCTGAGCGCAATGCCGGGAAAGCCGCGGGCATTGGTGGCGGGCGAGAACAGGATCTGCAGCGTCAGCATCGCCATCGCGCCCGCAAGGATCGGCAACAGCGGGATGATCCCCGCCCACTTCTCGCCCAGCAGCACCGGCACCAGCACCGGCGCGACCACCGCCAGCCCGGCATAGGCGGGCAGGCCCACCAGCATCACCAGCCGGATCGTCGCGAGCAGCGCCGCGGCGCCCTGATCGGCCTGCCCCTCGCCCTGCTGGCGCGCATAGGCGGCATAGGCGACCTCGTTGATCGGCGGCACGAACTTGGCCGCGAGCAGCTGCGCGAGGAACAGCCCGGTGGTGTAGACGCCCAGCTCATGCGGATCGAGCACGCGCCCGGCGATCATCACGTCGGCCTGGCTCTGGACGAACCAGAACAGCTGGGTGGCGGTCATCACGCCGCCGAAACCGGCGATATGGCCCGCGCCGGTGAAGCGGAAGCTCGGCCGGATCGGGGCGCGCGCAGCCCAGGTCATGCCGGTGGCCTCGGTCAGCAGCATCGCCATCGGCGCGCAGACCAGCGTCCACACGCCCCACCCCGCCAGCGCGCCGGTGAGCGCGGTGACAGCGCCCGCCAGCGCGGCGGCGAGCCGCACCTGCGCCGGGCGGCGGAAGTCCATCCGGCGGCTGAGGATCGCGTGCGGCAGGGCGCAGAACGGCACCGCCAGATAGAGCAGCGACTGCACCCGCAGCAGCTCGGTCACCAGTGGCTGCTCGAACCACGCGGCGACCAGCGGGGCGGCGATGAACTGGGTCAGCGCCAGCCCGCAATTGAGCAGGATCAGCATCCCCAGCGTCTGGCGCAGGCGTTCCTCGCTGACGTGATCCTCGCGGATCAGTGCCGAGGCAAGGCCCCAGCCATTGAGGGTGCTGAGCAGCGTAAGCATCACCTGCGCCATCGCGAACAGGCCGTAATCCTGTGGCGCGAGCAGGCGGATAACGATCAGGGTCGAGGCCCAGGACACGATCTGTGTCAGCACCTGGCTGCCCGAACGCCAGATCACTGCGGTGCGTACCTGCGCCGCGAGCGAGGGGCGGGGGGTGACGGGATCGGCCTCAGCCATGGGCGCGCATCCGCTGTGGCAGCTCGACCGGCGGGGCCGGAACCACTTCCTCGCCCCACACCCGCGCCATCAGCAGCGCTGCGGGACGGTGACGCACGAACAGCAGGTCGACAAGGTCATAGCCCTCGGTCGCGCCCATCTCGGACTTGTAGCCGCTGTCGCCCGCGCCCAGATCGAGCGCGCTCCGGCCGGCAGCGATGGCATCGTCCATCGAGCGGTAGTTGACGAGCTTGCCGACGTTGAAGCGCTTCATGTCCTCGGCATAGCTGCCCGCGATGCCGTAGCGCACCGGCCCGTCGTCGAGATCGAAGCAGAAGGCGATCGGGCGATCATCAAGCATCAGGATCGTGGCCGACAGGTTCTGCGCCAGCACCGGATCGCCGAGCACATGCTGCCACACCGAGCGGTGCTGCGCGGTGAGGAATTTCGCGCCGCTGCCGTCGGTGCTGCGCGCGATCCAGCTTTGCGCCTCGATCCGGCCCATCGCCTCCAGCACGCTATCGTTCCACGCAGGCCCGCGCACCTGAACCCAGCGCGGCTGGCCGAGGGTTTCGAGCTTACGCCACGCGGCGCGCAGCTTCTTGGCAACCGAACCGCGCGGATATCCGCCTGCCTTCGCGGCGTCGAGATCTATCACCCAGCTGGTTCCGGCAGGGCGCGCCAGCACGGTCCAGCTGGTCAGCTGCGCGGCCTCGATCAGGAGCCGGACGGAAGGGTCGTCCCGCCGCGCCGGGCCGAGCCGCCACACCGGGCCGAGGCTGTGAACGGCAGGGTGTTCCAGCGCCTGCGCCAGTTCGAAGGGATTGCAGTCAGGGGCGAGCAGGGGCGCGCGGAACGGCCAGTAGGCCCCGGAAATCTTGCGCAAACGGCCGATCACCGGGCCGAAGCCCACGGTCGGCAGGGCGGCGATGATCCCGCCGCCGCTGCGCCGGATCAGCAGCGTGCGGCCCGCCCGCTCGGCTCCGCCCTGATACCATGCCGCGCGCAGGAA
>CAZQOO010000032.1:3397-22145 GCA_964594845.1 uncultured Porphyrobacter sp. | reverse complement strand
AGGTCTACGACGCGCTCCACGCGCTTGAAGGCAACCAGCGCACGCCGGTGCGGATCTATGCGCCGGTCGGCGGGCACAAGGAACTGCTTGCCTATCTGGTGCGCCGCCTGCTGGAAAACGGGGCCAACACCAGCTTCGTCAACCGCATGGGCGATGCCGACATTCCCGCCGAGGAACTGGTCGGCGATCCGGTGGCGGAGCTTGCCGCCCTCAGCCCCCGTCGCAATCCCGCGATCCCGCTGCCGCCTGCGATCTTCGGCGCGCGGGAGAACAGCGCCGGGGTCGATCTCAGCGACCCGCTGGTGCGCGAGCCGCTGCTGGCGCGGCTGGATGCGCTGGCGCTGGCGACATGGACCGCCGAGCCGACTGTCGCGCTCGCCGATCCCGGGCCGGTGACGACTATCACCTCGCCGCAGGATCGCAGCCACACGGTCGGCACGGTGCGCGCCGCGACCTCCGCCGAAATCGCGCAGGCCTTTGCCGAGGCCGCCGCGATCCAGCCCGGCTGGGATGCATTGGGCGGCGAGGCGCGCGCGCTGCTGCTGGAGGAAGCCGCCCGCCTGTTCGAGGCGCACACCGCGGAATTCCTCAGCCTGTGTCAGCGCGAGGCGGGCAAGACGCTGCTCGATAGCGTGCTCGAACTGCGCGAGGCGGTCGACTTCCTGCGCTACTACGCGGCCGAGGCACGCCGCCAGTTCACGGCGCCCGTGGCCCTGCCGGGGCCGACGGGGGAGGAGAACACGCTCAGCCTCCACGGGCGCGGGGTGTTCGTGACGATTGCGCCGTGGAACTTCCCGCTGGCGATCTTCATCGGCATGGCCGCCGCAGCCCTTGCGGCGGGCAATACGGTGCTCGCCAAGCCTGCCCCGCAGACCCCGCTGATCGCCGCGCTCGCGATCCGCCTGTGCCATGAGGCGGGCATCCCGCCGCAAGCGCTCCTGCTCGTCCCCGGCGGCGCCGAAGTGGGCGCAGGCCTGACCGCCGATCCGCGCCTTGCGGGCGTCGCCTTCACCGGATCGACCGCCACCGCGCGCGCCATCAACCGCGCGCTTGCCAGCCGCGACGGCCCGATCGCCACGCTGATCGCCGAGACCGGCGGACAGAACGCGATGATCGTCGATTCCTCGGCCCTGCCCGAACAGGTGGTGCGCGACGTGATCGCCAGCGCCTTTCAGAGCGCGGGCCAGCGCTGTTCGGCCTTGCGCGTGCTCTACCTGCAGGAAGATGTCGCGGACACCATGCTGGAGATGATCCGCGGCGGGTTCGCGGCGCTGGGCATCGGCGATCCGGCCGATCTTGCGACCGACGTCGGCCCGGTGATCGACGAGGCGGCGCGCGCGCGGCTCGAAGCGCACATCGCCGATTGCGAGAGGAAGGGCTACCCCGTCTCCCGCCTTGGGTTGCCGGATAGCGCCAACAAGAACGCCTGCTTCGTCGCGCCGACGATCATCGAGGTTCCCTCGATCCGCGCGCTCGACGACGAGCATTTCGGCCCGGTGCTCCACATCGCGCGCTTCCGTGCTGGCGAGCTGGCGCAGGTGGTGGACGATATCAACGCCACGGGCTTCGGCCTCACCCTCGGCCTCCACAGCCGCATCGCCGAAACGCGGCGCTTCGTGCAATCCCGCGCCCGGGTCGGCAATTTCTACGTCAACCGCAACCAGATCGGCGCGGTGGTGGAAAGCCAGCCTTTCGGCGGAGAGGGCCTGTCGGGCACTGGCCCCAAGGCCGGCGGCCCGCACTACCTCGCGCGCTTCGCGACCGAGCGGGTGATGACGATCGACACCACGGCGGCAGGCGGCAATGCCAGCCTGCTGGCGGCGGGGTAAGCGCCGGTTCAGGCAGCGGGGCGCAACTTGCCGGGCCTGACAGGAGGAGCCGGATGATGAAGCGTGCGACAATCCTCGTGGTTGTGGCCGGAGCGATGATCGCAGGCACGCCCGGCGCGGCGCAGACCGCCGGGGTTCCGGTCGTGCGCGCCAGCCCGGCGCCCGCGCCCGCGCCCCCGCCGACCGGCAGCCCGATCATCCCGGCCGCGCCGGGGCAAGATCGGCTGGCCCGCGCCATCGCCAATCTCGAAGCGCTGCGGCAGGGTCGCCGGTTCACCAGCGACCTTTCGCCGCAGGAACTGCAGGACGTGCTCGAACTTGATCGCACCGCGCGCAGCGGGGCGCTGGGCGACAACCGCTCCTTCGTCCAGCAATGCATCGACGATGAAGTGCGCCGCGCAGGGGGGCGCCCGACCCGGCTGGCATGGGAAGTGATCCGGCTGAAGTGCAAATAGACGGCACGCGAGCGCTACCGGGGGTGATCGCGGAGCGGGCTGGTTGACCTTTCAGGCCTTCGGGCCCGCATTCTCCGGTCAATCCGCCAGCCACAGATCATGCGCGTCGATCCTCAGGCGGGTGATGGCGCGCATGGCCTCGGCGCGGGCTTCGGCTTCGATGCGGAAGGCGTCGTGGACCATGCGTTCACCGAGCAGGAGATCGGACAGATCGACCTCCCCGAGCTGGTGCCCGCGGCGCAGCTTTTCGAGCGCCGCCATCTGGGCCGCCACGCTGTCGCGCGACCGCTGCCAGGTCAGGATACGGAAGCGCGCCTCGGTAACGTCCGAAAGCGCCGTCTCGCTGACTTCGAAGCGGGCGAGCTGTTCGTCGGCCTGCGCAGCGGAGGCCCCCGCGCTGGCTTCACTGGCCAGCGCCTTGCGGTGTCCTCCCCCAAGAGGCAGGCTGACCGTTACGCCCGCGCCGCGCTCGATCCCGCCAAATTCGGAGAACAGCCGGAGGCCGACGGTCGGGTCGGCAAAGCGGTCCGCCTGCGCGCGGTCGGCCACGACTGCCATGCGCGCGCTCTCGGCCTCGGCGGCGGCGATCAGATGGCTGTTGACGATCACCAGATCACCGAGTTGCGACAGGCGCGCATCGGCCATTTCCGGCAGCGGCACCTCGGGCGCATCGACCGGCAGCGGCAGGGCGGGGAAATGGGTTTCGAGCCGGGTGCGCGCAAGCGCCGCCAGTCCCGAAGACTGCTCCAGCCTGCGCTGCGCCTCGGCCAGCGCAGCCTGCGCCTGATCGACCTCGAGCTGCGCGGCATCGCGCAAGCTCCGGCGCCGCTCGACCGCCGCCAGCCCGGCCTCGTAATTGGCGACCGCCGCCTTGTCGACCCGGGCCTGTGCCGAGGCTGCCAGCCAGTCGAACCAGTGGGCGGCAAGCAGCAGCGCGGCCTCGTGCCGGGCATCCTCGGCGACATTCTCGGCTACCTCGGTGCCGTATTGGCCGATCGCCCGATCAAGCCGGGCCTTGCCCGGCAGGCGGAGCGGGCGGCTGAGCTGCGCGTCATACTCGGGGAACTCGCTCCCGCCCTGCACACTGCGGCGGGTGTGGCTGCCCTGCACCGTGAACTCGTAAGGCCCTTTGCGCAGGGCATCGGAGCGCGCCCGGGCGGCATCGAGCCGGGCGCGCGCAGCGATGACGCTGGGGTGATCCAGCAGGGCCGATGCCACGGCCTCTTCCGGCGGCAACCCCGGCTCGGCGGCAAGCGGTACGGCCAGCGCGGCGGCCAAGGCGGCGGGGAGGATCAGACGGCGGATCATGCGGCAGCCTCCGGCAGTTCGTCGACATGGTCGGCCGGGCCCTCGCCGAAACGTTCATAGAGGATCGGCAGCAGCACCAGCGTCAGCAGCGTTGCCGTCACCAGCCCGCCGATCACGACAATCGCGAGCGGCTTCTGGATCTCGGATCCCGGCCCGGTGGCGAACAGCAGCGGCACCAGGCCGAAGGCGGCGATGCTCGCGGTCATCAGCACCGGGCGCAGACGCCGTTCCGCCCCGCGCCGCACCGCCTCCGCCAGCGGCATCCCGGTCTCGCGCAGCTGGCGGAAATAGGTCACCATGACGAGGCCGTTGAGCACCGCGATGCCCAGCAAGGCGATGAAGCCGACCGAAGCGGGCACCGAGAGATACTCCCCGGATACCGCCAGCGCGATCATGCCGCCCACGGCCGCAAAGGGAATATTGGTGAGGATCAGCAACGAGGCGCGCACCGATCCGAGGCTGAGATAGAGCACCGCGAAGATCAGCGCGATCGCCACCGGCAGCACCACCAGCAGCCGCGCCGAGGCGCGTTGCTGGTTCTCGAACTGCCCGCCCCATGCGATCCGGTAGCCTTGCGGCAGCGGGACATTGGCGGCGATGTCGGCCTTGGCGTCGTCGACATAGCTGACGATATCGCGCCCGCTGACGAAGGCCTGCACCATGGCAAAGCGCGATCCGTTCTCGTGTTCGAGCTTTACCGGCCCTTCGGAGCGTACCACCGAGGCGATATCGCTGGCGCGCACCAGCTGGCCGGTGGGCGAGCGATAGACGAGATCGGCAAATCCCTGGGCGTCGAGCGCGCCGCTTCCGCCCTCCCCGCGCAAGACGATCGGCACGCGGCGCACGCCATCGGCCACGACGCCGGCGCGCACCCCTTCGATCTGGGCGCGCATCATGTCCTGCAGATCCGAGACCGGCATCCCGACCCGGCCCGCGGCCACCCGGTCGATATCGACCAGCAGGTAATCGACCCGGTCATTGGCGACCGTCATCGTCTCGCTGGTGCCCTCGATCGCTTCGAGCCGGGCCTGGATCGCCCCGGCAAGCCGCGATAGCTCGGCAGTATCGGGGCCGAACAGCTTGATCGCCAGATCACCGCGCGCACCCGTCAGCATCTCCGAGGTGCGCATCTCGATCGGCTGGGTAAAGGTTGGCTCGATGCCGGGGAACTGCGCCATCACCTTGCGCAATTCATCGACCAGCCATTCCTTGTCCGCCACGCGCCATTCCTCGCGCGGTTTCAGCTTGAGGAAGCTGTCGGTTTCATTGGGGCTCATCGGATCGAGGCCAAGCTCGTCCGAGCCGACCCGGGCGATCACCGCCTCCACTTCGGGCACCTGTTCAAGGATCGCGCGCTGCACCTTCATGTCGCCTTCGACCGAATGATCGAGCGCGATCGAAGGCAGCTTGCTGAGCTGCACGATCACCGAGCCTTCGTCCATCACCGGCAGGAAGGTCTTGCCGGTGACGCTGTAGGCTGCGCCCGCCAGCACAAGGCCGATGCCCGCCACCGCGAACACCCGGGCCTTGTGGGCGAAGGCCCCATCCAGCAGCGCGTGATAGCGTGGCGAAATCTGCCGCATCAGCCACGGCTCGTGGTGATGCCCGGCTTCATCGACCTTCACCTTCAGCAGGTATAAGGCCAGCACCGGCACCAGCGTCAACGAGAGTACCAGCGCCGAGGCGAGCGCCAGCACGATGGTGAGCGCGACCGGGGAGAACAGCTTGCCCTCCAGCCCTTCGAGCGTGAGCAGCGGCAGGAACACGATGGCGATGATGGCCAGCCCCGAGGCGACCGGCTTGGCGACCTCGGCCGAGGCGATGAAGACGTTGCGCAGCTTGCTGGTGGAGGCGTGGCGGGGATCGGACAGGCGTTCGACCACGTTTTCGACCACCACCACCGCGCCATCCACCAGGATGCCGACCGCGATCGCCAGCCCGCCGAGGCTCATCAGATTGGCGGAAAGGCCGATAGCGCGCATGAAGATGAAGGTCAGCAGCACCGCCATCGGCAGCGCCAGCGCGACGATCACCGAGGCGCGCACGTCGCCAAGGAACAGCAACAGCAGGATGACGACCAGAACGGTCGCTTCGAGCAGCGCGGATTCGACCGTGCCGACGGCGTGGGTGATGAGGTCCGAGCGGTCGTAGAAAACGTGCACGCTCATGTCCGGCGGCAGGCTGGGCTGGATTTCCCCGAGCCGCGCCTTGACGCCTTCCACCACCTTGGCCGCATCCGCGCCGCGCAGGCCGATGACGAGGCCCTGCACCGCCTCGCCCGTTCCGTTCTGGCTGACGGCGCCATAGCGGGTGAGGCTGCCGGTGCGCACCTGCGCAACATCGCCCACCCGCACCGCAGCGCCGTCCGCCGAGCGCACCACCACCGCGGCAAGATCATCGAGGTTGCGGATCGCCCCGGTCGCCCGCACGATCAGCGCTTCCTCGCCGCTTCGCAGCCGGCCTGCCCCGTCATTGCGGTTGCTGGCTTCGATCGCGGCGGCAAGATCGGCGGTGGAGAGGCCGGCCGCAGCCAGCGCGGCACTGTCGGGCGCGACCTCGAAGGTCTCGGCATAGCCGCCGAGCGCGTTGACATCCGCCACACCCGGCACGGTGCGCAACGCAGGCCGGATCGTCCAGTCGAGCACCCGCCGCTTTTCAGCGAGCGATTGCGGCCCTTCGAGCGTGAACATGAACATCTCGGACAGCGGCGTGGAGATCGGCGCGAGCCCGCCCTCGACCCCCGGCGGCAGATCGGCCATCACCGCATTGAGCCGCTCGCCCACCTGCTGGCGCGCCCAGTAGATGTCGGTGCTGTCGGTGAAGTCGATGGTGATGTCGGCAATCGCGTATTTGGCGACCGAACGCAGCACGGTCTGGTCGGGAATGCCGAGCATCTCCATCTCGATCGGGGTGACGACCCGGCTTTCGACCTCTTCCGGGGTCATGCCGGGGGCCTTGAGGATGATCTTGACCTGGGTGGTGCTGATGTCGGGGAAGGCATCGATCGGCAGATTGAGGAACGACCAGGCGCCCAGCCCCGCGAGCAGCGCGGCAAGGCCGATCACGGCAAGGCGCAAGGAAAGCGCGCGTTCGACGAGTTTGCTGAGCATCGCTGCCTGCCTATTCCGCGTCGATCGCTTTGAGTTCGGCAACGCTGCTGCCGGCCACCACCTCGCCGGCCGCGAGGCCGCTGGAAATCACCGCCCGCCCACCACTCCGCGCCGCGACGGTCACCGCGCGCTTGTCCCAGCCATTACCCTTGCGGACGAACACGTGATCCTTCTCGCCGATGCGGGTGACAGCGCGGTCGGGCACGGCGATGCCCCGCCCTTGTCCCAGTATGGTGACGGTGACATTGCGCCCCGCGATCACGCCGGGCGCCGCGCCGATGCTGGCCCGCGCCGTGACCGAGCGGGTGACCGGATCGAGCGAGGGAGCGACCGCGATGATCTGCCCGCGCACCGGCGCTGCGCCCTCGCCGCCGAGCGCGATCTCCACCGCCATGCCGGGTCGCACCGCCTGCGCCAGCCGCTCGGGCAATTGCAGCGCGATCTGGTAGGCCCCGGCCGCCTCGACCACGAAGGGCGCGCTGACCGTGTCGACCCCGCCGCCAGTCTCGACCCCGACATGCGCCACGCGCCCGGCGATGGGGGCGCGCAAGGTCATGGTGCCATCCGGCCCGACCCCGCCGAGCGCGGCCATCCGCGCAAATTGCGCGACGCTGGCGCGGGCCTGTTCGAGCTCGGCCCTGGCCTCGTCGGCGCGCGCCTCGGCAATGATGCCTTCCTCGGCCAGCTGCGCCAGCCGCCTCGCACGCGCCTCGGCCAGCGTGGCGGCCGAGCGGGCGCGGGCAAGATCGCCGCCGATGGCGACCGGCTCGGCCGCGCGCACCAGCCCGAGCGGCGCCCCGCGCGCGACCTCCTGGCCTTCGATCACATAGACCCGCACCACCGCGCCCGCGAAAGGCGCAGTGACCGCGACCCGCGCCTCGGGGGGGAGGCTGATGGTGCCGGGCACGCTGCCGAGGGGGACGTTGTCGACCGCCCTGGCAGCCACGGACTCGATCGCCAACCCTTTGGCGGCATCATCCGCGCTCGCGGCGGCACCGTCCTGTTCCAAGGGGGGGGAGGAACAGGCCGACACGGCAAGGAGCACAGCGAAGGCGGCGGGGCGGGCGACGAGGTGCGAGGTCATGCCGCCACCTGTGGCCTGCCAAGCTGACAGGAACTTGCCAGTCTGGCAGCTTGTTGTCAGTTTCACCGGCCACAACCGGCGCGGAAAAGGACCGGCACGCATGCGCCTGCTTGTTGTTGAGGATGACCCCGAACTCGGCCGCCGCCTGAGCGAGCGCCTGCGCGCTGCCGATTTCGCGGTCGAACTCGCCACCAGCCGCACCGAGGCCGAAGACTGGCCGGACGTGAACCGCATGGCCGCCGTGATCCTCGATCTCGGCCTGCCCGACGGCAGCGGGCTCGATCTGCTGCGGCACTGGCGCGACCGGCGGGTGGAAACACCGATCCTGATCCTCACCGCGCGCGGAAGCTGGCAGGACAAGGTCGAGGGGCTGAATGCGGGCGCGGATGATTTCGTGGTCAAGCCGGTGCGTTTCGAGGAACTGCTGGCGCGCCTCAACGCATTGTTCCGCCGCCAGCACGGTGCCCGCGCCGCCACCATCGCGGCGGGCGACCTGGCGCTTGATCCGCTCGCCCGCACGGCGACGCTCGCCGGCACGCCGCTGTCGCTCAGCCGGCAGGAGTTCCGGCTGCTCCACCTGTTCCTGCGCCGTGCCGGGCAGGTCCTGTCGCAGACCGACATCCTCGATGATCTCTATGCGCTGGACGACGAACGCGAGCCGAACACCGTCGAAGTGCTGATCGGACGTCTGCGCCGCAAGATCGGGCGCGAGCGCATCACCACCCTGCGCGGGCTGGGCTACAGGTTCGCCAAGTGATGCGCCTGCCCGTTCCCGGCAGCCTCAGGTTGCGTTTCCTGCTGGCCGTGAGTCTGTGGGTGGCCCTCGGCATAGCCGCGATCTGGTTTTCGGCTGTGGGCATCTTCAGCCGCCATGTCGAGCAGTCCTATCACGAGGAACTGGAAGTCCATGTGCGCGAGCTGGGCGGGCTAACCGAGATCGCGCCGGACGGCCGGATCGTCCTCAACCGCCCGCTCTCCGATCCACGCTATGCCGAGCCGCTGTCGGGCTTCTACTGGCAGGTCACCGCCGAGGGGCACGAACCGCTGCGCTCGGCATCGATGACGCGCGGGAGCCTCGATGAAAGCATCGCCCATTCGCCCGAAATCCTCCACCGCCTGGAAAGCGGGCCAAGCGGCCCGGCGATCACCTATGGCTTCACCCGCAAGGGCCCGGCGGGCGAGGAGATCCACTTCGTCATCGCCACCGACCAGAGCGAGCTTGACCGGCTGATCGGCAGCTTCACCCGCGATCTGACGATCTGGCTGGCGGGGCTGGCTGCGCTGCTGCTGGCGACGGGGCTGGCCATCATCGCCTTCGGCCTCAGGCCGCTTGACCGGCTGGCGCTGGCCTTTGCCCGGCTGCGCGATGGCGAGGCTGCGGAGCTGGAGGGCCAGTATCCCACCGAAATCGCGCCGCTGGCCGCCGATCTCAACACCTATATCCGCCAGAACGAGGCCATGCTGGCGCGCGCGCGGGTGCAGGCGGGCAACCTCGCACACAGCCTGCGCACCCCGCTCGCGATCATCACCGACGAGGCCGAACGCCTCGCCCGGCACGACGAAAGTCGCGCCGCCAGCACGGTCCTGCTCGACCAGGCCAGCGCGATGGAGCAGCAGATCGAATACCAGCTCGCCCGGGCGCGGTCTGCTGCAGGCAAGAAGCCATCGGGCCGGGGCGTGGTGCTGCCCGATGTCGCCCTGCCGATTCTCAGGGCGATGGAGCGGCTGCACCCGGACAAGCGGTTCTCGCTTGAAGTGACGGGCTGTGAAGGAATGGTGCTCGCGCTCGACCCGGTCGATTACACCGAAGTGCTTTCGATCCTGCTAGATAACGCGGGCAAATGGTCACGCCGTGCAGTCACCCTGTCGTTTGTCTGTGACAAGACCGGATCCTGCGTGGCCCGGATTGCCGATGATGGGCCGGGCATTCCCGAGGATTTGATCGATCAGGCCTTCGTCGTGGGAACCCGGTTCGATCGCGATGCTGCAGGATCAGGTCTTGGTCTGGCGATCGCACGCGATCTTTGCGAAGCCATGGGCATCACGCTCGCGCTGGCGAACGGCACGCAGGGTCTGGTCGCCGAATTGCGCTGCGATGCAGTCCTCCACCTCGCATGAGGCAAGGCCCGACGCGCCATCCGCGTGTCTGATCCCGGGGGAGGCGGCAGGCGAAGGGGGATATTCCCGCGCCGCACCTTGCCCTCACCCCGCGCATCGGGAATCCCTTGCCCATGGCGATTCTCTCCGACAAATGGATCCGCGCGGCTGCGCTCGAACACGGCATGATCGAACCCTTTGTCGAGGCCCAGCGGCGCGACGGGGTGATCTCCTATGGCCTGTCGTCCTACGGCTATGACGCCCGCGTGGCACCCGAGTTCAAGATCTTCACCAATGTCGACAGCTCGGTGGTCGATCCCAAGCAGTTCGATCCGAAAAGCTTCGTCGACCGCGAGACCGATGTCTGCATCATCCCGCCCAATTCCTTCGCGCTCGCCCGCACGGTCGAGTACTTCCGCGTGCCGGAGGATGTGCTCGTGATCTGCCTCGGCAAGAGCACCTATGCGCGCTGCGGGATCATCGTGAACGTCACCCCGCTGGAGCCGGGCTGGGAAGGCCACGTGACGCTGGAATTCAGCAACACCACCCCGCTGCCTGCGAAAATCTACGCCAACGAGGGCGCGTGCCAGTTCCTGTTCCTCAAGGGCAACGAGCGCTGCGAGACCAGCTACAAGGACCGCGCGGGCAAATACATGGGCCAGCGCGGGGTGACGCTGCCCAGACTCTAGGGCCACGGCTCTAGACTTGCGGCGCTCCCTCGCGCATCACCGCGCGCAAAGGAGACCGAGCATGAGCACCCGCGAATTCGACATCATCGTCTATGGCGCCACCGGCTATACCGGCCGCCTCGTGGCCGAATATCTCGCGCACCACTACGGCAGCCGCGATGACGGCCCGAAGTGGGCGATGGCGGGCCGCAGCCTCGCCAAGCTGGAGGAAGTGCGCGACCTCATCGGCGCGCCGGCTACCACGCCCCTCGTCGTCGCCAATGCCGATGACGACGCCGACCTTGAGGCGATGTGCGCGCGCACCAAGGTCGTCCTCACCACGGTCGGCCCGTACCAGCTTTATGGCGACAAGCTGGTCGCCGCCTGCGTCAAGACCGGCACCGATTATGCCGACCTGTGCGGCGAACCGGCATGGATGGCGGCCAAGATCGCCGAGCATCAGGCCGCCGCCGAGGCCTCGGGCGCGCGCATCTGCTTTTCGAGCGGGTTCGACTCGATCCCCTTCGATCTCGGCGTGATGATGACCCAGAAGGCCTGCGTCGAGCGCTTCGGCAAGCCCGCCCCGCGCATCCGTGGCCGTGTCCGCGCGATGCAGGGCACCTTCTCGGGCGGCACCGCGGCGAGCCTCGGCGCGACGATGAAGGCGGCCGCCAGGGACGTCTCGATCATCAACGTGCTGCGCAATCCCTTCGCGCTCACCCCGGGCTTCGAGGGGCCGGACCAGCCCTCGGGCATGATCCCTTCCTACGAGGAGGATCTCGGCAAGTGGTCCGCGCCCTTCGTGATGGCACCGATCAACACCAAGAACGTGCACCGCACCAATTTCCTGCTCGGCCACCCCTACGGCACCGACTTCCAGTATGACGAGATGATGCTGACCAGCCCGGGCGAGGCCGGCAAGGCGGCGGCCAATGCGGCGCTCGAATTCATGAAGAACCCGTTCGGCGCCAAGCCCCCGAAGCCCGGCGAGGGGCCGAGCAAGGAAGAGCGCGAGAACGGTTTCTACGACGTGGTGTTCGTCGCCGACATGGCCGACGGCCAGCGTCTCCAGTTCGGCGTGAAGGGCCGCTATGATCCGGGTTACGGCTCGACCAGCCGGATGCTGAGCGAAACCGGCATCGCGCTGCTTTCCTGTGACCGTCCGGGCGGCGTCGGCACCCCGGGCAGCTTCCTTGGCGAGGATCTGGTCAAGCGGCTGGAGGAGCACGCCGAACTGACCTTTGCGGTCGAGGACTGACACGAAAAAGGGGCCGCCGGGGATGCCGGCGGCCCCTTTGCGACCCTGTCCGGGCGGGGTGCGTCAGAAGCTCAGACGCACGCTCGCGCGGAAGTTGCGACCGATCAGGGGCACGAAGTCCTTGGTGAAGCTCGCATGGCGGCGGCCGGCCACGTCGAAGATGTTGTCGGCGGCCAGCTGCACGGTGACATTGCGGTTGTCGGCCAGCGGACGCCACGCGACCAGCGCGTTGACAAGGGTGAAGCCCTCGGTCGGGGTTTCGAAGCTGGTCACGTCGTTCTGGTCGTCGAACCACTGCACCTCGCCGCGCACATCGAAAGCGTCGGTCTGGGCTTCCAGCGCACCGAGCAGGCTCAGCGGCGGGATGCGCGGAACGGCGGTGCCGTCGCCGAGTTCGGCCTCGACATAGGAGGCGCGCAGATCGGTCAGGAGGCGGAACGCGCCGGTGTCGATGACGGGGTAGGAGAAGTCCGCCTCGATCCCGAAGAAGTCGGCATCCTGCTGGAGATACTGGAACACCGGCAGATCGTCTTCCTCGGCGCCGGTCTCGTCGAGGAAGATGTAGTTGTCGAACCACTGCCTGAAGACGGTGAGGTTGAACGTCCCCGATCCGATCGCGCCGCGGGCATAGGCTTCCACGCCCCACGCGCGTTCGGTGCGCAGGTTGGGGTCACCGATCTCGAAGGCCTGGGTTGCGATATGCGGACCGTCGGAGAACAGCTCCTCCGCGCTCGGCGCACGTTCGGCGCGCGAGCCGTTGAGGCCGATGCGGATCCCCTCGATGCCTTCATAGACCACGCCGAGCGCGCCCGAGAAGGTGTCGTAGTCGTTCTCGATCCCGAGTTTCTGGGCCTTCACCTTGGTGAATTCGGCGCGGGCCGCGGCTTCGAACTGGAACGGGCCGGTGCCGAGTTCCTGCAGGGTGAAGATCGCGACCTGATCGGTGAGGTTGGGCGGCACATAGGCTTCCGCGCCCTCGGCGAAGAAATCGCGGTGGGTGTATTGCAGGCCGGTCGAACCGCGCAGCGTGCCTTCGGCGTTCTGCACCAGTTCGGCGCGCGCTTCGAGGCTGGTCGAATCGAAGGTGGTGCCGATCTCGTCGCCTTCGAATTCGGTGTGGGTGTAGTCGGAGAAGCCGACCCGCAGTTTCAGGCGCTCAAACGCGCCCTCGCCAAGGAAGATGTCGCCCTTGAAGTCGGCGCGGAACTGTTCGAGGCCGATGCGGACGATCTCCTCCTCTTCCTCCTCGACCGGCGCACCCGGCGCGCCGCCGCCATGCTCGTGCTCTAGGCCCGGGCGCTTGATGACGCCGTAATTGGTATCATAGTAGCCCAGCGCGACGCCGAAGGTGCTTTGGCCGAGGATCAGCCCAAGCCCGGCATTGACTGTCCAGCTGCGCATGTCGCTGTTCGGCACGAAGCCGCGCTGTCCGGCAGCTTCGCGGAATTCCTCGGCCTCTTCGGGCTCGCCATCGGCCTCCTTCTCGGCCGCCTCCTCGAGCAGTTCGGCGCGCAGCTCCGGCGAGAGCTGGAAGCCGCCGATGTCGATGTTGCCGGTGTCGCGCCACGAACCGTCGAGGTGGAACACGAGGTTCGAGCCGATCCCGACATCGACGCTGGCCGCGCCGGTCATCAGGTTGCTGGCGCTGTCGACGCCCGCGAAGGCATCGAGATGCAACGCCTCGTCGGGCATGCGGGTCGGGATGCGCTTGTCGATCACGTTGACTGCGCCGCCGATCGCCTGGCTGCCGTAGAGCAGCACCGCGGGGCCGCGCAGCACCTCGACCCGCTCGACCGTGATCGGATCGATGGTGGTGGCATGGTCGACCGAGGTGTTCGAGACGTCCGCCGTCCCCACCCCGTCGATCAGCACGCGCACGCGCTCGCCCTGCTGGCCGCGCAGCACGGGGCGCGAGGAGCCGGGGGCAAAGCTGGTGGCGGAGACGCCGGGGATCTTGGTCAGCAGGTCGCCGATCTGGCCGGTGACCATGTCGCGCTGGATCTCGCGCACTTCGAGCACGCTGGTGCCCGCCAGCACGTCGAGCTCCTTGAGGCCCGAGGCACTGACGATGATGCTGCCGGTTCCGTCGGCCTGCCGGTTGTGCAGATCGTCCTCGACCTCGGCATCGGTAGCCTTGGTCTCGTCCTGCGCGAGAGCCGGAGCGGCAAACCAGCCGAGAGCCAGCACCGCGACAAGCGCAAGGCGGGACGGAAGGTGGCGGAAATGGTGAGTCATGCTGCTTCCCATTGCTTTAATGTGATAACGTATCGCGCAGCTAGCGGTAGCAGCGCAGATTGCAAGGGCAAACAGGCAGGCGAGCGACAGGAGGCGACCAGTTGCGTCACAATTGCGACAGCACCGCGGCGCAGGCGCGACAAAAATCGCCCCGAGACGGGCTGTGAAATACGGATCGGTCTGGAAAACTGGAGCGGGCGAAGGGATTCGAACCCTCGACCCCAACCTTGGCAAGGTTGTGCTCTACCCCTGAGCTACGCCCGCTCACTGGCGCTGACAGAAAGCCGCATTGGCGCGGTTCCTGCCGGAGAGGCGGCGCGATTAGCAGCGCCTTCACGTGCCTGCAAGCGCAAATTTGGGCCTGATGGGACTTGATTGCCGCGCCCCTTGCCGCCAGCACGATTGCGCGCTTCACATCCGGCGAAGATGCCCCACATTGGGGCGACAGGCAGAGCCGCGCAGCACAGACAGGAGCATACCTTGGCCAGCATGGGATTGAGCATCGACGAACAGAAGGCGGTCGATCGCTTCCGCAAGGCGGTGGTCGAGCCGTCGCAGACCAGCCTCGTCATCCTCGACTTCTGGGCCGAATGGTGCGGGCCGTGCAAGGCGCTCGCCCCGGTGCTGGAGAAGGTCGCGGCCGAATATGCCGACAAGGGCGTGGTGCTGGCCAAGATCAATGTCGACGAGGAACAGTTCATCGCCGCGCAGTTCCAGGTGCGCTCGATCCCGACGGTCTATGCCATGTTCCAGGGCCAGCCGGTGGCCGATCTCACCAATGCCCGCAGCGAATCGCAGCTGAAGGCGACGCTTGACCAGCTGCTCGCCCAGCTGCCGGTGCAGGGCGGCGCGGCAGGCGGGGCGGCGGCACAAGGTCCCTCGGCGGAGGAGCTCGCCCAGTTCGTCAAGATGGGCGAGGAGGCGCTGGCCGGCGGCGATCCGCAGCGCGCGGCCAGCATCTTTGCCCAGATCACCGAATTTGCCGAGGGCAATGCCCCTGCCCATGCCGGCCTCGTGCGCGCGCTGGTGCAGCTCGGCGAAGTCGATCAGGCACGGCAGGTGATGGCGGTGATCGATTCCGATCCGCGCCTCGCCACCGACGCCGCGATGGCCGCAGCCCGCTCTGCGCTGGAGCTTGCCGGAACCCGCGTCGATGACGGCGAGCTCGCCGCCCTGCGCACCGCGGCCGAAGCCGATCCGGCCAATATGGACGCGCAGTTCGCCTTTGCCGAGGCCGCCTTTGCCGCCGGCGAACGCGATGCCGCTGCCGACACCCTGCTCGCGATGGTCGCCGCCGACCGCGAGTGGAACGAGGGCGCCGCGCGCGCGAAGCTGCTCAAGATCTTCGAGGCCACGGGGCTGGAGGACGAATGGGTGGTCGGCGTCCGTCGCCGGCTTTCGCGCGTATTGTTCGGATGACGAAACGCCTTTCCATCTTTCCCCTCACCGGCGCGGTGCTGTTTCCCGGGATGCAGCTGCCGCTCCACATCTTCGAACCGCGCTACCGGGCGTTGGTCGGCGATGCGCTGATTCGCGACCGCCAGATCGCGATGATCCAGCCGCAACGCCCGCAGGAGGGCGCGCCGCTCTACCGCGTCGGCTGTGTCGGACGGATCGGGGAGGTGCAGGCGATGGACGACGGACGCTACAACCTCGTCCTCGAAGGCGTGGCCCGTTTCCGCCTGGTGCGCGAGCTCGATGTCACCACCGCCTTCCGCCAGATCGAGGCGGAAATCTACGACGAGGACGAGGACGAAACCCTCTCCCACGCACAGCGCGGCGGGTTCGAGCGCGAGGCGCGGGCCTTTGCGGACCATCAGGGCTATTCGGTCGACTGGGCTTCGGTCTCGCGGCTGGATGATCGCTCGCTGATCAACGGCGTCTCGCAGATCGCGCCCTTCGATCCGGCCAGCAAGCAGGCGCTGCTCGAGGCCGAGACGCTGGCGGAACGCTGCGAGCTGCTGGTACAGCTGATGCAGTTCTACGGCCGCCACGACGGCGGCGAGGAAATCGTCACGCTGCAATAGCGCGACGCCGCTCTCAGTTCTCGATCAGCACATAAGGCGCCCAGATCGCCGGGTGGGCCGCGCCGGCGAGCGCCTTGTCGCGGATGAGCGCCAGCTGCGCCTTGCGCAGCGCCTCGGCCCGCCCCTCGCCGCTGCGCACGGCCTGCACCGTGGCGATGCTGAGCCAGGCCGCGGCATCATCGCGCACCCGCCAGTGCGACAGCAGCAGCGCGCGCGCGCCGCTCTGGGCAAAGGCCCGCGCCAGCCCGGAATAGGACGGCGCGCCTTCGCTCCCGCCACTGGCGGTGTTGCAGGCCGACAGGATCACCCAGTCGGCATCGATCGCCAGCCGCGCGATCTCGCTTGCGCCCAGCAGCCCGTCCTCGCCCGCAGCCGGATCGCCCGTGCCGAGCAGCAGGGCCGGCTCCCACAGGCCCGCAAGCTCGCCGGCGACGAGGCCATGCGTGGCAAAGGCCAGCACATCAAGCCCGGTCAGATCGGCCTGCTTGAAGCGTTCTTCCGCCGCCTCCGCCCCGATCAGCAGCATCCGGCCGGATGCGGGAAAGGCCTCGGCCAAGGCACGCAACTCCCCGGCGGCAGCGGGCAGCGCGGGCAGATCGCCGATCACCCCGCGATCGGGCCGCCCGCCGCGGAACAGCCCGGCTAGCCGGGTCGCTCCCGCAGCAGCAGTGCCGGGGAGCTCGACCCCGCCCACCCCGACGAACCGGCGCGCGCGACTGGTGGCAGACGCGGGCGTCGATCCGAACAGCGCCAGATTGCCAACCACCTGCACGCTCGCCGAGCGCACCAGCCACGGCGCATCGGCCAGCGGCCCTTCGTGCGCGCGCGTGGTCAGCAGCGCGAAGGGCAGGCTCGCCAGCCGGTCGCCGCCATGCACCAGCACCCGCCGCGTCTTGCCCAGGCCATCGGGCAGCAGCGCGCGGAACAGCTCATGCGCGGTGTCGAGCGGGAAGCCGGCCAGCGACGGATCGGGCAGATCGACCGCCTCGCGCAGGCGCGCGACTTGCGCGGCAAGTTCGGACGTGTCGAGCGTGGCCGAGTGCAGACTGTCCTTGCCGATCGCCAGCACCCAGGTGCGCGTCTCGCCTTCGACCGGCGCCAGCAGCAGATCGCGCTGGCCCATCCGCGCGCGCAGATCCGCCAGCTTCAGCGGCTGCGGACGATAGCGCGCGACGAAATCGGGGTGGTCGCGCAGCAAGGCCGTCTCGACCGCCTCGGCGGCGCTGTCGGCGGCGGCAAGCTCGCGCGCCAGCCCTTCGCGATCGGCCGACTCATCCAGCTGCGCCGCCTCCAGACGGGCCCGCAGTTCGGCGCGGACACGTTCCAGATCGAGCAGCCGCGCGCGCAGCGCCAGCGCGCCACCCTGCGGCACCTCGCCAGGCTGCGCGAACTGCTGCCCGCGCGCCAGTTCGGAGATGTTGGCGAGCTGCATCGCGCGCACCATCCGTTCCTCGTCGCCCAGATCGGCGGCCAGCGCGAGATAGAGCACCGCCGCCTCGCGGTGCCGCCGCGCCTCGCGCACCAGCGCCTCGTCCGATACCGCAAGGTCGGCCAGCTTGGCTTCGAGCTTGTCGAGCGCATCATCGGCCAGCGTCAGCACCGCCGCCCGGTCATCGCCGGTAAGCTGGCGCAGGCGGGCAAGCAGCATTTCGGCCCAGATGCGGTCTTCGTGGCTGACGATCAGGCCGGACTGCATCACCGGCACCCAGCGTTCGGCCACGGTTCTGGCATCGGCGAAATCGCCTTTGCGCAGCAGCCATTCCGCGCGGTAGAGATGGATCTGCGCCTGTTCGGCGCTGTCATCGTCAAGCGCGGCATCAGCCGCCGCGATGGACTTGTCCGAGAGCGCGAAATAGGTCTCCCACTCGCCCCGGCGGGCAGCGAAATCGGCCAGTTCCGCATAGAGATAGGCGAGCGCGAAGGGCGTATCCACCTCCCCGCTCGCCTCGTAGATCGCCAGCGCGCGGGCGTTGAGCTCCTCGGCATCGGCGGCCGCTCCGGTCGCCTTGAGCGCGGTGGCGAGGTTGCGCATGGTGATCGCGGTGCCGCTGGCCTGTTCGCCCCCGGTCCTGATCCGCACATCGAGCGATTCGCGCAGCACCGGGATGGCTTCGCTGAAGATCCGGTTCTCGATCAGCGCATTGCCGAGATTGTTGAGCGCGATCGCGAAGGTGGGGTGATCCGGCCCGAGATACTCGCGCGCCAGCGCCTCGGCCTTGCGCGCGGCGGCGAGGCCTTCGGCGGTGCGGCCCGAACGCCCGAGCACGCTCGCCAGCGAGGTCAGGCGCACGATCGGCAGCGGGTTGCCGGGGCGCAGGTAATCGAGCTGCTGCGCAGCCGCCTCGCGCAGATAGGGCAGCGATTCCTCGATCCGGCCCTGCCGGTAGAAGACATAGCCCAGCCCGAACAGCGAGGAAGACACGGCCTCGCCGCGCTCGCCCTCGATCGACTTGCGGATCGCCAGCGCGCGGCGGTGATCGGCCTCTGCCTCGCCATAGCGGCCCAGCGCCGCAAGGATCGAGGCACGGTTGTTGTAGAGCCCGGCCAGTTCGTCGGGCGGGGCATTCCCGGCCTCGAACAGCGGCGCGGCGCGGCCATAGGCGGCGGCCGCCGCCGCGTAATCGCGCAGGTAGAAATGGGCCGCCCCTTCCGCGGATTCGAGCAGCCCCATCTGCAC
>CAZQOO010000032.1:0-3297 GCA_964594845.1 uncultured Porphyrobacter sp. | reverse complement strand
CCCCTGCCCGAAGCCACGACAAGCCCGCACCCCCTCGGCAGCGCCGTCACGCAACTTTCGTGCAAGCCCTTGTGCGAAAGATTCACGGATTGATTCACATGATTCAATCACCAAATTTTTCTTCACAGATTCAATTTGGGGCTTGCGCGGCCCGCGACTCAAGCTTGCTCCACGCGTCGCGGGTTTGTCACACCCTGCGCAGGGGCCCGTCATGGTGATTTAAGGGTTAATCGCCCGTTGACGGGACTCCGCGCCTGATTCAGTATCTAGTGGTTCGGTTCAAAGCGGACCCCCAACCATTGGTGACTCCCCGATGCAGCCCGCCAGGGCGACAGGGGATGGAGTCGCTCCGGAACAGGGGTCTTGCGCGGCGGACCGGGAGGCGAAAGCAGATCGGCTTGTGGACCCCCCTGGGGACATCCTGTTGGCGGAACTGTGGATCGTCCTGTATAGAACAGAATCGGAACATGGACCTTGTGCCAGGTTGTGATTCGGGGGACACAAGTGGGGCAAGCGATGGAATTCAAGGCGAGCGATGGCGTGACCGGTGAAGTGCTGAACGATGGCGATGCAGGTGCCGTGGCGCCGGTGAAGGGTGAAAAGGCCGTGACCATGAAGACGACGGATGCAGGTTCGGACGCCCTGATCGCCGCCAAGGCGACCGAAGCGCTGGCGGGTGCGATGGCCGAAGCAGCCAAGGAAGCCGCCAAGGGTGACAGCAAGAAGGTCAATGATCGCCGTTTCGCCATCGTCACCGACGCCGCGCGCGATGCCAATCTCACCGAATTCGGCAAGGAAACCCTGACCGACCGCTACCTGCTGCCCGGCGAATCCTATCAGGACCTGTTTGCCCGCGTCGCCGATGCCTATGCCGATGACGAGGCGCACGCCCAGCGCCTCTACGACTACATCTCGAACCTGTGGTTCATGCCGGCCACCCCGGTGCTGTCGAATGGCGGCACCAATCGCGGCCTGCCGATCTCGTGCTACCTCAACTCGGTGTCGGACAGCCTCGAAGGCATCGTCGGCACCTGGAACGAGAACGTGTGGCTCGCCTCCAAGGGCGGCGGGATCGGCACCTATTGGGGCAATGTCCGCGGGATCGGCGAGCCGGTCGGTTTGAACGGCAAGACCAGCGGCATCATTCCCTTCGTGCGGGTGATGGACAGCCTGACGCTGGCGATCTCGCAGGGTTCGCTGCGGCGCGGTTCGGCGGCGTGCTATCTCGACATCAGCCACCCGGAAATCGAGGAGTTCCTCGAAATCCGCAAGCCGAGCGGCGACTTCAACCGCAAGGCGCTGAACCTCCACCACGGCGTTCTCGTCACCGATGAGTTCATGGAAGCCGTGCGCGAGGGTGCCGAGTTCGAGCTCAAGAGCCCCAAGGACGGCTCGGTGCGCGGCAAGGTCGATGCCCGCTCGCTGTTCCAGAAGCTGGTCGAGACCCGTCTCGCCACGGGCGAACCCTACATCGTCTTCTCCGACACCGTGAACCGCATGATGCCCAAGCATCACCGCGATCTCGGCCTCAAGGTCTCGACCTCGAACCTGTGCTCGGAAATCACCCTGCCGACCGGCATCGACCACTTGGGCAATGATCGCACCGCGGTGTGCTGCCTGTCCTCGCTCAACCTCGAGATGTGGGACGCGTGGAACGGCGACAAGCAGTTCATCGAGGACGTCATGCGCTTCCTCGACAACGTGCTGCAGGACTATATCGACCGCGCGCCGGACGAGATGGCCCGCGCCAAGTATTCCGCCGCGCGAGAGCGTTCGGTCGGGCTCGGGGTGATGGGCTTCCACTCCTACCTGCAGTCCAAGGGCATCGCGATGGAAAGCGCCATGGCCAAGGCCGTGAACCTCAAGATGTTCAAGCACATCCACGCCAAGGCCTCGGAAGCATCGATGCTGCTGGCACAGGAACGCGGGCCTTGCCCCGATGCTGCCGACATGGGGGCGATGGAGCGTTTCAGCTGCAAGATGGCGATCGCGCCGACCGCGTCGATCAGCATCATCTGTGGCGGCACCAGCGCCTGCATCGAGCCGATCCCGGCCAATATCTACACCCACAAGACCCTGTCGGGCAGCTTCATCGTCAAGAACCCGTACCTTGAAAAGCTGCTGGAAAAGAAGGCGAAGAACTCGAACAACGTCTGGAACTCGATCCTCGAGCGGGGCGGCAGCGTGCAGCACCTCGACTTCCTCACGCCGGAGGAGAAGGCGACCTACAAGACCAGCTTCGAGATCGACCAGCGCTGGCTGCTCGAATTCGCGGCCGACCGCACGCCCTATATCGATCAGGCCCAGTCGCTGAACCTGTTCATCCCGGCCGACGTCGACAAGTGGGACCTGATGATGCTGCACTACCAGGCGTGGGAAAAGGGCATCAAGTCGCTCTACTACCTGCGTTCCAAGAGCGTGCAGCGCGCCGGCTTCGTCGGCGGGGTCGAGGCGGACAACACCACCGAACTCGCCAAGATCGAACTGTCCGCCTCGGGCGAGCAGACCGATTACGAGGAATGCCTGAGCTGCCAGTAACAGGAGGAACTTCGAGTTTCCGGTGCGAGCCGGAAAAAACTGAGGCCCGGCTCAGCGCTAACTGAAACCGGGCCTCTGACATCAACCCGAGGGCTGACTGCCGTGCAAAAACCACCGTGTGCGAACATCGTGGGTCAGTCAATCCCTCACAATTGAAAGACCCAAGTTATGTTTACGTACCCTCTCCAGTTTCGTGGCCATAGTGGCCAAATTTACATCTTCAACGTTGCCAACCTCGGCCACAATTTCGGCCCCCGGAGCGGCATCTATGCCCTGCTTGGACGGCAAGGACTCGGCGGCCAGCCTGTGCTCTACATCGGCCAGACCATTGATGCCTCCAGTCGCCCGGGCCCGTGGTGCAGCGGTCATCACGTGCAATCGGAAGCGCAAAAGAAGGGGCTGGCTGCGATCGGCTTCATGCCCGTCACCTATCAGTGGCAGCGTGACCAAATCGAGAGGGACCTGATCCGCGGGCTCAATCCCCCTCTGAATGTCCAGCATAGCAATCCCTTCGGATGGCCATCTCGCTGATTTTTCCCACAAACCATCAACCCCCGCGAAGATTATTCGCGGGGGTTTTTGATTCAGATTATGCAGTCTCCATTGTGGATAAATTCCATACTGCCGTCTGAGGCTATCGATAGCTCGGCTCCGTAATGTCACTGTAGGATCCAACAAGACGAAAGAGAGAGTCGTCATGAATCTGCCGTTCGGGATGGGGATTTTCGGCCTCGTCATCTGCGCGATCTTCGCGTTCAC
>CAZQOO010000031.1:17415-22270 GCA_964594845.1 uncultured Porphyrobacter sp. | reverse complement strand
GCGCTGGCGCACACCGGCAAGATCAGCGTGCAGGAGCCGTTTGCCGCGCTGTTCACGCAAGGCATGGTGACGCACGAGACCTATAGCCGCATCGACGAGACGCGCGGGGTGCCGGTGTTCTTCGGGCCCGAGGAAGTCGACCGTACGTCCGAGGGCGCGACCCTGCTGGCCGATGGCGGGGCGGTGGAGGTCGGCCGCGTCATCAAGATGTCGAAGTCGAAGAAGAACGTCGTCGACCCCGATGCGATCATCGCCCGCCACGGCGCGGATGCGGTGCGCTGGTTCATGCTCTCCGACAGCCCGCCGGAACGGGATCTGCCGTGGTCCGACGCCGGGATCGAGGGCTGCGCGCGCTTCGTCCAGCGGCTGTGGCGCATCGTGGCCAACGATCCGCAGTGCGATGCCGACGCGGAGCCCAACCGCGCGCTCCAAAAGCTCATGCACCGCACGATTGCCGGTGTCGCCAATGACATCGAGCATCTACAATTCAACAAGGCGGTTGCACGCATCTACGAGTTCACGAACGCAATCGAGCGGTCCCATCCATGCGCAGACCAGATGGCAGCAATCTCGGTTCTGCCGCGTCTGATCTCGCCGATGATGCCTCATCTTGCTGAGTCGATGAGCGAGGCGATGCAACCGGGTGGAGGCCTTGTCGCTGAATCGAATTGGCCCGCAGTCGACCCCGCCCTGCTGGTCGATGACGAGGTCACCATCGCGATTCAGCACATGGGCAAGTTGCGCGACACCGTCACCGCACCGAAGGGTGCCTCGAAGGAGGATCTCGAAGCGCTGGCGCTGGCTTCGGCCAACCTGCAACGCTCGCTCGATGGCGCGCCGGTGCGCAAGGTCATTGTCGTGCCCGACAGATTGGTGAATATCGTCACCTGATGCACAAGGCCCTCGCCCCTATCGCCTGTCTTGCCCTGTCCGCCTGCGGCCTTCAGCCGATGTATGCGGGTGGCGGCTCGGCCAGCGTGGCGCAGGGGCTTGCCGCGGTCGACGTGCCGGCGATCCCGGGGCGGAGCGGCTGGCTGGTGCGCAACGCGCTCCAGAACCGGCTCGGGGTCGCGGGCAACACCACGCCGGCCTACCGGCTCGACGTGCGGCTCGACGATTCGCTGGAAGCGCTCGGCGTGCTCAACGACGACACCATCAGCCGCGAACGCCGCATCCTGCGCGCGCGCTATCAGCTGATCGACATCGCGAGCGGCAAGATCCTGCTCGATGCCACTGCCGGTTCCGACGCGGGGATCGACGTGGTGTCTTCCGAATATGCCACCATCGCCGCCGAGCAGAAGGCGCTGGAAAACCTTGCGCTCGAACTGGCCGAACAGATGGCGACGCAGGTCTCGCTGGCGCTGCGGAGCCGTGCCGAAGCGGCCCGATGAAGCTCAAGAACAGCGATTTCGCACGCGGCCTGCCTGCCGGCATCGAGGGTCATGCGATCTTCTTCTTCTGCGGCCCTGACGAGGCCGGAGCCAGCGCTGCCGCCAATCGCCTTGCCGCCGCCCTGCCCGATGCAGGCGACCGGGTCGAGCTGGCGGGGGCGGACATCAAGCGCGATCCCGCCCTGCTCGGCGACGAGGCGCGCTCGACCTCGCTGTTCGGCGGCAAGCGCCACATCTGGGTGCGCGCCAGCGGCGACGAGGCGCATGACGCGCTCGAAGTGCTGATCCAGACCGGCGAGGCGGGCGCGGGCGCAGCCGCGCCGGTGATCATCGTCGCAACCTCCGCCACCGACAAGTCGCGCACCGCCAAGCTGCTGGAAAAACGCAAGGATGCGGTGGTGGCGATGTTCCACCCGCCCGATCTTTCCACCGTCGCGCAGGCGGTGCGCGGCATGGCCGATGCGGCCGGCCTGAGGCTCGGGGGCGATCTGGCGGAACGCATCGCCCGCGCCGCCGGGCTCGACGTGCGCCTCGCCCAGTCCGAGGTCGACAAGCTCGCGCTCTATTGCGGGGCCGATCCGCAATCGCCCCGCGCCGCCACGCCCGAAGATCACGCCGCGATCGGTGCGGCCACCGAGGAGGACGGCTTTGCCCCGCTGGTCAACGCCGTGCTGGGCGGCGAGCTGGCGCGGGTGAGCGGCGAGATTCGGCGGATGCGCGAGCTCGGGCTCAATCCGGTCGGCCTTGCGCTGGCGCTGGAACGGCGCGCGGCGCAGCTGGCGCAGATCATGGCGCACCTCGGCCCGCGCGGGCAATTCGAGCGGATCGACAAGGGTGCGGAAATGCGGCTCGGCATCTTCTTCAAGGAGAAGCGCGACATCCGCAACCAGTTCGAGCGCTGGCGCCAGCCCGCCCAGCGCGGCGGCAACGACACCCGGCTCGACCGGCTCATCCCGCGACTCACCCGGCTGCACCGCACACTGCTGGCCAACAGCCAGGCTGCCGAGCTGCTTTTGGCGCAGGAACTTGCGGAAATCGCACGCTACGCCGCCAAACGATAAGGCCGCGAAGGGTCCGGAAGGGCCGAACAGTTCTCATTATGTGACAAGCTGCATTTCGCAGTCGCACAAAAGCATCTTTTCTATGTAAAGGTGCCTAGGTATTGCCCTGTAAGGGTCGCACCTTTGGGGGAAGGTCCGAATGAATCGCGTGACACCGAGACTTCTGGAATCGGTTCGGCACGAGAATGTCGAGAAGAAGCTCGTGCCCTCGCTCGAGCGGCGCCGCCTGCGCACCTATGCGCTGGTGCTTCTGGCTGATGGTATCCTGTTCAATTTCGGTTTCGCGCTCGGCAGCCTGGTGTGGGAAGGCCGCTGGGCCGAACCGCGTGCGATGCTGGCCGCCCAGGCGATGCTGCCCGCCTTCTACACGATTGCCCTGTATAACGGTTCCTACGGGCTGAAGGGGCTGGCCGACTGGCTGCACGCGACCCGCCAGGCGCTGATCGCGCTGGTGATTTCGGCCGGCCTCATCAACTTCGTGGCCTTCTACACCAAGTCCAACGACGATTTCTCCCGCGCCGCGGTGACGCTGGGGCTGGCGTTCACCGCCATCATGCTGGTGGTCATGCGCCGGGCGGTGAGCGGGCTGGTGAAGTGGCGCTGGGACGGGCGGGTCGCCAATCATCTGGTGATCGACGACGGCGGTTCGAGCTTCCCCTATCCCGATGCCGTGATCGTCTCGGCAGCCGAATTCGGCCTCGATCCGGGCAGCCACGATCCCTTCATGCTCGACCGGCTCGGCAAGCTGCTGCGCAATCAGGATCACGTGGTGGTGAGCTGCCCGCGCGAACGGCGCGAGGACTGGGCCTTCCTGCTCAAGTCGGCGGGGGTCTATGGCGAGATCGTCAGCGAACCGGCACACAGCCTCGGCGCGGTCGGCGTGCATCGCTATGACGATCTCGACCGCACCACGCTGGTCGTCTCGACCGGCCCGCTGCGGCTGCGCGCGCGGATCGTCAAGCGCGCCTTCGACACCCTGTTTGCCGGGGCTGCCTTGCTCGCGCTGTCGCCGCTGCTGATCGTGGTGGCGGTGCTGATCAAGCTTGAGGACGGCGGACCGGTGCTGTTCGTGCAACGGCGTCTGGGCCGGGGCAACCAGTTCTTCGACATGTACAAGTTCCGCTCGATGCGGCCTGAAAGGCTCGATCACGACGGCAACCGCTCGGCATCGCGCGACGATGACCGCATCACCCGCATCGGCGCCTTCATCCGCCGCACCAGCATCGACGAACTGCCGCAGCTCTTCAACGTGCTGCGCGGAGACATGTCGATCGTCGGCCCGCGTCCGCACGCGATCGGCTCCCAGGCGAACAACAAGTTCTTCTGGGAGGTCGATCGCAAGTACTGGCAGCGCCATTGCCTCAAGCCGGGGCTGACCGGCCTCGCGCAGGTGCGCGGCCACCGCGGCGCGACCGAGCGGGAGAAGGATCTCACCGACCGGCTGCAGTCCGATCTCGAATACATCGCCGAATGGTCACTGCTGCGCGACATCCAGATCGTGCTGCGGACCGTGAAGGTGCTGCGCCACGAAAACGCCTACTAGGGCGGCGCTCTCCGGTTACTTCTTGTCGCGCTGCGGGACGGTGAAGCTGCCCGTCACCCGGCCCTTGCCGGTCGCGCTGCCCGCCACGCCGCTACCGGCAGCGCTGCCATCGACGCTCGACAGCCCGCTTTCAAGATCGATCACCAGCCGCCCGCCATTCAATGTGTCGCTCCCGCGGCGCAGGCGGACATTGCCGGCCATGGTGATGATCCGGCGGTTGAAATCGTAGATCGCGTTGTCGCCGCTGGCGCGCTCGTCGCCGCGCGTCACCTCGACCCCGCCGGTGGCGGTGATGCGCTGGATGCTCAGTGAGCCGGTGTCGGTGAAATTGACCAGCGTGCGCGCCGAGCGGACGGTAAGGCCGGCCTGTTCGATCACCACATTGCCCGACAGGATCACGCGGTTCTCGCGGTCCTGCAATTCGATCCGGTCGGCGGCGTAGTTGACCGGCGCGGAGGAATCGTGGCTGGCGATGCTCTGCGCATGAAGCGCCACGCCGCCGGCCAGCGCGGTGGTGAGAGCGAAGCCGCCCGTGCCCCAGACCAGCGCGATACGGTGCCACGGGCTGCGGGGTGTGGAGTGGGTCATCACGGCATCCTCAACTTGCCAGGGATCATGGTCAGGCGCGCATGGCCGTCCAGCGTCAGCGTGCGCGCGCCAAGGTCGGCGCGGATCGTGTCGGCGGAAAAGGTCCCGGCCGGAACCTCGCCCGAAACGCCCTCGTCACCGCGCATCAGCTTGGCCTTCAGATCGACCGATACCCCGCGCGCGACCATCGCGTAGCCATCGCTCGCGGTCAGCCGCACCGCGCCGTCGACCGCCACGGTCTCGGCGTCGATGTCATAGGTGCCGCCGGCGGC
>CAZQOO010000031.1:8723-17315 GCA_964594845.1 uncultured Porphyrobacter sp. | reverse complement strand
CCGCGCCGTCGACCGCCACGGTCTCGGCGTCGATGTCATAGGTGCCGCCGGCGGCGCTGAGGCGGGCGGGGCCATCGGACAGCACCATCTGCGCGACCAGATCCTGCATCCGCACCAGCCCCTCGGCGCTGGAGCGCTGCACCGCCTCGCCCGCCATCAGCGAGAAGGGTCGGCCCTGGTTGTCGCGCCCGCGATACATGGCGTTGTCGACCGACAGGCGCTCGTCGATCAGCGCGACCTTGTTGCGGTCGAGCAGGAAGCTCACCTCGCCGCGCGGGCTCAAGGGGGTGATCACCATCAGCGCGGCGACGATCCCCACCATCATCGGCAGGGCGCGGGCGAGGAAGGCCACCAGCCGGTCATGCGATCCGCCGGGCGCCGCGAAGTGCTGCCGCCGTCCCCTGAGGGCGCGGGCCTCGCTGGTCTCGGTCTGGATATGGCTGGTGACCATGGCCGCAGGCTTGCGTCAGGCGTGGGCGAAGATATCGGCTTCGGGCCAGCCGGCGAGATCGAGCAGCGCGCGCGCCGGCAGGAAATCGAAGCACGCCTGCGCCAGATGCATCCGCCCCTCGCGTTCCAGCCGCAGCGTCAGTTCGGCCTGCAACCGGTGGAGAAAGCGCACATCGCTCGCCGCATATTCGCGCTGCGCATCCGACAGCACCGGCCCGCCCCAGTCGGAGGACTGCTGCTGCTTCGACAGGCTTTCGCCGAGCAGTTCCTCGACGAGGTTCTTGAGCCCATGGCGATCGGTATAGGTGCGGGTCAGGCGGCTGGCGATCTTGGTGCAAAACACCGGCCCGGCCATGATACCGAGATAATGCTGGAGCGCCGCGAGATCGAAGCGCGCGAAGTGATAGAGCTTCAGCCGCGACGGATCGCCCAGCACCGCCTTCAGGTTGGGCGCATCATAGCTGCTGTCGGGTGCGAAGCGCACCAGATGCTCGCTCCCCGAACCATCGGAGAGCTGCACCACGCACAGCCTGTCGCGCGGGGTGACGAGCCCCATGGTCTCGGTATCCACCGCGATCGCGCCCGTCCCGGTCAGCACGCCGGGGGGCAGGTCTTCCTCGTGAAAATGCACAGCCATGCCTGTCGCCCTACGCCGATTGGGGAAAGAGGGGAAGGGGCCAGTGGCGCATGGGGCGCGGGTCACCTAGGCCTTGGGGCAGAGCGCAGTCAGGACAGATCAGGCGACACGTCCCGGCTGCGCTCGACCCTTGCGGAGTTTGCTGTGTCCGAAGCCATCCCCGAAAGCTGGCGGAGCGCGCTCGAACCGGCGCTGGCGAGCCCCGAGGCGCGGCGGCTGGGCGGGTGGCTCAAGGCGGAAGAAAGCGCGGGCAAGGTGATCTATCCCCCGCGCGGAACCCGCCTCGCCGCGCTCGCGCTCACCCCGCTTGACGCGGTGCGCTGCGTGATCCTCGGGCAGGACCCCTATCACGGGCCGGGACAGGCGCATGGCCTCGCCTTCTCGGTCCAGTCGGGCGTGCGTCCGCCGCCTTCGCTGGTCAATATCTACAAGGAGCTGGAGAGCGATCTCGGCCTGCCCCGCCCGGCCAGCGGCGATCTGTCGAAATGGGCGCGGCAGGGTGTGCTGCTGCTCAACAACACGCTGACGGTCGAGGCGGGGCTGGCGGGCAGCCATGCCGGACGCGGGTGGGACGCGATCACCGATGCCTGCATCGCCGCCGTGGCGGAGCGCGATGTGCCGACCGTCTTCATCCTGTGGGGCTCTCACGCAAAGAAGAAAGCCAGCCGAGTGCCGGCGCTGGGGCGCGCCTCGCACCATCTGATAGTGGCCTCGGCCCACCCCAGCCCGCTATCGGCACATAACGGCTTTTTCGGCTCGCGCCCGTTCAGCCAGACCAATGCCTTCCTCGAGGCCAACGGGCGCGGCGCCATCGACTGGAGTTTGTGATGGACGATGTGATCCTTCTCGACGTGGCGGATGGTGTTGCCACCGTCACCTTGAACCGCCCGCAGGCGATGAATGCGCTGAACCGCGCGCTGAGGAAGCGGCTTGCCGAGGTGATGCGGCAGGTGGACGCCGACGAGAATGTCCGCGCAGTGATCCTCACCGGTGCGGGCGAGCGCGCCTTCACCGCAGGGCTCGATCTCAAGGAGTTGGGCAGCGAGGAAGGCGCGCTCGGCAGCGCCAACGCCACCGACCCGGCGGACAATCCGGTCAAGGCGATCGAGCTGTGCAGAAAGCCCGTGATCGGCGCGATCAACGGGGTGGCGATCACCGGCGGCTTCGAAGTCGCGCTCGCCTGCGATGTGCTGATCGCCAGCACCAATGCCCGCTTCGCCGACACCCACGCGCGGGTCGGGATCGTGCCGGGCTGGGGCCTGTCGCAGAAGCTTTCGCGCATGATCGGCATCAGCCGCGCGAAGGAACTCGCCTTTACCGGCAACTTCCTCGACGCCGCCACCGCGCATGGCTGGGGGCTGGTGAACCATGTTGTGGCAGCCGACGAGCTGCTGCCGCTGGCGCACAAGCTGGCGGGCGACATGGCGGGGATCGATCCGGCCTTCCTTGGCCTCTACAAGCGGTTGATCGACGATGGCTATGCCCTGAGCTTCGGCGAGGGGCTGGCGCTTGAAGCGGAGCGTTCGAGCGCCGCGAATTCCGCCGTGGCCCCCGAAGACGTCGAGGCCCGCCGCGCCGCCGTGCAGGAGCGCGGGAGAGGGCAGGGGTAGCGGCGCTAACGCTGCAAATCCCGCCTTTCGTAAACTGGCACGCCGCCCGGGCGCATATGCGCGTCGACGAAGGCCGCCGTCCGGTCGGCAATGGATTGGCCCTCGACCTGTAGGGTAAAAAAGCCCGTGTCGCCAAAGCCGTGCCCGCCGCCGGTGACCGAATAGAAGGTAAAGGGCACCCCCACCTGCCCCGCGCGGCTGGTGAGTTGCACTGCCTCGGCATAGGGCACGGTCGGATCGGCGGTGCCGTGCATGACGAACAGCGGCGGCTCACCCGCCTCCATGTCCTCGTCACGGAACAGCCCGCCCCAGTAATCGACCACCACCCGCACCGGCGGGCGCGGGATGGCAAATTCGTCGAGCGTGTAGGTGACGTGCAGAACGGTATAGGCCCCGGCCGATCCGCCCCACACTCCGAACCTCTGCGCGTCGATGCAATAGGTCGCCGCATTGCCCTCCGCCCACCGCAGCGCGCGGGTGGCATCCTCGACCGCGGCGGTGAAGGCGGTGACGCGAGCGCGTGGCTCGGTGGTGTTGCCGGCCTGATAGGAGGCCTCGAACGCGGCGAATTCGGCCGAGATCACCGGATTGTCGCCTTCCAGCCGGTAGGAGATCGACATCAGGTTCATCCCCCGCGCCGTCACCGCTTGGGCAATGGCATCGACATTCGCCCCGCGTCGGCTACCCCCGACAAAGCCGCCGCCATGCACGAACACCACGGTCGGGCGCGGGGCAGTGCAGGCGAGCTGGGGCCGGTAGAGATCGAGTTGCAGCGCCATTGCGCCGCTGGTGGTCGCGCCGCTGCCATAGGTGATGTCGGGCGTCTGGACAAAGCCGGCGGGACTGGGGGTGGGCGAGGGCGTCGGTGTCGGGCTGGGCGAAGGCGTGGGTGTGGGCGAGGGGCTCGGCGTGCCCCCATCCTCGCCGCCGCAGCTGGCGAGCGTGAGGATCAGCGCCGCCCCGGTTGCAAGCAGCAGGGCTCTGGTGGTCATCGCATGGGCTCCCTCGCAGGGCCGGCTCCGGCCCCGCCTGTCCTGCCTCAACGCCGCGCGCTGAAAAACCCTTTGAGAAGGGCTGCGGATTCCGCCTCCCCCATGCCGGAATAGACCTCCGGGCGATGCAGGCACTGCTCCTGTTCGAACACCCGTGCGCCGTGTTCGACCGCGCCGCCCTTGGGGTCGCTGGCGGCGTAGTAGAGCCGGGCGATCCGCGCATGGGCAATTGCGCCTGCGCACATCGCGCAGGGCTCCAGCGTCACCCATAGCTCGCAGCCGGTCAGGCGTTCATCGCCCAGCGCCTTGGCCGCAGCGCGAATCGCCAGAATCTCGGCGTGGGCGGTGGGGTCGTGATCCGTGCGGGGGGTATTGTGCGCCTCGGCGATCACTCTGCCGTCCTTGACGATCACCGCGCCGATCGGCACTTCGCCCAGTCCAGCCGCCGCCCGCGCCGCAGCGAGTGCGCGTTGCATCGGCAGGGGGAGCGGCCAGTGGGTCATCCGCGCCGCGCTACTCCGGGCGAGGCGAGGGCGCAACTTGCTTGACGATTCGGGTCTGCCCCGTTATGCGCGCCGCTTTCCCGGACCACATCCGAACTTTACGAGAAGAGACACACCATGTCGCGCATCTGCGAACTGACCGGCAAGGGCCGCCAGGTTGGCCACAATGTGAGCCACGCCAACAACAAGACCAAGCGCGTGTTCCTGCCCAACCTGCAGAACGTGACGCTGCTGAGCGAGACCCTCGATCGCGGCTTCAAGTTCCGCGTGTCGACCCACGGCCTGCGCTCGGTGGAGCACAATGGCGGGCTCGACAACTGGCTGCTCAAGACCAGCGACGACAAGCTTTCGGCCAACGCGCTGAAGGTGAAGCGCGAGCTGGTGAAGGCCCGCGCCGCAGCCTAATCGCGCCGTCCTGCGGGACAAGGCGAATCGATCAAGCGTCCGGGCGACCGGGCGCTTTTTCGTTTGCGGCCACCTTCGATGGCGCAGACGTTCCCGTTCTCTGGCCGCCCCACCCAATCGAATCTCACCAGCACACTCTTTTGGAACGCCGAGAAATTGTCGTCGGCGATCACCCACACCGCCCCGCGTGACGGATCGGCGGGGTCGGGAACGAAGGCGATGCCCTCGAAATTGTCGGCGAAGACCCCGCTGGTGAGGCGCTGGATGATTCGCCCGCGCCATGGCTTGCCGGGACGGATCGCCGCCGGATCGGCGATGGCGATGGCAGTGTCGAAGCGCGCCGGCAGGGCATATTCGACCCGCCGCAGCAGGATCAGCACCTGACCGTCCGGCAGCTGGGTGGCATCGACCGGATCGTAACCGGGCCATGAGGCAAAGCGGAAGGCGGCCGGCGTCTGCGGCTCCACCGGATCGCGCGCGAACAGCAGCGCGCGGTGGAGGGCCTTGCCGCCGCGCTCGGGCCCCTCGGCGATCACCACGAAGCGCCCGTCGGCAAGCCGTTCCATCGTCTCCGCCCCGCTGTTGCGGCTCCAGCGCGCCATTTCGGGCGGGGCACGGAAGGTGCGGGTGCCGTCGGGTGCGAATCGCTCGATCTGGTTGAAGGCCTCGAAGCCCGCCCACAGCGTGCCGTCGGCGGGATCGCGGGCGAGCGATTCGAGATCCACCACCTCGTCGCGCACGCCGGCGCGGCGGCCGACGAAACGGAACGATTCCGGTATCGCGCGCGGGGCAGGGCCGGAAAGATCGATCTCCAGCAGCCAGCCCCGGTCGCTGCCCGCGATCAGCCCGCCCTCATCGTCTGCCACCAGCGCGGAAAAGCCGCCGAACCAGCCGTGAGGGGAGCTGAGTTCCCAGGCGCCGGTCAGGGTGAGCTCCCCCGCAACGCCCGCGCGGTCGGCTATCCGCGTGACGCTGACCGCCGCGCCGTCGCTGCGCAGGCCAGTGGGGGTGCGCCAGAACAGGCCCGGGCCAAGGCCCAGAGCCACGACGACCAGCAGCAACCAGCGAAAGATCCGGCCTTGCACCTAGGTGCGGTCGAGGCCGAGCAGGCGGCGCGTCGCGATCTCGCACGAGGCATAGGCCTCCTGCCGCTCGGCGCTCCAGTAGCGCAGTTCCGCGAGCGGGATTTCCTCGCCCGTCACCGCGCACAGCACATGGCTGCCCGGACGCAGCACGCGGAAGCTGGAGGGGCCATAGTAAAGCTTGGCGGTCTTGTCGGCGGAGGACATCAGCATGGTGCTCCCGATAGCACCGCGCGGCTATCCGAACAAATCTTCTTGTGCGGGACCGGGGCGTTTCGGCGCGGGCGCGGGGCGCGGCCTTGACTGCGGCGGGGCGCTGCCGGCGGGGACGGCATCGAGCGTCCCGTCGCGCCATTGCAGCACCAGCGCCGCCTCTTCCGCCGCCTCGGCGCGGGTGGTCAGCGCCTTGCCTTCGGCCGAGCGGATGATCGCATAGCCGCGCTCCAGCGGCTTTTCGGGGTGGAGCTGGCTCATCACGCGGGTCAGCGCGGCGAGCCGGTCGGCGCCCTGACGCAAGGGCCGTTCGACCAGCGCCGGGACGAGCCGCGCACGGTCGAGCCGCCGCTGCGCCTCGGCGGCGGATCGGGTGAGCAGGCCCGGCGAAAGCCGCGCCGCCGCCCCCGCCAGCCGCTCGCGCCCCTTGGCCGAACGGTCGCCGAGAGCGCGGCGCAGGCGCTCGGACAGGTCATCGAGCCGCTGGGTCTGGGGTGCGAGCAGGTTCTCGGGCCGCGGCAGCAGCCGGGCGCGGGCGGCAAGACGCTCGCGCCCCAGTTCGACCGGACGATAGACCGCGCGGCGCTGGCGGGCAGCAAGATCGGTGAGGGTGAAGGCGAGGTCGGCGCGCACCGGCACCGCCATTTCGGCGGCGGCGGTGGGTGTCGGCGCGCGGCGGTCGGCGGCGAAATCGGCCAGCGTGGTGTCGGTCTCGTGGCCCACGGCAGAGATTACGGGAATCGAGCACTCCGCGATGGCGCGCACCACCACTTCCTCGTTGAAACTCCACAGGTCCTCGATCGAGCCGCCCCCGCGCGCGACGATCACCACGTCGGGGCGCGGGACGGGGCCGCCGGGCTGAAGCGCAGAGAACCCCCGCACGGCGGCAGCCACCTGCTCCGCCGCACCATTGCCCTGCACCAGCACCGGCCAGACCAGCACATGGCTCGGAAAGCGGTCGGCCAGCCGGTGGAGAATGTCGCGGATCACCGCGCCGGTGGGCGAGGTCACGACGCCGATCACGCGCGGCAGGAAGGGCAGGCGGCGCTTGCGGCCCGCATCGAACAGCCCCTCCGCCGCCAACCTTGCGCGGGTCTTCTCCAGCAGCGCCAGCAGCGCGCCCTCGCCCGCCAGTTCGAGGCTGTCGATCACGATCTGGTATTTCGAGCGACCCGGATAGGTCGTCAGCTTGCCGGTGGCGATCACCTCCAGCCCGTCTTCGGCGCGGAAGTTCAGGCGCGCGGCGTTGCCCTTCCACATCACCCCGTCGATCACCGCGCCTTCGTCCTTGAGCGCGCAGTAGAAATGGCCCGAGGCGGCCCGCTTCACGCCCGAAAGCTCGCCGCGCAGCCGCACGAAACCGAAACGGTCCTCGACCGTGCGCTTGAGCAGCGCGGATATCTCGCTGATCGTCAGCGGCTGGGCGTTGTCGCCCTGCCTTTGGCGCGCTACCAGCCCGGCATCGTTATCGGAGTTGGGCGGAGGGGCCATGAATATCCTGCTTCTGGGGTCTGGGGGCCGCGAACATGCGCTGGCATGGGCGCTGGCGCAATCCCCGAGTCTGACCAAGCTCTACGCCGCCCCCGGAAATCCCGGCATCGCCGAGGAAGCCGCGTGCGTCGCGCTCGATGTGAGCGATCACGCAGGGGTCATCGCCTTCTGCGAGAGCCACGTCATCGACCTCGTGGTGGTCGGCCCCGAAGCGCCGCTGGTGGACGGGCTGTCGGATTCGCTGAGGGCCGCGGGCGTGCCGGTGTTCGGCCCCTCGCAGGCCGCCGCCCAGCTGGAAGGCTCCAAGGGCTTCACCAAGGACCTGTGCCAGCGTGCGGGCATCCCGACCGCCGGCTACGTGCGCACCTCCAGCCTTGAGGAGGCCCGCGCCGCCCTCGCCCGCTTTGCCCCGCCCTTTGTGCTCAAGGCCGATGGGCTCGCGGCCGGCAAGGGCGTGGTGATCGCCGAAACCCTCGCTGATGCCGAGGAAACGCTCGCCGACATGTTCGGCGGCGCCTTCGGCGGGGCAGGCGCGCAGGTGGTGATCGAGGAATTCATGGAGGGCGAGGAGGCGAGCTTCTTCGCCCTTACCGATGGCACCGCGATTGTCCCCTTCGGCAGCGCCCAGGATCACAAGCGCGTGGGCGACGGGGACACCGGCCCTAACACCGGCGGCATGGGCGCCTATTCCCCCGCCCCTGTCCTGACCGCCGAATTGCAGGCCCGCGTGATGGCCGAGATCATCGAACCCACGGTGCGCACCATGCGCGAGGAGGGCAACCCCTATCAGGGCGTGCTCTTCGCCGGACTGATGCTGACGAGCGAAGGCCCCAAGCTGATCGAATACAACGCCCGCTTCGGCGATCCGGAATGCCAGGTGCTGATGATGCGCCTCCAGAGCGATCTGGTGGCGCTCATGCTCGCCTGCGCTACGGGTACACTCGAAGGCACCCAAGTCACCCTCAGCGCCGAGACCGCGCTGACCGTGGTGATGGCCGCCAAGGGCTACCCCGGCACCCCCGAGAAGGGCGGCGCGATCGATCTGTCGGGGGTGGAGCCGGGTGCTGCCAAGGTCTTCCACGCCGGCACCGCACTGAAGGACGGCGCGCTGGTGGCGAATGGCGGCCGCGTGCTCGCCGTCACGGCAACCGGCGCCAGCGTCACGGAAGCGCAGGCCAAGGCCTATGCCGCGGTCGACGCGATCAGCTT
>CAZQOO010000031.1:0-8623 GCA_964594845.1 uncultured Porphyrobacter sp. | reverse complement strand
CAAAATTGATCCCGATCAAGGAATGCAGGGCGGAGAGAGAGGATAAGACCAGCATGACCTATCGCCTCACCTTCATCGCCGCAGCGGCGCTTGCGCTGACCGCCTGCGCCACCGCGCCCGGCACCGACAACCCGCCCCCGATGGTGGGCAAGTCCACCTCGCCCTCGGTCGACACCCGCGCGCCGGCCTTTGTCGAGGCGGCTTGCGGAGGGTGCCATGCGGTCGAGCCGCCGTTCCTCTCGCCCAACCCGGCCGCGCCCAGCTTCGCCGCGATCGCCAACCGGCGCGGGCTGTCGGAGAAGTCGCTGGCCGACTGGCTATCGCAAGCGCACAACTACCCCGAGGATATGGATTTCACCCTGACCCGCCCGCAGATCGACCAGATCGCGCGCTACATGGTGACCCTGCGCGATGCGGGCTACGTGCCGGACGAGTGAGCTTTCCTACAGGGCGGGCGCGGGGTTAGGCTGCGCGCCATGACTCCCCTCGCCCCCGGGGAGGGGCAGGGGACGGGGGTATTTCGGTCAGAGGTGCCGAACCCCCATCCCAACCCTTCCCCAAGGGGAAGGGCTATGCAGTATCAACCGGCCGCTTGTGTGGTCGCGCTCTTTGCCATTGTCAGGCAGCCAGACCATCCGGACAGGCCTCTTCGCTCGCGAAAGCCTTGTGTCCGTCCGCGCCCTATTCCGGGTGCAAATCGATGATCTTACCCGATAAAATGGCAAGAGACAAAGTTGACACGGTGTCAACTTCGTCAACTTTGTTATTTTATTGCGCGGGGGATCCCATACTCCCCTCCCCTTGGGGAGGGGTTGGGGGGTGGGGGTTCCGCCCCTTCGTAAGGCAGGCCCCCCATCCCCGACCCTTCCCCACAGGGGAAGGGAGACAGGGGCGCCTCACTTCGGGCACATTTACAACCGCTCTTCCATCAGCGCGAGCATGTCGGCCTCGGGGCGCGGGCCGTAATGCGCGATGACTTCCGACGCGCAGATCGCGCCGCGCTTCAGGCACCGCGTCAGGGGCTCGCCCTTGACATAGCCCGACAGGAATCCGGCCGCGAACTGGTCGCCCGCGCCGGTGGTGTCGACCACCTTGATCACCGGCACCGCGGCAACTTCGGCGCGCTCGCCGTGCGCGATGGCGACTGCGCCCTTCTCGCTGCGGGTCGCGACCAGCACCGGGACCTTGCCGGCGATGGCCGCGAGGCCCGCCTCGAAATCATCCTCGCCCGTCAGCGTCGCCAGTTCGCTCTCGTTGACGAACAGGATGTCGATGATGCCGTCCTCGATCATGCTGCGGAAATCGTCGCCGTGGCGCTCGATCACGAAGCTTTCGGACGCGGTGAAGGCGATCTTGCGGCCAGCATCGCGCGCCACCTCGATCGCGCGGCGCATCGCGCGGCGAGGCTCTTCCGGATCCCACAGATAGCCTTCGAGATAGAGGATCGCGGCGCTCGCGATCAGCGCTTCGTCGAGCGCGGCGGCGGGTAGGAACTGCCCGGCACCGAGGAAGGTGTTCATGGTGCGCTCGCCATCGGGGGTGACGAAGATCAGCACGCGGCCGGTCGCCGGTTCGGAGTCCTTGTCGCTGGTGGGCCGCGCCGGGGTGTCGAAGTCGATCCCGGTGGCGCGCATGTCGTGGCGGAACACCTTGCCGAGCTGGTCGTCGGCGACCTGGCCGATGAAGGCGCATTGCAGGCCGAGCGTGGCAAGGCCGGCCAGCGTGTTCGCCGCCGAACCGCCCGAAAGCTCGCGCGCCGGCGGCATGGCCTCGTAGAGTTCCTCGGCCCGCGCCTCGTCGATCAGGGTCATGCCGCCGCGATTGAGCTGGAGCTCGTCGATGAGCTCCTCGGAGCAGGAGGCAATCACGTCGACCACGGCATTGCCGATGGCGATCACGTCGTAACGGGGCGGAGTCGTGGCGGTCACAGGCAGTTCCTTGGAAAATGGCTGCGCGCCGCCTAGCCGCCTTCGCCGCCCGCGCCAAGCATCTGTGTGCGGCGCAGCATCATCGCGTTGACTTCGCCGCCCACGGACCGCATCGCCTGAGCCCATGTCCGCCGTTCTCTCCGCGCTTGCAAAGGCTCTGGGCCAGCTGGGCGACCGCCGCATCCTCGCGGTGGTCGTCAAGAGCGTCGGCCTGACGCTCGCAGTGTTCGTGGCGGCGGGGGCGGGGCTCTATTTCGGGCTCGCTTCCCTGATCGAGCGCTATGGCTATGACGGCGAATGGGCCGGCGTCGCCGCGCTCGTGCTGGTGCCGGTGGCGATGTGGCTGTTGTTCCGGGTAGTGGCGATGGCGGTGCTGCAGTTCTTCGCCGACGAGGTGGTCGCCGCGGTCGAGGCGCGGCACTATCCGGCGCGAGCGGCGCAGGCGCAGGCGCTGCCGTTCCGCCGCGATCTGGCCAATTCGGTCCGGGGCCTGATGCGGGCGCTGGGCTACAACCTGCTCGCTTTGCCGCTGGCGGCGCTGGTCGCCTTCACGGCCGTGGGACCGGCGCTGGTGTTTCTGGCCGTGAACGCGGTGCTGCTCGGCCGCGAGCTGACCGACATGGCATGGCTGCGGCACGAGGCGGTTGCGGCGAGCGGCAATCCGGCCGGGAAAGCGGAGCGGTTCCTGCTCGGCGCGAGTGTCGCCGGGCTGATGCTGGTGCCGGTGGCGGGGCTGATTGCCCCGGTGCTGGGCGCGGCGGCGGGAACGCACCTGGTGCTGCGGCGGCTGGAGAAAGAGGTAGAGGCAGAGGCATGATCACCCGTTCCATCATGGCAGCTGCGGCGCTGGCGCTGGCCGGCTGCGCCGGGGGCAGCAAGCCGGCCCCCGCTCCCGCGCCGGTCCGTACCGGGGTGGTGCGCGTGCCGCAGGTGATGGCCCCGCAGGGGCTCGAAGGCGTGATCGGACAGGATGCGCGGACACTGGCGCAGCGCTTCGGCACGCCCCGGCTCGATGTCGCCGAGGGCGATGCGCGCAAGCTCCAGTTTTCGGGCCAGGCCTGCGTGCTCGACATCTACCTCTATCCGCTGCGCCCCGGGATCGATCCGGTCGCCGCGCATGTCGAGGCGCGGTTGCGACAGGGCGGGGCCGAGGCCGATCGGGGGGCATGCATCCGCGAGATCGAAGGCCGGTAACCGCGTCTTAAGCCTGTTCGTGCGATGCCCGAGGGCGAAACCGGTAAGGATTTGAACGGGCATGACCACGCATTTCATCGCAATCGCCCAGCGCGCCGCTGCGGACGGGCAGATCGCGGCCGACGAACTGATGGCGCTCCGCCGCGAAGGTTGGGGCGACGGCATCGTCACCCGCGGCGAGGCCGAGACGCTGTTCGCGCTCAACACCTCGCTGAGCGAGCGCAGCCCTGAGTGGTGCGACTTCTTCGTCGAGGCGATCGGCGAATTCGTGCTCAACGGCACCCCGCCGCGCCTGCAGTGCAGCGACGAGGAGGCCGCCTGGCTGATCGGCCAGATCGACCATGACGGCGTGGTCGAAAGCATGGTCGAACTCGAATGCATGGTGCGCATCATCGAGCGCGCGGAGAACACCCCCGACCGGCTCAAGAAGTACGTGCTGGCGCAGGTCGAGCGCGAAGTGCTGACCGGGACCGGCCCGACTCGCTGCGGCGGGGAGCTGTCGGCCACGCACATCAGCGCCGCCGAATGCCGCATCATCCGCCGCGTGATCTGGGCGAGCGGGGGCCACGGCCCCGCGGCCGTCACCCGATACGACGCCGAGATGCTGTTCCGCCTGAAGGACGAAACCCTCGCCGAGGAAAACGCCGCCGAGTGGGACGATCTGTTCATCGACGGGATCGCCAACTACCTCAAGGGCTTCACCCTGCAGAACGCGCAGGTCAGCCACGAGCGCAAGCGCGAGCTGGAAGCCTTCGTGGCCGACAACAAGGCCAATGTCGGCCGCTTCATGGGCCGCGTGGTGCGCGAGGTGCCGAACGTCGCCAACCACTTCGGCAAGGTGTTCGGCAAGAAACAGCCCGGCACCGATTACGCCGCGCTGGCTGCTGCCGGCGAGGAGATCACCGATTACGAGAACGAATGGCTCGAAAAGATAATCGATGCCGATGGCGAGGTGGACGAACTGGAGCGCCGCCTGATCGCGCGCCTCGCAGCGGAGATGTAAGCGCCTAGCTGTCGAATGCGAGCGGGGCGGCGGCACCTCCCTGCTTGGGCTGCGGACCGCTGGGCGGGATGGCGGGGACGGGGAGACCCGCTTCAGGCGGCTTGCGGCGGCTCGGGCCGGGGCCGCGGTTCAACTGCTGCAATGCCATCGTGAAATGCACGATTTCGGCCTTGATCATGATCCGCTCGTTCTGATCGTTGGTCACAGCAAGTTGTGCCTCAAGCCGCGCCAACTCGCCTGCGAGGCGGTCGATAATGGCCTGCAATTCACGCGCACGCTGCGCCTTTGCTTCCGCAATCCGCTCGGGCGGGAGGTCCTTGCCGCGCTTTGCCATAGAGGTGTCTTATCACACCAACACAGCAAAGGCGAGCCACCTCACACCATGAAGCTTTCCCCGCAGCCGCAGGCGCCCTTGGCGTTGGGGTTCTCGAACACGAATCCGGCAGTGAAGTCATCCTCGCGCCAGTCCATCACGCTGCCGATCAGATAGAGCACGCTGGCCCCGTCGATGTAGAAGGTGCCGCCGGACGTTTCGATCTTCTCGTCGAACTTCGCCTCGGTGGTGACATAGTCGACCGAATAGGCAAGGCCCGAGCAGCCGCGGCGCGGGGTCGAGAGCTTGACGCCGATGGCATCCGCAGGCGCCTTGCTCATCAGCTCGGCAATACGCGCCTCGGCGGAGGGCGTCAGAGTGACGGCGGCCTTGGGCGCGGGGCGAGTGGTGGTGGTCGTCTCGGTCATGTCAGCCTCTTTTGCCAGAACAGCGCGTGCCCGGTGGCCGGGTCGAGCTGGTAGTCGCCATAGCCGCAGGCCTCGTAAAGATGGCGCGCCGGATTGCCGCTCAGCACCTCCAATGTGACCTTGCAGGCCCCGCGCTTCAAGCCCTCGGCCTCGATCGCGGCGAGCAGCGCCTTGCCGATCCCCGTGCCGCGATGGCCCGGCAGCACCGCGAGATCGTGGATATTGACGAGCGGCGCGGCGGCGAAGGTCGAATAGCCCATGAAGCAGTTGGCAAGGCCCACGGCCTTGTCATCGATCCGCGCCAGCAGCGAGAAGGCGTGGGGAGTCGCCGCCAGATCGCCCGGCAGCCGCGCCTTCACCGCCTCGGGCAGGGGTTCGCCGCCGCCCATCGGATCGCGCGCATAGGCATCGAGCAGCGCCACGACGTCAGCCGCATCGCGCGGGTCGCGGTAGTCCGCCAGCGCGATCGTCAAGGCGGGTGCCAGTGTCACAGCATCCCCAGTTCGAGCCGCGCCTCGTCGCTCATCTTGTGCGGGCCCCAGGCCGGTTCCCACACCAGCACCACCTCGGCATCGCGGATGCCCGGCACCGAGGTGACGCGCATCTCGACCTCGCCGGGCATGGTCTCGGCCACCGGGCAATGCGGGGTGGTGAGCGTCATGGTGATGGTCGCATCGGCGTTGTCGTCGACCTCGACGCCGTAGATCAGGCCGAGATCGTAGATGTTGACCGGGATTTCCGGGTCATAGATCTCGCGCAGCGCCTCGATCACCGCAGCCTGCAGATCGCTGCCGTCGCCGCCCACGGCATCGGCGGCGGGCTTGGCGGCAAGGAATCCGTCGAGATAGTCGCGGGTGCGCGGTGCGTCAGTGTCGATAGCGTCGTCCACACGGGCGCGGGGGGGCTTTTCGGTCGAGCTGTCCATCGCTCTCATCCTTTTCCAAAAATGCGGCGGGTGCGGGCGATCCCGGCCATCAGCGCGTCGATATCGGCTTCGGTGGAATAGAGCCCGAAGCTGGCACGTGCGGTGGCGGGAACGCCGAGGAAGTCCATCAGCGGCTGAGCGCAGTGGTGTCCGGCGCGGATCGCGACGTTCGCCTCGTCGAGGATCGTGCCGAGATCGTGCGGGTGGATGTCGTCGATGGCGAAGCTGACGATCCCCGCGCTGTCGGCCGGGCCGAACAGGGTCACATCGTTCATCGCCCCGAGCTCGCAGCGCAGGCGGGCGACGAGCTGTTGTTCGTGGGCGTGGATGCGCTGGGGCCCGATGGCGGCGACGTAATCGACCGCGGCCGCGAGCGCGATCGCCTCGGTGATTGCGGGCGTCCCCGCCTCGAAGCGCTGCGGCGGCGGGGCGTAGGTGGTGCGCTCGAAGGTCACGCGGTCGATCATCGCCCCGCCGCCCTGATACGGGGGCATCTGGCTGAGAATGTCGGCCCTCGCCCACAATGCGCCGATGCCGGTGGGGCCGTAGAGCTTGTGTGCTGAAAAGACGTAGAAATCGCAGCCAAGCGTGGCGACATCGACCCCCATGTGCGGTGCAGACTGGCACCCGTCGAGCAGCAGCTTGGCGCCGACCCGATGCGCCAGCGCCGCGGCGCGCGGGGCGTCAAGCACCGAGCCGAGCACGTTCGAGACATGGGCGAAGGCCACCAGCTTGTGGCGCTCGGTCAGCATTGACTCGGCGGCGTCCAGGTCGATGCAGTGATCGGCGGTCAGCGGGCAGACATCGATCACCGCGCCGGTTTCGGCGGCGACCATCTGCCACGGCACGATGTTCGAATGATGCTCCAGCTGCGAGAGCAGAATGCGGTCGCCGACCTTCAGGTTCGTCCGGCCCCAGGTCTGGGCGACAAGATTGATCGCCTCGGTCGCGCCGCGGGTGAAGACCACTTCGTCCTCGTGACCGCCGATGAAGTCCGCAACCTTGCGCCGCGCCGCCTCGTAGGCGAGCGTCATCTCGGCCGAGCGGGCATAGACCCCGCGATGGACGGTGGCGTAATCCTCGCCCAGCGCGCGCGCCATGGCGTCGATCACCGCGCGCGGTTTCTGCGCGGTGGCGGCGGTGTCGAGGTAGGGCCACGGCTTGCCGTCATGGGTCACCATGCCGGGGAAGTCGGCACGCAGGTCAGTCAGCGGGGCGATAGCAGCCGGAGCGTTCACAGCTTCGCCCCCTCCAGCGCGGCGAGCGCGGCATCGAGCAACGTCTCGCGTTCGGCCTCGTCCTCCAGCGCCACGAAGGCATCGCCGATGAAGGCCTGCACCAGCAGCCGCTGCGCCGTGGCGGGATCGACCCCGCGCGCCATCATGTAGAAGCGCGCGGCTTCATCCAGCTCACCCACCGTCGCGCCGTGGGCGCACTTCACGTCGTCGGCGAAGATTTCGAGCTGCGGGACGGCATTCGCGCTTGCCCCGGCTTCGAGCAGCAGGCCCTTGAAATCCTGCGCTGCGTCGGTCTTCTGCGCATGGCGCGCGACCTTGATTTCGCCGAGGAAATTGCCGGTCGCGCCCGCCCAGTGGACCGCGCGCACCGTCTGGTTCGAGGTCGCCTCGGGCTCGGCATGGACGACCTGCGTCACGAATTCGCGTGTCACGCCCGCCCCGCCAATGGTCACCCCGCCGAACTCGAAATGCGCGCCCTTGGCGAGCCGCACTTCGAGCTCGACCCGGGTGTAATCAGAGCCGCGATTGGTGACGAAGAAGGCGGCGCTCGCGCCCTCGCCGATCTCCACGCGCATCCGGTGGACTTCGGGCGCGTCAGAGCCGACGACAAGGCAGCGCGTCACGCTCTCGCCCGCGGCAACGGCAATGGTCTGCCACTGGTCGAGCGCCGCTACGCCGAGCCGCGCCAGCGCGTCCATATCGGCATAGCGCCACGCCTCGTCGCGGCGGGTGGGGAGAGTGGCTGTCGTCACGCCATCACCGCGTCATAACCCTCGGCCTCGAGCCTGAGCGCGAGTTCCGGCCCGCCGGTCTCGACGATGCGGCCATTGGCCAAGATGCTGACCTTGTCGGGCTTCACCACATCGAGCAGGCGCTGGTAGTGGGTGATCAGCAGCACGGCCTTTTCGGGGCTGCGCATGATCGCGTTGATGCCTGCGCCGACGATCCTGAGGGCGTCGATATCGAGGCCCGAATCCGTCTCGTCGAGCACCGCGAAGGCCGGGTCGAGGATGCCCATCTGCACCATCTCGGCGCGCTTCTTCTCGCCGCCCGAAAAGCCGACATTCACCTGCCGCTTGAGCATGTCCATGTCCATTTTCAGCAGCGCGGCCTTGTCCTTGGCGAGCTTGAGGAAGTCGCCGCCCGACAGCGGCTCCTCGCCGCGGCTCTTGCGCTGGGCGTTCAAGGCCTCGCGCAGGAACTGGACGTTGGAGACGCCCGGAATCTCGACCGGATACTGGAAGCCCAGAAACAGCCCCGCCGCCGCGCGTTCGTGCGGTTCGAGGCCGAGCAGGTCCTGCCCGCGGAACTCGACGCTGCCGCCGGTCACCTCGTAACCGGGCTTGCCGCCCAGCACATTCGCCAGCGTCGACTTGCCCGCGCCGTTCGGCCCCATGATCGCGTGGATCTCGCCCGCAGGCACGTGCAGCGTTAGGCCCTTGAGGATCGGCTTGTCGCCCACAGAGGCGTGGAGATCGGTGATGGTGAGCATTATTGTCCGTCCTTGTCCGTTTCCGCCTCAGCGGAGGTCGCGTCGGTGCGGGCTTTCACCACGCTCGCGTCGCGCAATTCGATCACCAGCCCCTTGGGCCGG
>CAZQOO010000030.1:14028-22511 GCA_964594845.1 uncultured Porphyrobacter sp. | reverse complement strand
TGGGCGCGCTCCATGCCAAGAACCGCATCCACATGGCCCCGCTCACCCGCGGGCGCGCGGCCGATCCGATGTTCGTGCCCAACGAATTGATGGCGCTCTATTATCGCCAGCGGGCCGGCGCGGGGATGATCCTGACCGAGGCGACCGGGATCAGCACCGAAGGGCTCGGCTGGCCGAGCGCGCCGGGCATCTGGAGCGACGAGCAGACCGAAGCATGGAAGGCCACCACCACGGCGGTGCACGAGGAAGGCGGCCTGATCGTCATGCAGCTGTGGCACATGGGGCGCATCGTCCACCCCTATTTCCTCGGCGGCGAACCGCCCTTCTCGGCCAGCGCCACGCAGGCCCCGGGCGAAGCCCACACCCCCACCGGCAAGCAGCCCTATGCGGTCGCGCGCGAAATGACCCACGAGGACATCAAGCGCACCATCGGCGACTACCGCCGCGCTGCCGAGAACGCCAAGAAGGCCGGATTCGACGGGGTGCAGCTGCACGGCGCGAATGGCTACCTTGTCGACCAGTTCCTGCGCGACAAGACCAACCTGCGCACCGACGAATATGGCGGCTCGCCGGAGAACCGCACCCGCTTCATGCGCGAAGTGCTCGAAGCGATCATCGACGTGTGGGGCGCGGACCGCGTCGGCATCCGCCTTTCGCCTAACGGGGATTCGCAGGGCACCGATGACAGCAACCCGCCCGCCACCTTCGGCGCGGCGGCCAAGGTGTGCGAGGAACTCGGCCTTGCCTTCGTCGAACTGCGCGAGCCCGGGCCGGAGGGCACCTTCGGCCAGACCGACGTGCCCAAGCAGAGCCCGCTGATCCGCCAGATCTACACCGGCAAGCTGATCCTCAATTCCGACTACACCGCCGATCAGGCCGAGGCCGATGTCACCAGCGGCAAGTGCGACGCGGTGAGCTTCGGGCGGCCCTATATCTCCAACCCCGATCTCGACAAGCGCATCGCCGTGGGAGCCCACTGGAACCCCAACAAGGACGTGCCCAAGAGCTGGTACTTCCCGATTCCGGAAGGCTATGTCGACTACCCGACCCTCGAAGAGGAACAGGCGCAGGCGGCGGAGTAAGGCTCGCCTTTACTCGGACGCTTCAGGGGCCGGGGCAGCGGGGGCTGCTTCGGCCCCTTCGCTTTGCGGGGCAGCGCCCTCCACCCCCTCGACCGGCGTGACCAGCGGCTGCTCGGCGTCGAGATCGGCCGAGGTATCGCCCTGCACCTGACGCGGCGCGAGCGGGGCTTGCGAATCGAGCTGCTCCAGCGGGATCATCGCGTCCGAGATCGAGCCGCCCAGCACCTCGCCCGCCGCCTTGCCGCCGCGCTCGGCAGGCGCGCTCGCCTCCTCGGTGCAGGCAGCGGCGAGCAGCATCAGGGCGGCAAGAGGAGCGGCGCGGTTCATCGGCACGCTCTTTTCGCCGCCGCGTCCAATGCGTCAAGGAAATCCTCCGACGTCGCCAGCAGCGCCGCGTCCCATTCCTCCGCCGAAACCTTGAGGCCGAGCCGCGCCATGCTGGTGACGCCGTATTCGGCAATGCCGCAAGGCACGATCCCGCCGAAATGGGAAAGGTCGGGATCGAGGTTCACGGAGAAGCCGTGCATCGTCACCCAGCGCCGCACGCGCACGCCGATGGCGCCGATCTTGGCCTCGGAGCCGTCGATGTCGCGGGTCCAGATGCCGACGCGGCCCTCGGCCCGCCAGCTTTCGACCCCGAAGCGCGCAAGCGTCGCGATCACCCAGCCTTCGATCGCATGGACGAAGCAGCGCACGTCCTTGCCCCGCCGGTTGAGGTCGAGCACCAGATAGCCGATGCGCTGGCCGGGGCCGTGATAGGTGTAGCGCCCGCCGCGTCCGGCATCGACCACCTCGAAGCGCGGATCGACCAGTTCGGCAGGGTCCGCGCTGGTGCCGGCGGTGTAGACCGGCGGGTGCTCGAGCAGCCAGATCAGCTCCGCCGCCTCGCCCGCGAACACCGCCTGATTGCGCGCCTCCATCGCCGCCAGCGCCTCGGTGTAAGGCACTGGCGCAGTGTCGCGCCGCCATTCGGGGGGCGCAGGCATCAGGGTCTCGGGCGCAATGCTTGCCATGCCGCCTCGGTGGGGGCATTGAGCGCGCATATCAAGAGGCGATTGCACTTCGCATCGCCGCGCGGGGATCGGACGGACATGGCAAACGCGAAGCTCGACATGGGGAAGGCCTGGACCCAGGCGACCGCGCTGATCGGGGCCAACAAGGACACGATCTCGGCGCTGGCCGGGCTGTTCTTCTTCCTGCCCTCGTTCGGCGCGGCGCTGTTCGTGCCCGAGACGACCGCCACCCTCCCGGCCTCGGGCCAGCGCCAGAGCGGCGATCCGCAGGTCGCGATGCAGCAGGCGATGGAGCAGATCAGCGCGCTCTATGCCGATAACTGGCCGTTCCTGCTGGCCGTGAGCATTGCCGGCTTCATCGGCTCGATGAGCCTGCTGGCGCTATTGTCCGATCGCGGCCATCCGACGGTGGGCGAAGCGCTGGGCAAGGGGATCAGGAGCATTCCGAGCTATATCGCCGCGCAGCTCCTGAGCGCGCTTGCAGCAGGTGTGGCCATCGGCCTGCCGCTGGGGCTGATGGCCGCGCTCGCGCCGCCGGCGGTGGTGGCGATTGGCGGGCTCGCGCTGGTGGTGGTGGTGATCTATGCTGCGGTGAAGTTCTCGCTGATCGCGCCGGTGATCGCCATCGACGAGGAGCGCAATCCGATTGCCGCCATCGCCCGTTCGTGGCGGCTGACCAGAGGCAATTCCCTGCGCATCTTCGCCTTCTTCGTGCTGCTGTTCGTGGTGATCGTGATCATCGGCGCGCTGGTGCAAGGGATCCTGACCCTGATCCTGTCGGCAGCGGGCGGCGAGGTGGCGCGGATCGGCATTGCTGCGGTGAGCGCATTGGTCAACGCGATGATCACGGTGATCTTCCTCGTCGTGCTGGCCGCGATCCATCGCCAGCTCGCCGGCGGTGCGCCCGAGCGTCTGTCCGAAACCTTCGAATAGCCCGGGCAGACGCAGGAGCGATGGCCGGGACCGATCCTCACCTGACTCACGCCGGCAAGGCGCCTGCGAGCGGCGCAATCCCGCCCGCGCGCATGGCGCTGCTGTTCATGGTGATGCTGGTCACCGCGGCGGGCAACACCGCGATGCAATCGGTGATGCCCTCGATCGGCACGGCTCTGGCGGTCGACGATGTGTGGATCAGCCTCGCTTATAGCTGGTCGGCGCTGCTGTGGGTGGTGTGCGCGCCGCTGTGGGCGCGGCGGTCGGACCAGCGCGGGCGCAAGGCGATGATGGCGGTGGGTCTTGTCGGCTTCATCACCTCTTTCGTGCTGTGCGGCGCGGCGCTGTGGGCGGGGCTGGCGGGCTGGATGAATGCCTTCTGGACGCTGATCGCCTTTGCCGCGGCGCGTAGCCTTTATGGCGGGTTCGGCAGCGCCGCGCCCCCGGCGGTGCAGGCCTATGTCGCCTCGCGCACGCCGCGCGCCGAGCGCACGCAGGCGCTCTCGCTGATCGCATCGAGCTTCGGCCTCGGCACGGTGATCGGCCCGGCGCTGGCTCCGCTGATGGTGCTGCCCTTCCTCGGCATCGGGCTGACGGGGCCGTTCCTGTGCTTTGCCGCGATCGGCGTGATCGCGCTCGTCCTGCTGCGCCTGCGCCTGCCCGACGACGAGCCGCAATTCGCCGCGCGCGGGCAAGCGGTGGCCTATTCGTCGAGCGGATCGGGCGCACCGCTTGATCCGCAGGAGTCCGGCGAGGCTGAGGAGGCCGGCGAGCCGCCGCGCCTCAGCTGGCGCGACCCGCGCCTCAGGCCCTGGGTGTTCGCGGGGTTCTTCGGCGGCCATGCGCAGGCGATGGTGCTGGGGATTTCGGGCTTTCTGGTGCTCGACCGGCTGGGCCTGCGCGACACCCCCGCCGAGGGTGCGGGGCCGGTGGGCCTCGTGCTGATGAGCGGGGCCATCGCAACCCTGCTGGCGCAATGGGGGCTGATCCCGCGCTTCGATCTCGGCCCGCGCGCGGCGACCTTGTGGGGCATCACCACGGCGGCGCTGGGCACGGCGGTGCTGGCGGTGGCGGGCGATCTGCACCTGATCGCGCTGGGCTATGCCATCGCCTCGCTCGGCTTCGGCCTGTTCCGGCCCGGCACCACGGCAGGCACCTCGCTGGCCGTGACGCGGGCCGAGCAAGGGCAGGCGAGCGGTATCGTCGCCAGCCTCGCAGGCGCAAGCTACATCTATGCGCCCGCGCTGGGCGTGTGGCTTTACGGCCATTCCGACTGGCTGGGCTTCGGATTGATCGTCGCGCTATGCGCCATTGTGCTGGTGCACGGGTGGTTCAAGTTGCAGGCGGATCGCGAGCTCACCCGCGAGCGCGGCTAGCGGTTAGAGGATTTCCAGCACCACGTCCTGCGGGCGGCACAGGCGCACGCCCTTGTCGGTCTCGACCAGCGGGCGTTCGATCAGCTTGGGGTCGGCCACCATCGCCGCGAGCACCGTCGCATCGTCAGCTTCGGGCAGGCCCCGCTCTTCGGCATCGGTGCCGCGCAGGCGCAGGCCTTGCTGGGGCGTGATCCCGGCATCGCGGTAGAGCTGGGCGAGCTTTTCGGCGCTTGGCGGGGTCTTGAGATATTCGACCACCGTCAGCTCCACGCGGCTCAGGCTTTCGAGGATCGCCAGCGTCTTCCTCGACGTGCCGCAAGCCGGGTTGTGCCAGATCGTCGCCTTCATCCCTTGCGCTCCTGAAGCTCTCATTGCTGGGGCCGGTAAGCGATGTGCGGCGCAAAAGCTACAGATTGATGATTATCAATTTCAACGACACGCAGGCCTTGCAGATGCGAGTAAGTTGCAATAGCTGGCTCGCAAGCACTCGAAAGGCCCCTGATGATTCTGCCCCTTGCCCGTACTACCCTGCTGATCGGCGCCGCCGCGATCGCCTTCCCCGCCCTCGCCGAAGCGCCCGCGGAGACCGCTGCTCCGGCTGAAGCCGCAGCCGCAGCCGACGCGGCTGATGCGGCGGGCGCGGAAGGCCCGAACATCGTCGTCACCGGCGACGTGCTCTATTCGAACCAGATCAACGCCACCAAGACCCCGACCCCGATCATCGACGTGCCGCAGTCGCTGAGCATCACCACCGCCGACCAGATCATCCGGCAGGGCTTCGACAGCGTCGCCGACATCGTGCTCTACACCCCGGGCGTCACCAATTCGCAGGGCGAAGGGCACCGCGACGCCGTGGTGTTCCGCGGCGTGCGCTCGACCGCCGACTTCTTCGTCGACGGCGTGCGCGACGACGTCGAGTATTACCGCGGGCTCTACAATCTCGAACAGGTCGAGATCCTGCGCGGCCCCAACGCGCTGCTGTTCGGGCGCGGCGGCACCGGCGGCGTGCTCAACCGTGTGACCAAGAAGGGCGTCGTGGGCGAGACCTTCGCCGGGTTCCGCGCCTCGGCCGGCAGCATCGGCGCCTATGACATCTGGGGCGACCTCAATGTCGCGCTCGGCAGCAGCGCCGCGCTGCGCATCAATGCCGCCTACGAGCATCTGGACAACCACCGCGACCTTTTCGACGGCGAGCAGATCAGCATCAACCCGACGCTGCGGGTGGAACTGGGCAGTCGCACGATCATCGACCTGTCTTACGAATATCTCGATCACGAACGCTTCATCGATCGCGGCATCCCGACCGACGACAACGGCGATCCGGTGCGCGCGTTGCAGCGCATCACCTTCGCCGATCCCGACAACAACTACGCCACCTTCAAGGCGCACGTGCTGCGCGGCACGCTGCAGCACAGCTTCTCCGACAGCTTCAAGGCCAACCTCACCGCCCAGTATGGCGATTATGACAAGACCTATGCCAACTACTTCCCGGTCGGCTACAATCCGGCCACCAACGTGGTGGCGATGGACGGCTACATCGACAACGGCCAGCGCCGGAACCTGATCCTGTCGGGCAACCTCGTCGGCGAATTCGATACCGGCGGGATCGGCCACACGCTGATCGTCGGCGGCGAGTATATCGATACCAGCAACGACAATGACCGCTTCAACGCGGTGTTCGACACCGCCGTGGCCGATGGCCGGCGCGCCGATGTCGAATTCTTCAGCGCTGTCCGCTCCTTCGCGATGCGCGGCGGGGTCGGTACGCTCGCCGACGGGCGCACCACCCGCTTCGGTTTCACCGCGCTCAATGATGACACCGAGGCCGATCTCACCGTCTTCTCGGCCTATATCCAGGACGAGGTGAAGATCGCCGAGTGGCTGCGCGTGGTGCTCGGCGCGCGGTTCGATTCCTTCGAAATCACCGTGCTCGACAACCGCACCGGCGTGGTGCGCACCCGCAAGGACGAGGAAATCACTCCGCGCCTCGGCCTGATCGTCAAACCGCAGGAGAACCTGTCGCTCTACACCAGCTATTCGGAGACCTTCCTGCCGCGCTCGGGCGACCAGTTCGCCGACATCAATCCGCCCGCGGACGCGCTCGACCCGGATACCTTCTCCAACCTCGAAGCGGGGGTGAAGTGGGACATCCGCCCCGGCCTCGCGCTGACGGCGGCCGCATTCCAGATCGAGCAGTCCTCGCCCCAGCCGGCAGACAACGACCCCGATACGCTCGACGTGATCGACAGCCGGATCCGCGGGTTCGAGGCGCAGCTTCAGGGCCAGGTCACCGACTGGTGGTTCCTCTCGGCGGGCTATTCCTACCTCGACGGCGAGCAGCAGAGCCGCACCGGCCCGACCGGGCGCCGCGTGCGCGAGCTGCCCGAGCACATGTTCTCGATCTGGAACAACGTCCAGGCGACCGAAAAGCTCGGCTTCGGGCTGGGCCTGACAGCGCAGGACGAAAGCTTTGCCGACAACGGCAACACCGCAACCCTGCCGGCCTATGCGCGGGTGGACATGGCCGTGTCCTATGCGGTGAACGACAATCTGCGCTTCCAGATCAATGTCGAGAACCTGTTCGACACGCTCTACTTCCCCAATGCCCATTCGGCCGACGAGCTGACCGTGGCTCCGCCGCTCAATGCGCGGTTCACGATCACGGGACGGTTCTGAGGCTTTGTCTCCCCTCCCCTTGGGGAGGGGTCAGGGGTGGGGGTTCCACGCCAACTTGGACGCGAGACCTTGCGGCCTTGTTCTCCCATCCTCCACCCTTCCCCGAGGGGAAGGGAGTCAGTTGCCATCCGTCACCCGCAGTGCCGGCACTGCCTGAGCCGCGTCCTCGGGGCTGATGCCGGGAGCCGGGGCGGCGCTGATGCTCTCGCGGCGCTGGGCCACACGGCCCGCCCGCTCGACCGCGCGGACCAGTCGCGGATAGACGCCGCAACGGCAGATGTTGGGGATGGCCTCGAGGATGTCCTCGCGCGTCGGGGCGGGATTGCGCTGGATCAGCGCCGCCGCGGCAATGACGATGCCGGGCGTGCAGTAACCGCACTGGATCGCCTGTTCGGCCACCATCGCCTGCTGGACGGGGTGCGAGCGATCACGGCTCAGCCCCTCGATGGTGGTGATGATCCGGCCCTCGGCCTCGGCCAGCGTGATCTTGCACGAACGCAGCGCCACCCCGTCGACCAGCACCATGCACGCGCCGCCGCATTCGCCGCCGCCGCAGGCCTTGGTGCCGGTGAGGTTCATCGCCTCGCGCAGCGCGTAGAGCAGCGGCATGCGCGGATCGAGGTCGAACTCGACCGGCCGCTCGTTGACGGTCATGCGCGACATGATTAGCCCTACTAGAACTTACGTTCGTTTATTTCTGCCGCTTCGCACATACCCTGAAACCCGCCTGCCGATGTGAGCACACCAGATCGACGATCTATTTCGAATTGCGAAGATGCGATGAAATTAAATACTACTTTACCTCGGATATGATCATCGGTGATCTCTAGATCTTTGACCCGATACCAACCTCCCTTTGAGCTAGAGATTTCGGGAGCGAAGATGCGCGGGAGATTAACTCTCGGGTCGTCACCGTTGAGACGAAGCTGCACAGTCGCATCTATCTCACGGACCTCGGTATCAACAGAACTTCCGATCGCGCTGTTGCCAAATCTATCGGTAACGATTGCAGAGGACCGGCCTGTAGCCACCTCACCGACAGATGAACCTCTACACAGAAGAAGGTCTGGAATTGGCGCCGACTGCATAAGCAAAAGCACAATCATCGATGATAATGCCATCTATGTCTCAATCCCATTGATCCAAATAGAACGCCCGATACAAGGGTTACTGACGCCAGCTGTCGTCGATCTTGTCGATGCGGCGCTTCCACGCCTCGAAGTCGAACAGGCCGGCGCCGCCCTGCCCGCTCATCACGGACAGGTCGCGCTGGTGGACGTCGATCACGTCCTGCGGGACGAGGATCGGATCGCCCATCGAAAGCGTCGCCACCTGGATCTCGCAGGCGCGCTGGAGCGCCCACATCTTGAGGAACATCCCCTGGATCGTGCGGTCCATCACCA
>CAZQOO010000030.1:0-14018 GCA_964594845.1 uncultured Porphyrobacter sp. | reverse complement strand
GCAGGCCGTGGTTGCGCAGCATCAGGATGGTGTGGTTGCCGAGGTTCTGCACCAGCCGCTCGCCTTCCTCGGGGCGGACGGTGACGCCCTCGAAGTCGTGATAGCCGATCTGGCCCTGGAAATTGCAGGCGTAGAAATTGGTCGGCAGCAGCCCGTCCTTGTGGCTCGCCACCGCCATGGTCGCGGTGGTGTGGACATGGCAGATCGCATCGGCACGGCCGCCCAGATGCTTGTGGAAATAGGCGTGCTGGGTGAAGCCGGCCTTGTTCACCATGTAGGGCGAGCCGCCGACATTGTTCCCCTCGACATCGATCTTGACGAGGTTGCTGGCCGTCACTTCGCTATAGAGCAGCCCGAAGGGGTTGATGAGGAAGGTGTCCTTTTCCCCCGGCACCTTGAGCGAGATGTGGTTGTAGATCGATTCCGACCAGCCGAGGTGATCGAAGATGCGATAGCATGCCGCGAGGTCAAGCCGCGCCTGCCACTCTTCCTTGCTGCATTCGATTCCGGGTTTGAGCTGGGTTGCCATGGGCCGTTCCTCTCCGTCTGTCCTTGGGATTTGCTATCGCACGCACAGGGAATGCTTTGCAAGTCGCGCGGGGCCCCGCTACGCCCGCTAAACCGATGAACGCGCCCGAGCAAAGCCTTCCCAAACTGGTCAGCGGGTCCATTCCCGGGCATCTCGTCAGCCAGACGCTTCCGGCGGTGATCGGCGTGGCGGCGATCATGTCGATCGGGATCGTCGATGCCTATTTCATCGGCCAGCTCGGCAGCGAACCGCTGGCCGCGATCAGCTTCATTTTCCCGGTGGCCGTGGCCAGCACCTCGCTCGGGGTGGGGGTGATGGTCGGGATCAATTCGGTGGTCGCCCGCGCGCTGGGCGAAGGCGATCCGGAAAGGGCCGCAAGGCGCGCGAATTTCGGGATCGTGTTTGCAGGCCTGGTCGGCGTGCTGATGGGCCTGATGCTGTGGCTCACGATCGATCCGATCTTCAATGCAATGAACGCGCCTGCGGCGCTGATGCCGCTGATCCGCGCCTACATGACCCCCTATGCCTGCGGCTTCCCGCTCAGCCTTGCAATCATGGGCTTCAACGGCGTGCTGCGCGGACAGGGCGAGGCGAAGCGCACCAGCACGGTCAGCATCACCTATGCGGCGGCCAACTGGGTGCTCAATCCGTTGCTGATCACGGGAGCCTTTGGCTTTGAAGGCTTCGGCATCGCGGGCTCGGCCTATGCCACGGTGATCGGCTGGGGAATCGGCGTGCTGACCGCAATGGCGCTGCTGCGCGGCACCTCGCTGCCGCTCAACCTTGCGCTGCTGAAGGACTGCAACCTTGTCGAACAGGCCCGTGCGATCATCCGTGTCGGCCTGCCCGCGGCGTTCTCGAACGCGATCAACCCGCTCGGCCTGTCGATCCTGACCGCGCTGGTCGCGCTCGAGGGCGAGGCGGCGGTGGCAGGCTTCGGCGCGGCCGGAAGGCTGCAAAGCTTCGTGATCGTTCCCCTGCTGGGATTGTCGGGAGCGATAGGGGCGATTGTCGGGCAGAATTGGGGCGCGGGCCGCTATGACCGGGCGCGCGAGGCGGCGCTCTATGCCGCGGGCTTCTGCGTCGTGTGGGGCCTCGGCGTGGCGCTGGCCATGATAGCGGGCGGAGAGCGCTTCGCGCAGGTGTTCACCGATGATCCCGCGGTGGTCGCGCAATTCGCGCTCTACCTGAAGATCGCCGCCTGGGGCTATGCCGGGTTCGGCCTGCTGATCGTGGGCAACGGCATCATGAACGCGGTCGACCGGGCGGGCCTCGCGCTGATGCAATCGGTGGCGCGCGTGTTCCTGGTGATGCTGCCGGTGGCGCTGCTGCTCCAGCCGGGCATGGGCAGCGCGGCGATCTTCACCGCCGAACTGGCCGCCAACCTGTTCGGCGCGGTTTCGGCGGTGGTGCTGGTGCGCCATATCTTTGTGAAACCGCAGCCGGCATGGGCCGGGCGCTAGGCCTTCATTAACCAAACTGCCGCATAACGGGCCGCGCTAGACAAAGGGGCGCGCACCGGATGGACGATCTGCTGGCGGATTTCATCGCCGAGACCCGCGAAATGCTGGAGGCTTCGGGCGGCGAGATCGTCGCCTGGGAGGCCGATCCGGGCGATCGCGCGCGCCTCGATACGATCTTCCGCTTCGTCCACACCGTGAAGGGCAATTGCGGATTCTTCGACTTCCCGCGCCTTGCCGCCCTCTCGCACGCGGCCGAGGACGCGCTGGCCGATTGCCGCGCGGGACGGCGCGAGCCTGACCCGGCGCTGGTCTCCGCCGTGCTTGCGATCATCGACCGGATCGCGGCGATGGTCGATGCCATCGAGGCGGGCGAGGATTTCCCGGACGGCGGCGACGAGGCGCTGATCGCAGCGCTCGATGCCGCGCCGGAGGCTACCCCCGACGCCGCCGAAACCCCGCTCCATGCCCCGGCCAGCGCGCTGATCGAGCGCGGCGACGATGCCGGCGGCCCGGCCATCCGCCGCACGGACAACACCCCGGCCCAGCGCACCATCCGCCTGCCGGTCGAACTGCTCGACCGGGTGATGAGCGGCGTTTCCGACATGGTGCTGGCGCGCAACGACCTTGCCCACCGGCTGCGGCAGGCAGGCAACCAGCCGACCATCGACGGCCCGTTCGAGCGCCTCACGGCAATCCTCTCCGATGTGCGCGATGCGATCACGCGGATGCGGATGCAGCGGATCGAGACCCTGTTCGGCGCTCTGCCGCGGCTGGTGCGCGATCTTTCCGCCGAGCTCGGCAAGCAGGTGATGGTCGATCTCGACGGCGGCGATGTCGAACTTGACCGCGAAATGATCGAGACGATCCGCGATCCGCTGACCCACCTCATCCGCAACGCCATCGATCACGGCATCGAGGCCCCCGCCGCCCGACTTGCTGCGGGCAAGCGCGAGATCGGGATGCTGGCGATTGCCGCGCGCCAGTCGGGCAACACCATCGCCATCGTGATCCGCGACGACGGGCGCGGGCTCGACGAGGAACGGATCGCCGCCAAGGCGATCGCCACCGGCCTCATCACCCCGGCCGAACGCGCAGCGATGGGGCGCGAGAAGCTGGTCAACCTGATCTTCGAACCCGGCTTCTCCACTGCCGAGACCGTCAGCGCGGTCTCGGGCCGCGGGGTCGGGCTCGATGTGGTGCGCCAGAACCTCGAAAAGGTGGGCGGCAGCATCAAGGTTTCGAGCGTGCCGGGCGCGGGAACGCAGTTCACGCTGCAGATCCCGCTGACGCTCAGCATCATCGCGGGCCTCACAGTCGAAGTCGGCACCCAGCGCTTCGCGATCCCGCAAGGCTATGTCGAGGAGATCGTCCAGGCCTCGCCCGAAGCGCTCGAACTTACCCGCATGGGCGAGGCCGCGCTGATCACCTTCCGCGGCAACCGCATCCCCTGCCTGATGCTGGCCGACGTGCTCGGCCTCGAGGGCAGCAATGCCCGCCGCGACTTCACGCTGGTGCTGCTGCGGCTGGCGAGCGGCGATCTGTTCGCGCTGGTGGTGGAACGCATCCACAGCCACGGGGATCTGGTGGTCAAGCCGCTGGCCCCGGCGGTGATGAAGTCCGGACTCTATGCCGGATCGACCCTGCTCGACGACGGCCAGCCGGTGCTGCTGCTCGACGTCACCAACATTGCCGCGCTGCATGATCTGGTCTCGGACGGTCGCACCCGGGTGCTCCAGCCGCTCGACGAGGAGGCCGCCGGGCCGGTCGCCGCCGCGCCGCGGGCAATGCTGTTCACCGACTTCGCCGGTCGCCGCATGGCGGTGCGGCTGGAACTGGTGCAGCGTATCGAGACCGCTGCAACCGACGCGATCGACCGTTCCGCCGCGCGTCCGCGGGTGGTGATCGAGGGGCAGATCCTGCCGCTGGTCGGCCTGCCCGACACCCTGCCTGCGACCGAAAAGCTGCGCCTGCTGAGGCTCGGCGACGGGGCCTGCGAACTGCTCCATGCCGTGCGCGCGGTCGAGGATGCGGTGGAACTGACCGAAGCGCTGGTGGCAGTGCCCGAAGACCCGCTGATCGAGGCGATGACGCTGGTGGACGGCCAGCCGGTGGCGCTGATCGACGCGCACGCACTCTTCGCCCGCCACGGCGAGGCCCCGCTCGCCGCACCCGGCGCACGCCCGCGCTGCGCGCTGCCCGACAGCGACTGGGCGCGCACCATCCTTGCTCCGCTGGTCACGGCGGCAGGCTACGACATCGTCACCGGCGACAGCACTGACGGCGATGTCGTCACGATCCTTTCGGAGGACGTGTTCGAGGCTGCCGAAGCGCTCGGCCGCGTCCCCGCCGGGCCGGTGATCCGCCTGCGCGATCATCCCGAGGAACGCGCCGGACGCGACACCATCTACCGCTATGACCGCGACGGCTTGCTGGCAGCCCTCGCCGCTGCGCGCCATGCGCGGATTGCCGCCGGAGGAATGCAGGCATGAGCGAACTGCTCGTCATCATCCAGATCGCCGGGCGGCGCTGCGCGCTCTCGGCGCATGACGTGAAGTCGGTGATCGAGATCGGCACCATCACCCCGGTGCCGCGCGCGCCGGACTTCATTGCCGGCATCACTGCACTGCGCAGCCAGACACTGACCGTGATCGATTGCCGCCGCGCGCTCGGGCTCGGGGCGGGCGATGCGCCCACCGATGATCGCGCCGCCGTGGTCGCCAGCGGAGGCCATGCCTATGCGCTGATGGTCGACGCGATCGAGGACATCACCACCGCCACCGGCGCACCGGGTCAGGTGCCCGGCGGCTTCGGCCCCGAATGGTCGCGGGTAGCGACCGGCATGATCGAGACCATGTCCGGCCCTGCCCTGCTGATCGATCTGGGCGCGCTGATCGCCGGCCCCGAAGCGGCTCGCAGCGAAATCGAGGTCGCGGCTTAATCCAATACTTACCAGATCTTTCTAGGCTTGCGCCGGGTCCAACGCAGGAAATGCCATGAAAACGTGTCTGATCGTCGATGATTCGCGGGTGATCCGCAAGGTTTCGCGGCATATCCTCGAAACGCTCGGCTTTGCGGTCGACGAGGCCGAAAACGGGCGGGACGCGCTCGAATCCTGCGCGGTGGCGATGCCCGACGTCGTGCTGCTCGACTGGAACATGCCGGTGATGACCGGGATCGAATTCCTCGTCCAACTGCGCCAGCATCCCGGCGGCGACAAGCCCAAGGTGGTGTTCTGCACCACGGAAAACGACGTCGCCCACATCCGCGAGGCGATCGAGGCCGGTGCGGACGAATATGTGATGAAGCCGTTCGACCACGAGACCCTCCAGATCAAGCTGCAGCTCGTCGGCTTCGCGTGAGCCCCGCCCGGCACCCCTCCTCCGCGGCCACCGCAAGCACCGGCACGGATGCGATCCGGGTCCTGATCGTCGATGATTCGCTGACCGTGCGCACGATCTTCAAGCGCATGGTCGAGAGCGATCCTGCGCTGGCGATCGCTGGCACTGCCAGCAGCGCCGAACGCGCCATCGCCCAGCTTTCCGCCGAGCCCGCCGACGTCGTGCTGCTCGATCTCGAAATGCCCGGCATGGGCGGGCTCGATGCCCTGCCCGCGATTCTCGCGACGCCCTCCCGCCCGCAGGTGCTGGTGGTGTCCTCGCTGACGATGGACGGCGCCGAACATAGCCTGACCGCGCTCCAGATGGGGGCTGCCGACACCCTGCTCAAACCGCGTCCCGGCGGCTTTACCGAGGACTATCGCAGCCAGCTGCTCGGCAAGATCCGCGCGCTCGGCAGCCGCCGTGTCGAGGCCAGGAACAGCGCCGCACCGCCACCCGAACGTTCGTTCGCGCGGCCCGGCGGCAGCCTGCGCCAGCGCCGTACCGAGGTGGTGGCGATCGGTGCCTCGACCGGCGGGATCCATGCGCTCGGGCTGATGCTGAGGGCGATGGACCGCGCCTGCGACCTGCCGATCCTCATTACCCAGCACCTGCCCGCCTCGTTCATCCCGGTGTTCGCGCGGCAGATCGAAAACGCCTGCGGCCGGCCCGCCGACATTGCCGCCGACGGGATGGAAGTGCGCCCGGGACGGGTCATGATCGCACCCGGACACGGCCATCTGCTGGTGCGGCGCAGCGGCGAGCGGCTGCTGGCGCGGATCTGCAGCGAGCCGGCCCCGAGCGGCTGCCTGCCCTCGGTCGATCCGATGCTGGCCAGCCTCGCGGTCGCCTGCGAGGGGCGCGTGCTCGGTGTGATCCTGTCGGGCATGGGCCGCGACGGGGTGATCGGCGCACAGGAACTGGTTAGCGTGGGCGGCACGATCTACGCGCAGGACGCAGGCAGCAGCGCCGTCTGGGGGATGCCCGGCGCAGTCGCCAAGGCGGGTCTCGCCAGCCTGATCGCCGCGCCCGAGACCCTTGGCGAGGCGATCATGGCCCACACCAGCGTCCCGCTGCTGCGGCAAGGCTGAGGCGCGCCCTGTGGAAACCAGCGAAGCCTCGCACCAGATCATCGCCGATCTGCTCGCCGCGCGCACCGGCCAGCATCTCACCGAAAGCCGCCGCTGGCGGGTCAATTCGGCGCTGGCGGGGATTTTCCGCGAGCACGGCATCAGCAATGTCGACCAGCTCGTCTGCCTGCTCGCCGCGCCGCGCACCGGCCCGGAAAGCCCCGACCTGTCGCAGGAAGTGGTCGAGGCGCTGCTCAACAACGAAACCTATTTCTTCCGCGACAAGCCGACCTTCGACCAGTTGCCGCAGGAAATCCTGCCCGAACTTGCCCGTCGCCGGGCGGGCACGAAGCGCCTGTCGATCTGGTCGGCGGGCTGTTCGACAGGGCAGGAAGTCTATTCGCTGGCGATGCTGTTTTCCGAACAGAAGGAGCGCTGGGCGGGATGGAGCATCGAGCTGATCGGCACCGATGTCTCGCATCGCGCGATCAACGCCGCACGCAGCGGGCTCTACAGCCAGTTCGAAGTCCAGCGCGGACTCGGCGTCACCCAGATGCTGCGCCATTTCGACGAGACGGCGAACGGCTGGCAGATCCGCGAGGACGCGCGGCGGCTGGCGCATTTCCGCCAGCACAACGTGCTCGGCCCGCCACCCGGCCGCCAGCCATTCGATCTCGTGCTATGCCGCAACGTGCTGCTCTATTTCGATCGCCCGACCCGCGCCGCCGCCTTCGATCGGCTCGCCAGCGCAGTCGCTCCCGACGGCTTCCTGATGCTCGGGGCGGGTGAGACCGTGGTCGGCCAGACCGACCGCTTCCTGCCCTCGCCCCACCGCGTGAGCTTCTTCGAACCGCAGGCGGCAGGCGGCGAGGCGCGGCAGTTGCGCGCGGGTTAACCATAACCTGCGCCTGCGCCGCCGCTGCTTACGGTGGTGCAGGCCATGCGGCTTTACCCTTCCTTAGCCGCTGCCCTTTACGATGATCGGCGAACGCAGCTGCGGCACCGGTTGCGGGCTGAACAGGGATAGAAGCTTGTCGGAGATCAGGAAACCGCTGCGCCTCACGCCCATCGGCATCGTGTTGATGCCGCTGGCGCTTGCCTGCGTGATCACCGGGGTCGCGGTGCTGGCGATCAGCCTCAACAACCGTCTGACGATCGTCGCGCACGCCCCGCTGCTGACTGCGACGATCCTCGTCTATTCGGCCATTCTCATCCTGCTTGGTCGCAGCGCCATTGCCAATGTCCGCGAGCTCGAAGCGCTCGGCCTCACCGATCAGCTGACCCATCTGCCCAATCGCCGCGCGCTGCACGAAGATGTCGAGCGCCTTGCGGCAAGCGGCGAGGAGGTGGCGCTGGCGCTGATCGATCTCGACAGCTTCAAGCAGGTCAACGATCATTACGGGCACGCGCTGGGCGACCAGCTGATCGAACGCTGCGCGCGGATGCTGGTCGAAGCCTGCGGCAGCGAGGCACGCTGCTACCGGCTGGGCGGCGACGAATTTGCCGCGGTGCTGGGCGGCAAGGTCGCCGGCACCATCCTCGAAGGCATGTGCCGCACCCTGCTCGAACGGCTGGCAACGCCGGTCGCGGTGGCCGGTCGCCATATCTCGGTCGGGGCCAGCATCGGCCTCGCCCGCAGCACTGCCGAGCACCCCATACCCTCCTCCGAACTGCTGCGCCGCAGCGACGTGGCGATGTACATGTCCAAGCGCGGCGGCAAGATGCGCTGCACCTGGTTCAACGAAAGCTTCGACCGCCGCCGCGAACGCGTGCGCGAGATCGAGGACGAGATCCGTAGCGGCATCGCCGCCGGCGAATTCGCGCTGGCCTATCAGCCGCTGGTCGATGCCGAGGACGGGCGGATCGTCGCGGTGGAGGCGCTGCTGCGCTGGAACCGCGGCGAGCGCGCGCCGCTCGGCCCCAATGTGTTCATTCCGGTGGCCGAGGATTCCGGGCTCATCAACCCGCTCGGCCTGTGGGTGCTGCGCCAGGCGGTGTGCGACGCGGGCCGCTGGGACGACATCACCCTGTCGGTGAACATCTCCGCCGCACAGCTGCGCAACCCCGAATTCCCGATCAAGCTCGGCGAGGTGCTGGAGGAAACCGGCTTCCCGCCGCATCGGCTCGAACTCGAAGTCACCGAGACCTGCCTGGTGCTCGATCCGGTGGTGGCCGAACGCACGCTCGACGTGATCCGCTCCTTCGGGGTGCGAATCGCGCTCGACGATTTCGGCACCGGCTATGCCTCGATCGGCTTCCTGCGGCGGTTCCGGTTCGAGAAGCTCAAGCTCGACCGCAGCCTGATCGAGATTGCAGGAGCCGACGAGGGCAGCCGGGCGATGATGCTCTCCAGCATCGCGCTCGCCCGCGCGCTCAACATGGGGGTGACGGCCGAGGGCGTCGAGACCGAGGAACAGGCTGAACTGGTGCGCCTTGCCGGTTGCGACCAGATCCAGGGCTGGCTCTATTACCGCGCGCTGCCTGCGGCCGAGATCGACCGTCTGATCGCCGAACAACACGCCGGGCAGGCCGGGGAGGCTGCAGCATGAGTGCGATGGAGGACATTGCCCTCGATCTCGAAGCGGACCGCGCGGGCAGCGCGGCAGCGGCGCGGCCGGCTGGGGGGCGCTCTTTGCGGGGCTGGTTCGAAAGCCTCTCGATCGGCGGCAAGATCACCTTCTTCTTTACCATCGGCCTCGGTCTTGCGCTGGCGGCCGGGCTGTTCGCGATCGGCGGCTTTGTCGAACTCGGCAACCGCGCCGAGCGGCTCGACGTGATCCACGATCACGCGCTCGAAGCCGAACGCCTCGTCACCCACCTCAGCGAAAGCCAGCGCCATGCCGAAATGCTGGTGACCAGCGGCACTGCCGCGCGCGGCAGCGCGGCGCTCGACGAGCTGGCCGCTGCAGACCGCACCATTGCGGGCCTGGGCGAGACTCTGCGCAACGACAATATCCCCGCTTACGACCGGCTGGCGCTGATCCGCGAGGGCGTGGCCGATTTCCGTCGGCAGATCGCGGCCTTCGAGGCTGGTGCAGGCGATCCGCAGCGGCGCGATGCCCGCGCGCGCGAAGTCACCGCAACCGGCGGCGCAGTGCTCGAAGCGGGCCGCGAGATGGCCGACCTTCTGGGCAAGGACGCCGATGCCAGCTCGGATGCCGGGGCCGATCTCATCTCCACCCTGCTGTTCGCTTGGGTCGGCATTGCCGCCGCGCTGACGCTGATCACGCTGGTGGCGCGGCGCTATGTCAACCAGGCCGTTAGCGGTCTGCTCAAGTCGATGGCGAGGCAGATGACCCGGCTGGCAGCGGGCGAGAAGGAAGTCGAGATCACCGGCACCAGCCGCCATGACGAGATCGGAGAGATGGCGCGGGCGCTGCAGGTGTTCCACCGCGCCGGGCTGCGCCTCGAACGTCTCAGCCGCGAACGCGCCGAACGCGCCAGGGTCGAGCTGGACGAGCAGACCAGGCTGCAGCTCCAGCAGGAGGAAGCGCGGCTCGAACGCGAGCGGATGCTGCGCGATGTCGCCGACCAGTTCGAGCGCACCGTGGGCGATGTCGTCACGGGCGTGGTTGCTGCCTCCAGCCAGTTGCAGGGCACTGCCAGGCTGATGGCCACCACCGCCGAGGACACCAGCCGGCGCACGGGCGAGGTTGCCGGTGCGATGGAGGAAGCCAATCTCGGCGCCACCGCCGCCGCTTCGGCGAGCGATGAATTCGCCATGTCGATCGGCGAGATCAGCCGGCAGGCTGCCTCCTCGGCCGAACTGGCGCGCGAGGCCACGCTCTCGGCACGCAAGGCCGACACCACCATTGGCGCGCTCACCACCTCGGCGCAGCAGGTCGGCGAGATCGTCGAACTGATCCAGTCCATCGCCCGCCGCACCAATCTTCTCGCGCTCAACGCCAGCATCGAGGCCGCCCGCGGCGGCGAGGCCGGGCGAGGGTTCGCGGTGGTGGCGAGCGAGGTCAAGGAACTGGCCAACCAGACCAGCCGCGCGACCGAGAAGATCGCCGAACAGATCCGCGCGATGCAGGACACCACCGGCGCCAGCGCGTCGGCGCTCCGCCTGATCGCCGGGCAGATCGAACAGCTCGAAACCACCGCCGTCGCCATTGCCAGCGCGGTCGATCAGCAGTCGGTCGCAGGACAGGAACTGGCGCACAGCATCGATCTGGCAGCGCGCGGCACCGAGCGCGCCGCAAGCCACATCGGCGAGGTCAGGCAGGCCGCGCTCTCGACCGGGTCGGCGGCCAGCCAGGTGCTCGCCAGCGCCACCAGCCTCGAAACCCAGGCGGCCACCCTGCGCCAGCAGGTCCAGACCTTCCTGATGCGGGTGCGGGTCGGGTAATCCGCGATTTTCGCTTGGCTTTCCTCCGCTCAATCAAGCTTTCGGAAAGGATTATCCTTTACGAAAGCTTGAAAACGAGCCCCGGGGGATTGCGGCATGAACATGATGACATTGCAGGAGCGGCGCGAGGAACAGGCGATTCCCGAATTCGTCCGCGACCTCAGAGCCGATTTCGAGAGCGAAGATGTCGCCGCGTCGGCCACGGCTGATGCTGCACCCGCACAGGCGCGGGCCAGCCTGCTCGAACGGTTCGCGTGGTTCCGCGACCTTTCCCTCTCCAACAAGATCAATGCCATCTTCGGCACCTTCTTCGCGGTCGGAGCGCTGATGACGCTGGTGCTCGGGCTTGGACTGACCGATCTGTGGAACCGCTACAACGCCACAGCACGGGTGCAGGAAGCCGTGGTCGCCGCGGGCGAGCTCGAATCCGCCTCCGGCGAGCTGCGCTATGCTGCGGTGCGTGCGCTCTATGACCGGTCTGCCCGCCTGCGCGAAAGCCAGCGCGCCAGCGAGGCCGACGTGGTGGCACAGATCACCGCGATCGACGCTGCGCTGGGCGAGCATCTGCCCGAAATGGAGCCCCGCGTGACCGCGCTGCGCGACCGGCTCGATGCCTTCCGAGGCGAGGCCGACCGTGCCGGCGAAACCGTGCGCAGCGGCGGCAATGCCAATGCTGCTTCGGCCGCTCTGGCCGTCGAGGGCGACCGGCTTGTAACCGAGGCGGGGCGTCTGGCGTCCGACCTTGCCAAGCACGCCGAAACGCGGGAAGCTAGCGGCATCTCGTACTTCTTCAACATGGTGCTGATCCTCGCAGTGCTTGCCGCATTCGGCGCGACGGTGCTGCTGCTCGGCATGGCCTATCTGTCGCGCGATTTCTCGCGCAAGATTGTCGAGATCGCGGGCGGCATGAACCAGCTGTCGGGTGGTGATCGCAACTTCACCATCGCCGGTGCGGAGCGCCAGGACGAAGTGGGCCAGATGGTCCGCGCACTTGAACTGTTCAAGCGCGCCAACAAGTGGATGGAAGACCGCGCGCGCGAACGTTCGGAGCGGATCGAGCAGGAATTGCTGGTGCAGCAGGAACGCGAGCGCGAGCGGCTCGAAGCCGAAGCCAGGAAGGCCGCGCTGCTCGACGAGGTTGCGCGCCAGTTCGAACGCACGGTCGGCGAGGTCGTGGGCGGCGTGGCAGCGGCATCGAGCCAGCTCCACACCACCGCCACCCGCATGGCCCAGAGCGCCGAGGAAGCCAGCCGCCGCACCGGCGAAGTCGCTGCCTCGATGGAAGAAGCCAATGCCGGCGCAACAGCGGCCGCTGCAGCGAGCGACGAATTCGCGCTCTCGATCAGCGAGATCAGCCGTCAGGCGGCCTCGTCGAGCGAACTTGCGCGTCTTGCCACCGAAGCGACCGGCGAGGCTGACGAGACCATCTCGGCGCTGGCGGCTTCGGCCGAGGAAGTCGGGCAGATCGTCGAGCTGATCCAGACCATCGCCCAGCGCACCAACCTGCTCGCACTCAATGCCAGCATCGAGGCCGCGCGCGGCGGCGAGGCGGGCCGCGGCTTCGCGGTGGTCGCCAGCGAGGTCAAGGAACTCGCGATGCAGACCAGCCGCGCGACCGAGAAGGTCGCCGACCAGATCCGCGCGATGCAGTCCACCACCGGCGCCAGCGTCAAGGCGCTGCGTTCGATCGCCGGGCAGGTCAAGGAACTCGAATCCACCGCCGTCTCGATCGCCACCGCGGTCGACCAGCAATCGGTCGCGGGCCGTGACCTTGCCCAGAGCATCGACCTCGCCGCACGCGGGACCGAGAAGGTTGCGGGCCATATCGAGGACGTGCGCCAGCTCTCGCTCCACACCGGCGCGGCCGCCAGCCAGGTGCTCTCCAGCGCCAACGAGCTGGAAGCCCAGGCGGCGCATCTGAGCGAACAGGTGCGCGGGTTCCTCTCGCGGGTGCGCGCGGGTTAGACCCCGCCCATCGGGAAACGCCCCTCAGGATCGCAGCGCCAGCTCTTCCATCTCTGCCACCTCGCGTTCGAAGCGCGTGGCGGCGTGGCCCGGAAGGAGGCGCGCGAAGGCGTCCGCGAGCGCGCGATAATACCACAGGCTTCCGGTCTTGCCGCCGGTGAAGCGGTCCCAAACGCACGCGCCGACAGCGCGCAGATCGGCGTTGATGGTGCTGACATTGTGGGTCTTGTCGGCGAGGCTGACCGCCAGCGAGCGTGGCGACTTGTGCGCGAGGCTGGCGATATAGGCCTCCTTGCGCGGCTGCCAGTCGGGCTTGGGCTCCTCGTGGCTGTCGCTGCAGTCCGCGACGATCTGCGCCACCGCGTCACCGAAGCGGCAGCGGATGTCCTCCAGCCGTTCGAGCCCGCCCTGATCCTCGACCGCATCGTGCAGCAGCGCGGCAATCGCCTGATCCTCGTCAGCCCCGTTCTCGAGAGCGATCGCAGCGACCGCGAGCAGGTGGGAGACATAGGGGATCGCGCTGACCTTGCGCAGCTGGGTGCGGTGGACCCGGCTGGCATAGGCCAGCGCCTCGTCAAAGCGCGCGGTAAGCAGCGGGGTGGCGGTATCGGTCATCGCGTAGGCTCCTCATGCCAACCGCCAACGCCGTCGGCGCCCAACAGCGAGGCTGCGGGCGTCAGATCGGCGGATTTTGTTGGGTTTTCGATGCGGTGGTTGCGGGAGTTGGATTTGAACCAACGACCTTCAGGTTATGAGCCTGACGAGCTACCGGACTGCTCCATCCCGCGTCACCGTTTTTTTGGCGTTCCTCGCGCAAGCGCTGCGGGCGGCCATGCAGGTGGCCCTCGGCCAGCTGCGACTTCGTCTTCGCTTCCGGCCTTGCGGTCGCTGTGCGACAGCTTGGCCTGCTCCACGAGCCCTTGGGGATCCGTGGAGCGCGTCAGCGGCACTGGAGCACCGGAGACGCCAAAAGGGCCGCCCTTGCGGGTCAGCCCTGTTGACTTGTGAATGGGTTATTTCCCGCGCATCCACCGGCTGCAATGCCTGGCGACGACCTACTCTTCCGGACCTTGAGGCACAGTACCATCGGCGCTGTCTGGTTTCACGGCCGAGTTCGAGATGGGATCGGGTGGGTCACAGACGCTATGGTCACCAAGCAATGAAGCCGGTGGAACGCGGGTTTTAAATCGATGCACACTCAAGGGTTTGAGTGGTTAAGGGCGTATCTGGCTGGAGAATTCTCCACCAACGTGCCGTGCCGAG
>CAZQOO010000029.1:0-22587 GCA_964594845.1 uncultured Porphyrobacter sp. | reverse complement strand
CGCAGAAGCTCTACCTGCGCGTCGAATTCGGCGCGGCTCATCGGGGTCCTCATGGCGCGGATCACGTTGCGGGTCAGATAGGGGCGCATGGCAGCAAGGCTGGCAGGCCGGCTGGCTGTAGGAAAACCCTTTCCTCCGGCCGGGCCCGCAGGCTATGCCACCGGCCATGACCCTGCCGCCCTTCCACCTCGCCTTTCCTGTCGACGATCTGGCCGCCGCGCGCCGCTTCTATGGCGAGGCGATGGGCTGCGCGGAAGGGCGGTCGAGCGACGAGTGGATCGATTTCGACTTCCACGGCCACCAGATCGTCGCCCATCTGGCGCCGGGGCAGGCGGGGGACCGGGCCAGCAACCATGTCGACGGCCACGGCGTGCCGGTGCCGCATTTCGGGCTGGTGCTGTCGATGGCGGAATGGGAAGCGCTGGCCGAACGCCTGCGTGCGGCAGGCACGCGATTCGTGATCGAGCCGACCATCCGCTTCAAGGGCCAGCCGGGCGAACAGGCAACGATGTTCCTGCGCGACCCTTCGGGCAATGCGCTCGAGTTCAAGGCCTTTGCCGACATGGGCAAGCTGTTCGCGAAGTAATCCGCGGCGCGGGCCGGTCCCGCCGACAGGCCATCATCACCACTTAACCTGAGAGGACTGCGCCCGGCAGCGTGTGCGCTTGCGCGCGCGATGATTTGCGCGCCGGAACCGATCGCAGTCCTGCTAACGCTCTCAAGAAGAAAAATTTTTGCGAGTGATTATCGACAACACTAACTTGGATAAAAGCGACATCACGAAATTTGATTTCGATCAAAATCGTAACAATTGCAAACGATTTTGTCGTATTTCAGTCTTGAATCGATACTGGCGCATGCATAGCTTCCAACTCGGGATCGATGGGATGCGACTCTATTATTTAGAGTCGTGATATGGGAGCAAAATCATGAACCTTTACTCAAAGCGCACTGCGCTTGTCCTTGGCGCGTCTGTTGTTGCCATGTGCCAGACTATGCCGGCACTTGCGCAGATGGAGACCACCACGGTTCCGGGTGTGAGCTTGCCGGGCGTGGCCACGATTCCGGGCGAGACGCCGATCAACAGCGGTGTCACCAGCACAGGCAGCCCTGCTGCCACCGCCACTGTCGACAGTGTCGCGACCGGCACGATCGAACAGCGCGTCGTGGGCGAGGAAGGCGGCGCGACCTCGGATGCCGCCTCGCTCACCAACAACGGCAGCACCACCATCCGCGCCACCGCCACCGCGACCAACTCCGATGCGCAGGCGATCGCCAATGCCTCGATCACCGACGGGATCTTCCAGAACATCGCCGGCCCTTACACCAGCGTCTCGGCGACCTTCGTCAATACCGGCACGTTGACCATCGCCTCGGCGGCCAGCGCCACCGGCACGACCGGCCCGGGCATGGGCGATGCCTTCGGCGCGCGCGCCTTTTCCTCGGCGATCGGCGGGGTGCACCAGGAAGCGGTGATCGAAGGCAACAAGACCGGTACGACCACCGTCACCCACACCAACAGCGGCACCTTCAACTTCACCTCTACCGCCACCGCCGCGGCGACCGATTCCGCCAGTGCCACGTCGGAAATGGAAGAAGCCGTGTTCATGCGCGCGCAGGGTAACGGCAGCGGCGACGTGACGGCCACCACCACGTTCACCAACAACGGCACGATGCTGGCCGCATCGACCGCAACGGCGACCTCCACCGCGCTTGACGCCGTGGCGACCGCCGGTGCCGGCGGCGGCGAGCACGGGCTGATCCACATCCGCAGCGCGGTGAACGGCACCGGCACGGACGTGGGCAACGCGACGCTGGTCAACAATGCCGGCCGCAGCATCACCGTGACCGCAAATGCCACCGCAACCGCGCTCGGCAATGCCACGGCAACCGCGCTCGGGGGCGACGGTTTCTCGACCGCCGAAGACACCAAGGGCACGGTGATTCTGGTCCAGGCCCAGGCGAGTGGGGCCGATGAAGGCACCTCTAACTCGACCATCACCAATGCCGGAACCATCACCGGCACCTTCACCTCGCGTGCGATTTCGACCGGAACGGAAGGAACCTCCACCGCCAGCACGACGTCGAACGGCACGATCCGCCAGATCGTCGAGGCCGGCGGGCCGGAGACCTTTGTCGGCCGGGTCGGCACGGCAACGCTGACCAATGCGGCCGGGGGCACGATCAACATCTCCACTTCGGCCACCAGCTCGTCGGCGGGGGCGAGCAGTGCCTCGGCGCAACTGGGCGCGGCGGTGCTGCAGAACGGTGAGATCATCGGCATCTCGAACGTGAACTTCAGCAATGCCGGAACCTTCACGGCCGGCTCGACCTCGTCGGCGACATCGACGGCCGGAGCGGCCAACTCGCTCGCGCTGGTCCGGGGTGTGCGGCAAACCGGGATTTCGGTCGGCGGGTTCAATGCCGGGTTCTCGAACACCGGCACATTCACCGTCAGCGCCAATGCCACGGTTGATGGCGCCACTGTCGGTTCGCTCGGGATCGCCGATGCGGTCGGCTATCAGGTGGTGAGCGAGCCGATGGCGCTGACCCTGTCGAACGGGGGCACCTTCACGGTCAACGCGACCGCAACCAGCGACCGCGTGGCGTCTGCAACGGCGACCGGGATGGAGCTGTTTGCCAATATCGATCCCACTACCCTGCCGCCTGAGGAAGGCGGCGGCGGCGGTCATGGCGGCGGGGGCGGCAGCGGCGGCCACGGCGGCGGCGAGACGCCGGCAGCCGCGCCGCTGGCCTTTGCCGACACGCCGCCGGCCGAGGAAGAGCCCGAGGACCCGTGGGAAGGCTGGACCAACCGCATCAGCGGGATCCTCGCCAACAGCGGTACGCTGGCGGTCAATGCGACGGCCACCGGGGGAACGCCCACGGACGGCCCACTGGCAGAGGCCTCGGCCACCGGTGTGCATTTCCGGTCCGCCGTCAACACCGCGACCTTCACCAATTCCGGCACGATCCGCGTGACCGCCATCACCAATGGCGGGAACTCGCAGGCGACCGGCATTCTGGTGAACGACTTCACCACCTCGCCGGTGGTCCCGGGCTCGACTGACCGGATGACCATCGTCAACGCCGGCGGGACGATCATCGCGCGTGAGAGTGTCAACGGCGGCACCACCTTCCAGCACGGCATGGCGATCAACACCCGCTTCGCGCCGAACCCGGTGGACATCCGTTTCACCGGCACCAGCAACGTCTATGGCAACATCCTGCTGAGCGATGCCGACACGGTGACCATCGCCAGCGGCGTCACCACCTTCGACGGGATCGTCAATCCCGCTCTGGCAGTGACGATGGACGAGCAGACGGCCGGAAACGGCGTGATCCCGACCAACTTCGGCGCCTTCACCGTGGCCAACGGCGCGACGCTCTATCTGGTCGACAACGCACGCGGCAATGCCAGCTACGACGGGGCGGCGCAGGTCAATGTGAACAGCTTCACGCTGGCCAGCGGCAGCACGTTGCAGCTCCAGATGCCGAGCGCGCTGGTGGATTCGGCGCAGGCTTCCTACCCGCGGATCACGGCCAACACCGCAACGTTGACGGGTGCCAATCTGGTGCTGCAGCTGAACACCCCGAACGGGCTCTACGCCAACCAGTACACGTTCAACGACGTGATCGACGCGCAGACCCGCACAGGCCAGTTCGGCAGCGTCACCACCAACACCCGCTCGGTGCTGCTCAATCCGGTCGCGGTCTATGATGCCAATGCCAATGTCGACATCACGCTGACCCGCGTGGCGTTCGATGCGGTGGCCGGGCTGACGCCCAACCAGGCCGCCGTCGGCGGAGCGCTGCAGGCGGTCTATACCCCGACCCAGGACGGCGACTATGGCAAACTGCTCGCCAACCTGTTCCTGATCAGCGACGCCGGGACCTATGGCGAGGCGATGAACCAGCTCAGCGGGGCGCAATATGCCGGACATATGCAGGCGATTCGCAACAACGCGCTGCAAGTGAGCACGCTGGTGGCCGACCAGATCGACTGCGCCGTCACCAAGGGCGGGGTCGATGCGTGCCGCGATCCCGATGGCGGGCTGCGCCTGTGGGCACTGGGCGGCATCCACGATGCACGGGTGCAAAGCGATGGCAACGGCATCGGCCATCGCAGCGACGGCTCGCATGCCCTGCTCGGGGTGGACTACACCGTAAGCAACTTCACCTTCGGCGCCTTCGGGGGCTACCGCGAAGTCAGCTCGGACTTCGATCTCTACGGCGGCGAGGTGAACAGCGACGGCTTCCAGATCGGCCTGCTGGCCGGTTACGACAGCGGCGATTTCTACCTGCGCGCCAACGGGAGCTATTCCAAGCTCAACGGCGATGCGGTGCGGACCGTGGGCGTGCTGACCACCGCCGGGACGATCACGGGCGAGCCGGACTTCCGTGTGACCTCGTTCTACGCCGAGGCCGGTGGCCGCTTCGAGCTGGGCGAAAGCTGGATCACACCGTTTGTCGGCCTCGAATACACCAAGGTGAGGATGAACGGCTTCACCGAAACCGGTGTGGGCGGCGCCAATCTCGACTTTGACAGCCAGAGCGAGAACGACACCGCCTTCCTGGCCGGGGTGAAGTGGGCGGGCAAGCTCGGCATCGTGGTGCCCGAGGCGAAGATCGCCTACCGGCACGACGACACCAGCGCTTTCGCCACTGTCCAGCGCTTTGCCGACGCACCGGGCGCGGCGCTGTTCACCAGCCTCTCGCCGCGCTCCGACAAGGACACGGTGATGGCCGGGCTCAGCCTTGCCGCGCTGTTCGATGAAAAGATCACCGGACGGATCGGCTATCAGGGCCGGTTCGGTTCCGATCTCCGGGACAATGCCTTCTACGGCACGCTGGTGATCAGCTTCGGCGGCAAGTAGCGCCAAGGCGCCGCCGATAGGGCCGGCCCATGTGTCCCCAACGGCCCGAACTGGCGGGAGGCAGAGCAATCTGCCTCCCGCTTTCATTTGTGTGGTCCGCCGCAAAATTGCGAGTTGCCGCGCGTCGCCCGCACCGCCAGCCTCCATGCCGGGTCAGGGGAGAGCTGCCGGAACATGAGCGGGCCGTTTATCTATGTCGTGATCGTCAGCGCGCTGGCGCTGCTGGCCTATTACTTCACCTTGCTGATGGCGGGCCTTGCGCGCGGGCGGTTCAAGATCGCCCCGCCGGCCCATACCGGCCCTGAAGAATACGAACGCTACGTCCGCGCGCACCAGAACACGCTCGAACATCTGGTGCTGTTCCTGCCCGGCCTGTGGCTCTTCGCGGTCACTGTCAGCCCGGTCTGGGCGGCGGCGATCGGCTGCATCTGGCCGCCGATGCGGGTGCTCTATGCGCTGGGCTATCACAAGGCCGCCGAAAAACGCCTGATCCCGCTCTATATCTCGATGCCGCCGATCTATATCTTCGTGCTCGGCTCGCTGATTGGCGGGGTGTTGAAGCTGGTGGAAGGAGCCTGAGCCATGGCCGACTATGACTGGGTGATCCGCGGCGGCACGATTGCCGACGGCACCGGCGGCGATCTGATCGAGGGCGATGTCGCGATTGCCGGCGGCCGGATCGCCGCAATCGGGCAGGTGTCGGGCAAGGGCCGCGAGGAAATCGACGCGCGCGGGCGGATCGTCACCCCCGGCTTCATCGACGTCCACACCCATTACGACGGCCAGTGCATCTGGGCCGAGGAACTTTCGCCCTCATCCTCCCACGGGGTCACCACCGCGGTGATGGGCAATTGCGGGGTCGGCTTCGCGCCCTGCCGCAAGAGCGATCACGAGATGCTGATCAACGTCATGGAAGGCGTCGAGGACATCCCCGGCGTGGTGATGACCGAGGGGCTCGACTGGGAATGGGAGACCTTCCCCGAATATCTCGACAAGGTCGCCGCCGGGAAACGCGACATCGATATCGCCGCCTACCTGCCGCACTCGCCCTTGCGGGTTTATGCGATGGGCGAACGCGGCGCGGCGCGCGAAGTCGCCAGCGAGGACGATCTCGCGCTGATGCGCCGCCTCACTGCCGAGGCAATGCAGGCAGGCGCGATCGGCTTTGCCACCTCGCGGCTGAGCATCCACAAGACGGCAGATGGCCAGGCGATCCCGACCTTCGACACCGACATTGCCGAGCTCGAAGCCATCACCGGCGGCATGAAGGATGCGGGCGCGGGCACGTTCCAGGTGGTGCTCGATGCCTTCGTCGGGTGGGACAAGGAGTATCAGGTGATCGAGCGGGTGATCGCCGCGAGCGGTCGTCCGGCGACCTTCACCCTCGCCTCGGGCAACGACGCGCCGCCGCGCTGGCGGCGGGTGCTGGAGATGCTGGAGCGCACCAACGCCAGCGGAGGTGTCGCCAACGCGCAGGTCATGCCGCGCCCGATCGGCCTGATCGCCGGGCTGGAGCTGACGGTGCATCCCTTCGTGCTGTGTCCGAGCTGGGCAAAGATCGCCCACCTTCCGATCCCGGAGCAAGTCGCGGCGATGCGCGATCCCGCCCTGCGGGCGGCGCTGCTGACCGAGGATTTCACCCCGGGGCATCCCTTCAACGAGCTGGCGCGCAACTGGCGCTGGCTCTTCCCGCTCGACAATCCGCCCGACTATGCCCCGCCCGCCCACATGAGCATGGCCGGGCAGGCCGCCGCGCGCGGCTGCTCCCCGCAAGAGGTCGCCTATGACCGCATCCTTGCCACCGAGGGGCGCGGGCTGTTCCTCGCCGCGCTCGGCAATTACGAGAACGCCTCGCTGGAAAGCGCGCACGAGATGCTGCGCCACCCGCATTGCGTTCCCGGGCTTGGCGATGGCGGGGCGCATTACGGCGCCATCTGCGATGCGAGCTATTCGACCTATCTGCTGACCCAGTTCGTGAAGAGCGACGGCCCGCTTAAGCTTGATCTGGCCGAGGCGGTGCACATGCTGGGCCAGAAGGCCGCGCGCGCGGTCGGCCTCGATGATCGCGGCACGCTGAGGGTGGGCGGCAGGGCCGATCTGAACGTGATCGACCTCGATGGCCTCACCCTGCACCTTCCCGAAGTCGTGCGCGATCTGCCCGCCGGCGGCCGCCGGCTGCACCAGCGCGCGACCGGCTACGAGGCGACCTTCGTGGCAGGCGAGATGATCCGCCGCTTCGATGAAAGCACCGGCGCGCGCCCGGGCCAGCTGATCCGCGGGGCAGGCTACCGGGCGGCGGCCTAGCCCGCCCAGCCCCCAAACCAATCGGCGCCCAGCGCGTCGGCCACAACCGCGGCACGCAGGCGTTCGATGCCCATGCCTTTCTCGGCGCTGGTCTGGTGGATTTCGGGGTGGGCGGCGACGTGCCGGCGCGCTTCGGCGGCGGTCTTTTCGGTCACGGCGGCGAGTTCGCTCGCCTTGATCTTGTCGGTCTTGGTCAGGACGATGCGGTAACCGACCGCGGCTTCGTCGAGCATCTTCATCATCGCCCGATCGACCTCCTTGAGGCCGTGGCGGCTGTCGACCAGCACCAGCGTGCGGGCCAGCACAGGCCGCCCGCGCAGGTAGGAATTCACCAGCGCCTTCCACTTCTCGACCACCTTCACCGGGGCCTTGGCAAAGCCGTAGCCGGGCATGTCGACCAGCCGGAACAGCGGCAGCGCGCCTTCCTCCTCCGGTCGTCCGATGTCGAAGAAATTGAGCTCCTGCGTGCGCCCCGGCGTCACCGATGCGCGCGCGATCGCCTTGCGGCCGGTGAGCGCGTTGAGCAGCGAGGACTTGCCGACGTTGGAGCGCCCGCAGAAGGCGATTTCCGGCACCGCCGGATCGGGCAGGAACTTGAGCTGCGGCGCGGACAGCAGGAAGTCCACCGGGCCGGAAAACAGCTTCGATGCCGCTTCCTCGCGCAGCGCCTGATCGTCCGGATCGCTCACGCGCCTAGCCCTGCGTCTTCTTGCGCTCGGCGTCCTCTTTTTCCTTCGCGCTCGCCGCCTTCAGCTGCGGGTGCTTGGAATAGAGATAGCTCTGCTGCGCCAGCGTCAGGATGTTCGAGGTGACCCAGTAAAGCAGCAGGCCTGCGGCGAAGGGCGCCATCACGAACATCAGGATCCACGGCATGATCGCGAACACCTGCTGCTGTACCGGATCCATCGCCGCTGGGTTGAGCTTGAAGGTCAGCCACATGGTGATGCCGAGCAGCACCGCGAGCGGCCCGATCGCGAGGAAGCCCGCGGGCACTTCGTAGGGCAGCATCCCGAACAGGTTGAGGATATGCGCCGGATCGGGGGCCGAAAGGTCCTTGATCCACAGCACGAAGGGTTCGTGCCGCATCTCGATCGCCAGCACCAGCACCTTGTAGAGCGCGAAGAAGATCGGGATCTGCAGGACCAGCGGCAGACACCCGGCCAGCGGGTTCACCTTCTCGTCCTTGTAGAGCTTCATGATCTCCTGCTGCTGGCGCTGCTTGTCGTCCTTGAAGCGCTCCTGGATCTCCTTCATCCGCGGCTGCACCGCGCGCATCGCCGCCATGCTGGCGAACTGCTTCTGCGCGATCGGGAACATCAGCCCGCGCACGATCACCGTCATCAGGATGATCGCCACGCCGAAATTGCCGACCAGGCCGTTCAGCGTGCGCAACAGCCACAGGAAGGGCTTTTCGAAGAACCAGAACCAGCCCCAGGTGATCGCAAGGCCGAACTGGGCGATGCCGCTGTCCTCGTAGGTATCGAGCACGGCACTTTCCTTGGCCCCCGCGAACAGGCGGGTCGATTGCGTGACCGACTTGCCCGCCGCCACCGTCGCCGCCGGATAGAGCACGTCGGCGCGGAACAGCTTGTCGCCGACCGCGCGGAATTCGGCCCCCGCCGCGTCCTTGCCGGGCACCAGCGCGGCGAACCAGTACTGATCGGTGAAGCCGAGCCAGTCGGCCTTGCCCTCGACCTTGTAGAGCTTCTCCTCGGCCAGATCGTTGCAGGTGCTCAGCAGGGTCCAGCCGCATTCGTAGGCGACGTCGTAATTGGCCACCGCATCGGCGGTAAACACCGGGCCGGAATGCGCGATCCACTGACTCAGGCTGGCATTGGCACTGGTGCGCTTGATCAGCGCGAAAGGCTGGATGACCGCCGCCGCCGCGCCGGCATTGGCGGCGCTCTGGGTCGCGGTGATCATGTAGTTTTCGTCGACCGCAAAGCGGATCGTATAAGTGATGCCGGCCGCGTCAGTGCGGGTCAGGGTGACCGGGGTCTCGGGGGTGAGGCGCTGGCCGTCTGCCTGCCACAGCGCATTGGCGGGCTGGCGCACGCCGCCGGTGACGAAGCCGAACTCGGCGTAATACTGTTCCGGGGTCCGCTCGGGCGCGAACAGGCGCACCGGGCCCGAATCCTTCTTCACCGTCTGGCGGTAATCCTTGAGCACCACATCATCGATCCGCGCGCCGACGAGGTTGATCGAACCGGCAAGGCGCGGAGTGTCGATCACCACACGGTTCGCGCTGGCGAGCGCGGTCTTGAGATCGACCTTGCCCGTCGCCGCGACATCCGCCCCAAGGCCTGCTGCGGGCGCACCCGGCGCCGCGGCAGCCTGATCGGCGGTCTGGGCGACCGGCGCAGGCACGGCGGCTTCGGGATAGAAATACCGCATGCCGATATCCCATCCGAGGATGAGCAGGCCCGAAAGCACCACGGCGAGCAGAAGATTGCGATTGTCCAAGATATTGCCCCGAGAGAATGCGACGAGAAGTGTATTATGGGGATAGAACGGTGCCGTTTAAACCCTAAGCATTTTTGCCCTAGGGAACCGGGTCATGACCATGACCGCCCCAAGGGTGGCAGCGCATTAGCCGCTTCGCCGCCATCCATCCACCCTTGAACGCACCATACTTGCCGATCGCCTGAATCGCATATTCGCTGCACGACGGCGTATAGCGGCAGGTGGGTGGCAACAGACGCGAGGGGCCGATCTGCCAGAATCGCGCGATCAGGATGAGGAGGTGCTTCACCTTTTGCGATTCCCCTTGCGCGGACGGCGACCGCCGGACGGATCTCCGTGTCCTTGTGCCGCGCGCGCAAGCGCTTGCTCAAGCTCGCCGGCCATGGTGTGGAAGTCCCGCTCGATCCCCCCCGCGCGCCCGATCAGCACATGATCATGATCCGCCAGCCCCTGCACCGGCAGCGCGGCGCGCAGCAACTCGCGGAAGCGACGCTTCATGCGATTGCGCACCACCGCATTGCCGATCTTCTTGGTGACGGTGATCCCGTAGCGGATGCCCTGCCCCTCGTTGGGCCGGGTCAGCAGCACGAACCCCGCGCGCGCATTGCGCAGCCCCGCATTGGCCGCGAGAAAGTCCGCGCGCTTGGTAAGAACCGAGATCATGGGATCGCCCATAGAGCAATGACGGAGGTGGCAAAAGTCAACGGGCTCCCGAGGGGAGCCCGCAAGGCCGACCGGCCGCCCGCAGCAACGCGGCCTTCAGGCCGCATGAGCGAGGAAATCGCACCCGCGGAGGCGGGTGCGCAGAAAACTACGCGCAGAGCTTCTTGCGGCCGCGGGCGCGGCGGGCACGAAGCACCTTGCGGCCACCGGGGGTCGCCTTGCGGGCGAAGAAACCGTGGCGGCGGGCACGCACGAGATTGCTGGGCTGGAACGTACGCTTCATATCATCCTCGAAAACTGGCGCCGGCATACCGGCAAGCGGCCACCGCAAAGGCAGCCCTGATCAGGGGGGCGCGATTATGGGAAAGCTTGGCCAGAGTCAAGCAGCGCCAGCGGCAGTGCGGGAAGCGGCGGCATTGTCGCCACAACCGCGCCGAGATCGGCATAGGCCAGGCGCGGCTGCGTGGCAGGGCGCGCTCCGGCGAGCGCCAGCGCCAGCGAAGCCCGCGCGCTCTCCCCCAGCACGCCGGCCGAAGGCAGCGCGGCGAGCAGCACCGGAGCGGGCAGCGCCGGCGCAAACCGGCTGCGCGGCGCGGCACCGGACCCGGCCTCGGGCGCGACCCAGCGCGCCATCTCGCTGCCGCGCAGCCAGAGCGCACCCTGATGCGGCACCGAATTGGTCATCGCATAGAAGGCCCGCGCCTCCTCGCGGCTCATGCCCATTTCGGCATAGTAATCGAGATAGAGCCGGTTCTCCGGCGCATCGGCCGCGAAGTCGGACGGCTCGCGCCCCATCGCATCGCGCCATGAATGCACCGCGAACAGCGCGCCCGGGTCCATGCTGCGGCGGGTTCCGGCGAGGAACAGCTCGACCGCGCCCGAGCGCGCCGAGCCGCCTGCGGGGACATAGGTCTCAAGCCCGGCGGCGCGAATCATCCGACCGAGGCGCAGGTTGGCGATGTCGTGGCTGGTGCCCGGCGCATCGCGGAACTCGATGACCTTGAGCCCCGGATAGGCGGCGAGCATGGCCTTGAAGGCCGCCGGGCTGGCGGCATCGGTGCCTGCGACCAGCGCGGCGCGCTCGCCATCGAGCACGCGGAACGGCCCGAATTGCGCGATACCCGACGCCGCGCCCGACCCGCGCATCGGGCCGGCAATGAATCGCACCGGCTCCTCGATCACGGTCTCGGTAATGGTCACGCCGCCGGCGCGCGCGAGGGTGGTCGTGGCGGTCTGGTAGGCGGCGGGTTCGAAGGCGGCGGGGCTGTCCTCGACCCGCACCCAGGCCTGCGTGACCGGATCCCATTCCTCGACCCAGCTTGTGGTCGCCACCACCCGCGCTCCGGCCCCCGTCGCGGCCTGCGCAAGCGCCGCCGTGCCGGGCAGCAGCAGCGCAAGGGCAGCAAGCAGGAGAGCAAGGGCGCGGTTCATGGGAGCACAATCGCCCCGCGCGCCTTCCGAAATCGCCAAGAACTATGCTTTAGAAATCCCTTAGCGTCCTTCCCAAGGCGCTCGACAAGTCCCTCTTAACCCTGCACTATCCCCCCTTCAGGCGGGCAGGGGGCAAAGATGGTCGCGCTGACAAGAACCGTTGCCTATCTCGGGCTGGAGGCGCGCGCCGTGGAGGTGCAGTGCCACATCGGCCCCGGCCTGCCGCGCTTCAATGTCGTCGGCCTGCCCGACAAGGCGGTGAGCGAGAGCCGCGAGCGGGTGCAGGCGGCGTTGGCGGCGATGGGCCTCGCGCTGCCGCCCAAGCGGATCACCGTCAACCTCTCGCCCGCCGATCTGCCCAAGGACGGATCGCACTACGATCTGCCCATCGCGCTCGCGCTGCTGGCAGCGATGGGGGTGACCGATGCCGAGCAGCTGGGGGACTGGATCGCGGTGGGCGAGCTCGCGCTTGATGGACGGGTGGTCGCCAGCCCCGGCGTGCTGATCGCCGCGCTGCATGCGAGCGCGCAGGGTGCAGGGCTGATCTGCCCCGCCGAACAGGGCCCCGAGGCGCGCTGGGCGAGCGGCGTGCCGGTGCTCGCCCCGCGCGATCTGATGAGCCTGCTGGGGCACCTCAAGGGCAGCCTTGTCCTGCCCGAACCTGCGCGCGGCAGCGTGGCCGAAGCGGCAGGCGGCAATGATCTAAAGCAGGTCAAAGGGCAGGAGACCGCCAAGCGCGCTTTGGAGATTGCCGCCGCCGGCGGGCACAATCTGCTGATGGTCGGCCCGCCGGGTTCGGGCAAGAGCCTGCTCGCGAGCTGCCTGCCCGGCATCCTGCCCGATCTCACCCCCGCCGAGGCGCTGGAGGTGTCGATGGTGCAGTCGGTCGCGGGGATGCTCGAATCCGGGCGCATCAGCCGCGCCCGTCCGTTCCGCGCGCCGCACCATTCGGCGAGCATGGCGGCGCTGACCGGCGGCGGGCTGAAGGTGCGGCCCGGGGAGGTGAGCCTCGCGCATCTCGGCGTGCTGTTCCTCGACGAATTGCCCGAGTTCCAGCGCCCGGTGCTCGATTCGCTGCGCCAGCCGCTGGAGACCGGGCAGGTCGATGTCGCGCGCGCCAATGCCCATGTCACCTTCCCCGCGCGGGTGCAGCTGGTGGCGGCGATGAACCCGTGCCGCTGCGGCTATGCCGGCGATCCGGCGAGGAACTGCAACAAATACCCGCGCTGCATCGGCGATTATCAGGCGCGGCTGTCCGGGCCTTTGCTGGACCGCATCGACCTCCACGTCCACGTCGGCGCGGTCAGCGCGATGGACATGACGCTCCCTCCGCCCGCCGAAGGCAGCGCCGAAGTCGCCGCCCGTGTCGCTGCGGCGCGGAGCCGCCAGACCGCAAGGGGCGTGCGCTCCAATGCCGAGCTGGAGGGCGAGGCGCTCGAAGCCTTCGCCACCCCTGACGAGGCGGGGCGCAAGCTGCTGATGCAGGCGGCGGAGAAGCTGCGCCTGTCGGCACGCGGCTACACGCGGATGCTGCGTGTGGCGCGCACCATCGCCGACCTTGCAGGGGCAGACACGGTGGGCCGCGTCCACATCGCGGAAGGCCTGTCCTATCGGCTCATGACGAGCTAAGGCGCGCGCCGAGGCCGGCTTTCCCTCCCCGGCTATCCAAGGGCGCAGTGGCACTTCCGGACAATCCTTCAGCACAGGTGGCCGACCAGCCGCGCGGGCCTGCCAGCCTGTTGCAGGCTGCGCGGCAGCGCAAGCTGGCGAGCCTCGCCATCGCGCTCGTCATCGAAGCGCTGATCCTGCTGCTGCTGCTGACGCTCGGCGTTGGGATCGTGGGCGAGGAGGAGGAAGAAAAGGTCTTCACCGAATTCGCCGCGCAGGATTTCGCAGCCCCCGCAGAACCCGCGCCCGAACCGCCCGCCGAGGCGCAGCCCGAGGACAGCGCCGCGCCGGTCGAAGTCCCGCCCGTGCCCGACCAGCCCACGCCGCTCGATCTGCCGGAGCCCGAGCGGCCCAAGCCGCCGATCACCTCGAATCCGACACCCGCCCCGCCCCCGGCCCCGGCCCCGGCCCAGCCCGCCCCGCGCGCCTCGCCCTCCATCGCGGCCAGGATCAATCCGAACCGCACCTATGGCCCGGTCGATTCCGACCCGCCGCGCACCAGCATGGACACCGAACGCGTCGGCACCGCCCCCAATGGCGAGCCGCTCTATGCCGCGCGCTGGTATCGCGAACCCACCGATCAGGAACTGGCCGGCTATCTTTCGACCGCGAGAAGCGCGGGTGTCGCGCTGATCGCCTGCAAGACGGTGGCGGGATACTATGTCGAGGATTGCGAGCTGCTGAGCGAAAGCCCGCAAGGCGCAGGGCTGGGCCGGGCGGTGCTGGCGGCTGCGTGGCAGTTCCGCGTGCGCCCCGCACGGCTCGGAGGGCGCGAGCAGTTCGGGACATGGGTGCGGATCAGGATCACCTATTCGCAGAGCCGCGCGCCGCGTTGATTGTCGTCGCAGACCGCCCGCCCCGCCACCCCGCCCGGCCACCAATAGTACCACTATTCCGTGGTGGCCGGGCGGGGAGGCGGGGCGGGAGGTCTGCCGGTTCGCGCCAGCGAACCCGCGAATCAGGAACGCAAATGCTCGCGCACCACGGCGATGAAATCGGGCCCCCAGGTCTCCAGCTTCTTCGTCCCCACGCCCGCAATCGCGCCGAGTTCGGCAAGCGTTTCGGGGCATTGGTGGGCCATGTCGCGCAGCACCGAATCATGGAAGATGACATAGGCGGGCAGGCCATGCTCGGCGGCAAGCGCCTTGCGTTTGGCGCGCAGGGCTTCGAACAGCGGGTTGCCGACCGGATTGGCCGCCTCCCCGCTCCCCCGCGTGCGGCGCTGGCGGCGCGTGCGGGGCGGCGGTTCGGCGATAGTGACGCTGGCCTCGCCCTTGAGCACGGGCCGAGCCTCGGGGCCGAGCATCAGCCCGCCATGCTCGGTCGCCGCCAGCATCCCGCGCGCCACCAGCGTGCGCGCCAGCGGGCGCAGCAGCGGGGCCTCGGCGGCGGAGACGATCCCGAACACCGACAGCGAGTCATGCCCGCGCGCGGTGACACGTTCCTCGCTCTGGCCGGTCAGCACCTTCTCGATATAGCCGATGCCGAAGCTCTGCCCGGTGCGATAGACCGCCGAGAGCAGCTTGCGCGCGAGTTCACTCGCCTCGACCACCCTCGGCGGTTCAAGGCAGTTGTCGCAGTTGCCGCATTGCGCGGGCGGATGCTCGCCGAAGTGGCGCAGCAGGATCGCGCGCCGACAGGTCGGCGCCTCGACCAGCACGGCGAGTGCGTTGAGACGGGCATTCTCGGCGGGCAGACGTTCGGGCTCGACCTCGCCGAGCCACTGGCGCGCGCGGGCAAAGTCGCTGACGCCCCAGAACAGATGCGCCTCGGACGGATCGCCATCGCGGCCCGCGCGGCCGGTTTCCTGGTAATAGGCCTCGATCGACTTCGGCAGCCCCGCGTGGATCACGAAGCGCACGTCGGGCTTGTCGATCCCCATGCCGAAGGCGATGGTGGCGACCATCACCATGCTTTCGGATTGCACGAATTCCGCCTGCACGCGGGCGCGGCGCTCGGGTTCGAGGCCGGCGTGGTAGAATGACGCCTCGCGGCCCGAACGGTTGATCGCGGCGGCGAGATCCTCGGCCTGCTTGCGGCTCGGGGCGTAGACGATCCCCGCGCCGTCCAGCCGCTGGAGCAGCTCGGTGATCTGGCGCGGGCCGTTGTCTCGCCCCGAGCCTCTGGGCGTGATGGCATAGCGGATGTTGGGCCGGTCGAACCCGGCGACGATCAGGCCTTCGTCCGGAATGCCGAGTTGCCGCAGGATGTCCGCGCGGGTCGCCTGATCGGCCGTCGCGGTGAGCGCGAGGCGCGGAACAGCGGGAAAGCGATCGAGCACCGGGCGGAGCATCCGGTAATCGGGACGGAAATCGTGCCCCCATTCGGACACGCAATGCGCCTCGTCGATGGCGAACAGGGCGATTCGGGTTCGTTCAAGCAGGCTCTGGAAACCGGCGGTCGAGGCACGCTCGGGCGCGACGTAGAGCAGATCGAGCTCCCCGTCGCGCAGGGCCTGCGCCGTGGCGGCATTGTCGCTGTCGGCCGAGGTCATCGAAGCCGCGCGGATGCCGGCAGCGGTGGCGGAACGGATCTGGTCGTGCATCAGCGCGATCAGCGGGGAGATGACGATGGCGGTGCCGGGCCGGGCGAGCGCGGGGATCTGGTAGCACAGGCTCTTGCCCGCCCCCGTCGGCATCAGCGCAAGGCTGTGCGCACCGGCCATGACGCGCGCGATCACCGCCTCCTGCTGGCCGCGGAAGGCGGTGTAGCCAAAGGTGCGGCGCAGAATGTCGTGCAATTCGGAACCGAGGGGCGCGTGCATGGCGCGGCCCTAGCCGATGCGTCAGGCCGATAGCACCCGCGAAGGCACCACTATCGACGGATTATCCCGCGGCGGCAGCTTTCGCCGCGGCGAGATCGACCACATCACCCTTCCCCAGCCCCGTGCCCGGCGTGGCGATGGTGCCGTCGGCGCGGTGCCCGAGATTGGCAGGACGGGTCAGCCAGAGGTCCTGCGGACCGAGGATGCGGCCGTCATGCGCAAGGATCGAGACCGGGCCGATCGGCAGCCGGTCACGCTCGTCGACCAGCACCGGATCCTCGACCACCTGCTCGCTGCCGTATTTCTGGCCCCACTGGCGCAGCGCCAGCATCGCGGGGAGCAGATCGAGCCCCTTCTCGGTCAGGCGGTATTCGATCTTGCGGCGATCATCGGCGCAGGGCTCGCGCTTGAGGATGCCGTGTTCGACCAGCTTGGCGAGGCGATTGGACAGGATGTTGCGGGCAATGCCGAGCTCGCTGAGGAATTCTTCGAAGTGCTTGAGGCCGTTGAAGCTCGCGCGCAGGATCATGAACGACCAGCGTTCACCCATCACCTCGAGCGCCTGTGGCAGGCCGCATTCGATCAGATCCTTCAGCGGCTCTCTCAACTCACCCATGCTTACAGTCCCTTCCCCGTCCGGGGTGATGTGTAACCGCTTTTTCGGGCAGTCACAAAAAAATTTCAGTTTTCAGTTGCAACTCGAAACCTAGAACGTTAGGTAGCGAATAGCAACTGGTTTCGAATCGAAATGTTGCATTGCAAAACGAGACGACAGAGACCACAGGGCCAGCGCCCCAGGAAAACAAGGCAAAGGATAAAGCGATGACCAACACCCTCTCCCTCCCCCGCACCGGCAAGTTCGCGATTCTGGCTTCGGCTGTGCTCTACACCGCGATGACCTTCGGCGTCGCAACCTCGACCACGCCTGCCAACGCGGCTGGCGGTGCCTATTACAACGCCACGCTCGCGGCGCCGGCAGGTGATGCGACTGCGGTCGCCGGCGGCGTCGCCTGGACCTGCGAAGGCACCACCTGCGTCGCCAACAAGGCGAGCGCCCGTCCGCTGCGCATCTGCCGCGGCCTGAACCGCAAGTTCGGCGAAATCGCTGCCTTCAAGGTCGATGGCGAAGAACTGGCCGCCGAAGAACTGGCCAAGTGCAACGCCTGATTTCGGCACCACACCTGATCCCCACCGTCCGGGCACCCTCTCCAGCACGGACGGACCTCCACAGCCCCCGGAACGCCCTGTCCCCCGACGCAGCGTTCCGGGGGTTTGTTTTGAGGTTTTTTGTGTTGCGCACCCGCATCCGCGGGTGCGTCCTCGGCGCTGTTCCTGCCACTGCACGGCAGGGCGCCTGCGGCTCGGCCGCGTGGCCTCGCGGACCCTGCGGGTCCGGCATCAGCCCGCTTCAGATGACAAGGACTAGAGCAGCCCTGCCTTGACCAGCGCCGCCTCCAGCCCCGCCGCATCGGTGAACAGGTGCGCGTTCCAGCCGCGCGCCTTGGCAGCGGCGATGTTGGCGGGGTTGTCGTCGGTGAAGAACAGCTGCGCTCCGGCGCGGCGGCTGCGGGCCTCGACGATTTCGTAGATCCGCGGCTCGGGCTTGGCGACCTTCTCGATCCCTGAGACGATGATGTCCTCGAAGTGATCGAAGATCGGCTGGGTCGGACGGAACGCCTGCCAGAACTCGTCGCCGAAATTGGTGAGACAGAACAGCGGCACGCCTGCCGCAGCCAGTCGCTCGACGATGTCATGCGAACCCTCGACCGGGCCGGGCACGGTCTCGTTGAAGCGCGTGGCGTAGGCGTGGATGTGCGATTCGTATTGCGGGAACAGCGCGATGCGTTCGGGAACCATGTCGGCCAGCGCGCGGCCGCGATCATGTTCGAAATGCCATTCCTCGGTCACGACATGGCTGAGGAACCATTCGAGCTCCTCGGAATCGTCGATCAGCTTGCCGAACAGCGCGGAGAGCTGCCAATGGAACAGCACCCGTCCGACATCGAACACCACTGCGGTCTGCACGCTTGCCTGCTCCTCAAATGACTTCGGCCCGCACTCCGGCAAGGAGGCGGGCCGTCGATTTCCTCAGCCACCCATGCCGGGCAGCCGCGCCGGATCAGCCCTGGCGGGCCTTGAAGCGACGGTTGGTCTTGTTGATCACATAGGTGCGGCCGCGACGACGGATCACGCGGTTGTCGCGGTGGCGGCCCTTCAGCGACTTGAGGCTGTTGACGATCTTCATGGCGCTTTTTCCAAAAGAGAAGCGCGCCGGAAATGTCCCGACGCGCGGAAATTGAACGGTGCCGTTAGCGATGCTGCGGGGACACGTCAATGCGAGTCTGGCCCGATCACCCCCTCAGATCGGCCAGTTTTCGTTCCCACGCCAGCGCATGGGCAATGATTGTGTCGAGATCGGCATGCGCGGGCTCCCAGCCAAGCGTCTCGCGCAGCCTCCGCGAATCGGCAATCAGCGAATCGGGATCGCCCGCGCGGCGACCCTCAATGCGGCGCACGAGCTTGCGATTCGTCACCCGGTCGACCGCGTCGAGAACCTCGCTGACCGAAAAGCCCCGCCCATAGCCGCAGTTCATCGTCAGCGAACGGGCAGGCTCGGCGATCAGCGCCTCCAGCGTGAGCACATGCGCCGCAGCGAGATCGCTGACGTGGATATAGTCGCGCACGCCGGTGCCGTCGGGCGTGGCGTAGTCGGTGCCGAACACGCTCACCGATTCGCGCAGGCCCAGCGCCGCCTCGATCGCCACCTTGATGAGATGGGTCGCGCCTGCCGTCGATTGCCCGCTGCGCGCCCGGGGATCGGCGCCCGCCACGTTGAAATAGCGCAGCACACCGACGTTGAGCGGATGGGCGGCAGCTACGTCAGCCAGCATCCGCTCGGTCATCAGCTTGGACCAGCCATAGGGATTGATCGGGCGCTGCGGGGTGTCTTCGCTCACCGCGCTCACATCGGGAATGCCGTAGGTCGCTGCGGTCGATGAGAAGATGAAGTGCGGAACGCCCGCCGCGACCGCAGCGGCGATCAGCGCGCGGCTCTTGGCGGTATTGTTGTGGTAATACTTGAGCGGATCGGCGACGCTTTCGGGCACCACCACCGAGCCGGCGAAATGCATGATCGCCCCGCGCCCCGCCCCCATGCCCTGTTCGGCGAAGATCCGCGCCAGCAGCGCCGCGTCCTCGATGTCGCCTTGATAGAAGGGCACGCCCTCGGGCACGGCAAAGCGGAAGCCGGTCACCAGATTGTCGATCACGGCCACCGGCCAGCCGGCATCGACCAGCGCCAGTACCGCATGGCTGCCGATATAGCCCGCCCCGCCGGTCACGAGCACGCAAGGTTTGTTGTCAGATGTCATCGGTAACGGCTCTAGCACAAAGAATGTTTGGAAAGCGTCAACCGTAAAGCGCACAAAGCGGCCCTGTGCATTGCTCCGCGCGCAGCCTATAAGCATCGGGCCACGATAAGGAATTGCCGCCATGCGTAAGATCCGCCTGCTTGCTCCCGTCACCGGCGTTGCGGCGCTGGCCCTGTCGGCCTGCGCGACCACGCCCTATACCGGCCCGGTCGAAGTGACCCGCTTCGTCGCCGATCAACCGACGGGGCTGGGGCAAGGGACCATCGCGATCGCCTTCCCCGACGAAATGGGCAACATGGCCGCGCGCTCGGCCTTCGCCAGCGCGGTCAGCGCGGAACTGACGCGGCTCGGCTACACGGTCGTGCCCGAAGGCACCCCTGCCGGGCAGACCGCCGCGATCCGCACCACCCGCAATGCCGTCGCCGCAGCCGACCAGAGCCGCCCCGGCCCGGTCAGCGTCGGGGTCGGCGGGCAGACCGGCAGCTTCGGCTCGGGTCTCGGCATGGGGGTGGGCATCAACCTCGGCGGCGGGCGCGAGAGCCCGAGCGTGATGACCGACCTCGCCGTGCGCATCACCCGCGCCGATGGCACCACCCTGTGGGAAGGCCGCGCGCAGATCGCCACCGGGGTGAAATCGCCCTATTCGCAGACCTCGACCAGCGCGAAGACGCTCGCGGCGGGCTTGTTCAGGGACTTTCCGGGTGGCAATGGCGAGACCGTGACGATCAGCGTCAAGAAGCTCCAAGGAAACTGATGACCTCCCTTTTCATCGATGCCGGGTTCGACAGCGGCAACATCGACGTGCTGGCGATCGACGGCCGCACCGCCCGCCTCGCGATCCGCCGCGACAATGCCTCGGATTTCTTCCAGTGGTTCCACTTCCGCGTCGCCGCCAAGGCGGGCGAGGAGGTGGTGCTCAAGCTCACCGGCCTCAACGCCAGCGCCTATCCGGGCGGCTGGCCGGACTACAATGCCTGCGTCACCGAAGACCGCGAATACTGGACGCGCGCGACGAGCACCTTCGACAAGGACGAGGACGGCGGCACGCTGACGATCCGCTATCTGCCGGCGGGCGACCTGTTCTGGTGCGCCTATTTCGCGCCCTACTCGATGGAACGGCACCACGATCTCGTCGCCGATGCCGCCTCGTGCGAGGGGGTGGACTATGTCCGGCTCGGCACCACGCTCGATGGCCAGCCGATCGACTGCCTCGAAATGGGCGAAGGCGCGACGCAGGTGTGGCTCTACGCGCGCCAGCACCCGGGCGAGACCCAGGCCGAATGGTGGATGGAGGGCGCGCTGGAGTGCCTGACCGATCCCGCCGATCCGGTGGCGCGGGCATTGCGGGCCAAGTGCCGCATTCACGTCGTCCCCAATTGCAACCCCGATGGTTCGCGCCGTGGGCACTTGCGAACCAATGCGGTTGGCACCAATCTCAACCGCGAATGGGCCGACCCTACTCCCGAACGCGCACCCGAGGTGCTCGCGATCCGCAACCGGATGGACGAAACCGGCGTCGACTTCGCGATGGACGTCCACGCCGACGAGGCGATCCCCGCGGTGTTCCTCGCCGGCTTCGAAGGCATCCCATCGTGGAAGACCGAGCAGGGCGAAGGCTTCTACCGCTACCAGCGCATCCTCGACCGCCGCACGCCCGACTTCCAGACCAAGCTCGGCTACCCCAAGGCGGCCGCGGGCAAGGCCAACCTCAGCATGAGCACCAACCAGCTCGCCGAACGCTTCGGCGCGGTCGCGATGACGCTGGAGATGCCGTACAAGGACCTTGCCGACTTCCCCGAGCCCGAACAGGGCTGGTCACCGGAGCGCTGCAAGCTCTTGGGCCGCGAATGTCTGGCGGCGCTGGTCGAGTGGCTGGAAGGCCGCGACGGCTAGGCCAGATGCGAAGGCCCGAAGGCGTGCGGCAGGAGCGCTGACAGCGTTACGCGCCGCACGTCGTCCCCCTCGCCCTTGCCCGCCACGCACAGCACCAGCGGATCGGTGCTGCCCAGCGCGGCGACTTCGTTGAGCACCTGACGGCAACGCCCGCAGGGCGTGATCGGCTCGGCATCGGCCTTGAGCCCCACCACCGCGACCGCGACCAATCCGCCGCGCCGCCCTTCTCCAAACGCCTTCGCGACCGCAACCGTCTCGGCGCACAGGGCAAGGCCGTAACTCGCATTCTCGACATTGCAGCCGGTGACGATCGCGCCATCATCGAACAGCAGCGCCGCGCCGACCGGATAGTCGGAATAGGGGGCGTAGGCCTGCCTCGCCGCAGCAAAGGCGGCGTCGATCAGCGCCTGCTCGCGTGCGGCATCGAGGCTCATTTCTGCACCACCACCCATTCAACCGGCTCCTCGCTCGCCGCCGTCACCAGCGCGGAATTGGCACTCCATAGCAGCCACGGGCGCCCGGCGTAATCGGGCCGCGCCCGGTCGCGCATCAGCCACAAGTCGCGGGCAAGCGCGGTGGCGGTGTCGTGGCGCGCCTCGAAGCCAGGGGCCAGCCGCAGGATCACCGCCGCGCCGGCGTGCATCTCGATCTGGTTGATCAGCGTCATCAGCTCGCTTTCCACCGCCGCATCGCTCACCGCCGGATCGCAGCCATCCGCCAGCTGCACCAGCCCGATTGCGGGCGGCAGCAGCGCGGGATCGCGCGGCACCATCTGGGCAAACAATCCGCTCTGCCGGTCAGCTGGCTGGCAGGGATCGAATTCAAGCACCACGCCGACTTCCAGCCCCGCCGCCCGCGCCTTGGCAAAGCGGTCGGCAAAGGCCGCGGCCGAGGTATCGGATACCAGCGGCAGATAGACGAAGCGCGCGCCGATCGCCTTCAGCGTCTCGAACTTGATCGCGCCGCTGCCGGCCGGAACCAGCGCACCCTGTTCGGGATAGAGCGTCTCGTCCGGACGCCACTCGCGCATGTCCCACCACAGCCAGCCGGCGAAGGCGAGGCCGACCAGCACCGCCAGCGCCAGCAGACGCAGCAGCCATCGACGGGCGCCCTTGCGCCCCGCATTCCTGCGACCCTTGGCCATGCGCCCCTT
>CAZQOO010000028.1:7374-22929 GCA_964594845.1 uncultured Porphyrobacter sp. | reverse complement strand
CGTGTCGCCGTGCTTGAGCCACCGCGTGGGCGTGAAGCTCTTGGCCACCATCCCCCAGCGCGGGCCGTCATCATCGAGCTGGTCGATCCAGAAGCGGTCATCCTCGTGCGGGCCTTCGATTGGAAGGCCCAGCTCGTCGGCCAGCATCCCGGTCTGCCCGCAGTGGTCGAGATGCCCGTGGGTGACGAGCAGCTTTTCCAGCGTCACCCCCGCCTTGGCGACAGCTTCCTTGAGCTTGTCCAGATCGCCGCCGGGATCGACCAGCGCGCCTTTCATGGTCTTGGTGCACCAGATCAGCGAGCAGTTCTGCTGGAGCGGCGTCACCGGAATGATCGCGGCGCGCATGGGGAGTTGGGTAGCAGGAGTGTCGTTCATGTGAGCGGGACTGCGCATTTTGTCGGCGATACGCAACCGCGAATTTTCAGGACTGGCGCAGCACCGGCTCTTCCCACGGGCCAACGTCCAACTCGATGGCGAGCGGCTCTGTTGGAACGAGGTCAGTCCTTGATCTCAGCTTTGCCTGCAATCCGGCGACGGCATCGTCCCGGCGCGAATAGATACCTGATGGCGGATAGTCGTTCATCCAATAGCCGTCGCATTCCTCGTCGGGCTCGTTGAAGGTCTCGGTGGCGAATTGGAACAAACCGTCCGGGCGCACCAAAAGCCGCCCCCTTCGGTTGCCTGCCATCAATAATTCGATTGCAGTGACAATCATGTAGCAAGACTAAACCCGCCCCCCCTTCCACACAACCCGCCCGATGATCGCGACCTCCTCGGCCGCCACCTCCACCGGCGGGTAGGCAAGGTTCTGCGAGAGCAGCGCCACGCGCCCTGCCCCGGCGTTGGCGACGCGCTTGACCATCAGGGTCTCGCCGAGGCGCACCACGTGGATGCCGTCGCGGAACGGACGGGGTGAGCGGTCGACCAGGATTTCGTCGCCGTCGTTGAGGAGCGGCTCCATCGAATCCCCCTCGACCCGGATCGCGGAGAGCTGCGCGCTTTCGAGGCCTTGCTCGGCGAGCCAGCGGCGCGAGAAGCGGAAGGTGTCGAAGGCGGCCTCGGCACCCGGCACCCGTCCTGCCCCGGCGGCGGCGCCGAGATCGAGCCGCGACACCTCCACCCACGCGCTCGAATCGCGCCTAGGGGGTTTTGCGTAGGATTTTTCCTGCGCCTCGCGCAATTCCTCCTCGCCCACACCGAAGAACCGCGCGAGGGTGGCGCGGTCCTGCTCCTCCAGCTTGCGGGGCGAGCCTTTGCGAATGAATTGCTGGAGATAGGACGGATTGCGCCCGAGCAATTCGGACAGGGCAGCAAGGCTCACCCCCTTGTCCTGCGACAGCGCGAGCAGCCGCGCGCGCGGTCCGGTGAGGCTTTGGGCGGGGTTTTGGGGGTTGGTAACCATGAAAACATCCTACACGTAGGATTTTTCCTAGACAAGTAGGAAATGAGGTGAAACATTTCAGGAACATCGGGCGAGTCGCCCGGTGTCGGCCCCGCCGCCAGCACGCCTAAAGGGAGGTCAAACCATGCTGCTTCGGACCATCGAATCGTTCCTGCGGACGCACAAGCTGCCCGCCACCAAGTTCGGGCGGCTCGCTGCCCACGACCCGCGCTTCGTGCTCGATCTGCGCATGGGCCGCACGCCGCGCCGCGACACCGAGCTGCGCACCCGCGCATGGATGCAGGGCTATGCCGACCGCGCTGCGGCCGACCAGCAGGAGACGGCATGATGCTGACCGAAAGCCTCCGCGATCCCTTCGCCCACACCTTTGCCGACCTCGACGATTTCGAGGTGAAATCGCTCGCCGCCGCCTTCCGCCCGCGCCGCACCACCGCCGACCGGGTGCGCGCCGCGCTCGCCGGGCTGGCGGGCGGGCATGGCACGGTGCTCGCCCATGAGGAGAAGGCCTGGGCCTCGATCACCTTTTCGGGCACGCGGCACGAGGTGGTGCTGGAATTCTGCGGGCCCGAGGCGGTCGCAGGCGGCGAGGAGCTGATCGAGCGCCTGCCCGATCACGAATTCGCCTTGCCCGGCCAGCTGGTTGCCGATGCCGCCATCACCAAGGTCGATCACCGCTTCGGCGCGATGGAACGGCTGGAGATCACCGCCGTCCTGCTGCTGCTGGAGGAGGGGTGAGAGAGCCCGAATTCCCCTCCCTTGAGGGAGGGGTTAGGGGTGGGTGCTCCGCGCTGGATTGAAGGCGGAACCCCCATCCCCAGCCCCTCCCCTTGGGGAGGGGAGCAAATTACCCCCTGATCACGATCATCTTCTCGATCGTCATCTCGTGGCAGGTATAGGGAATGCCGCCGACCCCGTGGCCCGATGTGCGCAGGCCCGCGAACGGCATCCAGTCGGTGCGGAAGGCGGTGTGGTCGTTCACCATCACGGCTGAGGCATCGATGTTGCGATAGGTGTGCATCGCGCTGGCCAGATCATTGGTGAAGATCGCCGCCTGAAACGCCACATCGAGCGAATTGGCCTGCGCAATCGCGGTGTCGACATCGGTATAGGCATAGACGCAGACCGCCGGGCCGAAGACTTCATTGCGCGAGATCGTTGCATCCACCGGCGGATTGAGCAGCACGGTCGGCGCATAGGTGGTGTCCGACAATTTCTCGCCGCCGCTCAGGATCTGAGCCCCGCCAGCGCGGGCCTCGTCGATCCATTTGCCGACGCGCTCGACCTCCTTCGGGCGGATCAGCGGGCCGCATTCGGTATCCTCGTGGATCGCGTTGCCGACCTTCAGGGCGCCCGCCGCCGCCGCCAGCCGCGCGGACAGCTCGTCGACAAGCGAGGCATGGGCGAACACCCGCTGCACCGAAACGCACACCTGCCCCGAATGGTAGAACCCGCCCTTGGCGATTGCGGGCACCGCCAGATCGAGGTTGGCGCTGGGATCGACGATCACCGGCGCCACCCCGCCATGCTCCAGCGCGCAGCGTGTGCCGGGGGCAAGCTTGCTCCGCAGCGACCAACCCACACCCGCCGAGCCGATGAAGCTGAAGAAGGCGACACGGGGATCGCTGACCATGCGTTCGGACACGTCGCGCGGGGGCTGCACCGCCTGCGCCCAGCCCGGCTCCAGACCGGCCTCGTGCAGGATCGACACGAATTCGAAGCACGACAGCGGCGTATCGGCCGAGGGCTTGACGATCACCGGACAGCCCACCGCCACCGCCGGGGCGACCTGGTGGACGATCAAGTTCAAGGGGTGGTTGAAGGCCGACACCGCCACCACCACGCCGATCGGCTCGCGCGTGGTCCAGGCCAGCCGGCCATCGCCCGCCGCGGTCAGCCCCATCGGGATCTCGGTTCCGCGAAGCGACCCGATCTCGTGGATGCACAGCTCCATCCCGTTGATCGCGCGGTCAACCTCGACCCGCGCGTCGATCAGCGGCTTGCCGCCTTCGTTGGCGATCTGGAAGGCGAGGTGATCGCGCCGCGCGCGCATGATCTCCATCGCCTTGTGCAGGATCGCCGCGCGCTGGTGCGGCTTCTTCCACTGGCTGCGGTCGCGGGCGAGGCGGTGGGCACGGTCGAGCGCCGCATCCACCGCCTCCCAGTCATGCGTCGGAACGCTGCCGATCACCGACAGATCGAACGGATTGACCACGTCATGCATGGCGGTTGTCCCTCCCGGCCCGGTGGTCACAGTTCCTTGCTGAGCTGCTTGATGTCCTTGTTCAGGATCTGGTCGTTCTCGGTATAGTCCACCGGGCAGTCGATCAGATGCACGCCCGGCGTGTCGCGGCAATGGGCCAGCAGTTCGCGCAGGTGATCGGACGAGGTCACGCGGTGGCCGATCGCGCCATAGCTTTCGGCATATTTGACATAGTCCGGGTTGCCATAGGTCAGGCCGAAATCGACAAAGCCCATGTTGGCCTGCTTCCAGCGGATCATCCCATAGGCATCGTCGCGCAGGATCAGCACGGTGAGATTGAGGCCGAGGCGCACCGCGGTCTCCATCTCCTGCGAATTCATCATGAACCCGCCGTCGCCGCAGATCGCCATCACCTTGCGCTCAGGGTAAAGCATCGCGCTCATCATCGCGCTCGGCAGGCCGGCGCCCATCGTCGCCAGCGCGTTGTCGAGCAGCACGGTGTTGGGCAGGTAGGCGGTGTAACCGCGCGCGAACCAGATCTTGTAGACCCCGTTGTCGAGGCAGATGATCCCGTCATGCGGCATCGCGTCGCGCACCTGCTGGACGAGTTGCGGCGGGAAGATCGGGAAGCGGGTATCGGCCGCCAGCTTGCTGGTGTGCTCGACCTCGGCCTTGTGATAGGCCAGCATGTGCTCGAAATCCCAGCTGCGGTTGGGGCTGATGTCTTCCTTCATCTGCCAGATCGCGTTGGCGATATCGCCGATCACCTCGATCTGCGGGAAGTATACCGGATCGACTTCCGCGGTGCGGGTCGAGACGTGGATCACGGTCACGCCGTTGTCCTTCATGAAGAAGGGCGGCTTTTCGATCACGTCATGGCCGACATTGATGATGCAGTCCGCCGCTTCGACCGCGCGGTGCACGAAGTCTCCGGCAGAGAGCGCCGCACAGCCCAGAAACTTGGGGTGCCGCTCGTCGATCACGCCCTTGCCCATCTGGGTGGTAAGGAAGGGGATGCCAGTCTTCTCGACGAATTGTTCGAGCATCCGCCCGCAGAGCTTGCGGTTCGCCCCCGCGCCGATGACCAGCACGGGGTTCTTGGCGTTTTCGATCGCCTTGACCGCGGCGCGCACCGCCTTGGGCTCGGCGCTGGGACGGCGCGCGATGCTCTTGGGCAGCGGCTTCCAGTCGGTGGTGGCTTCTTCCGCGATATCCTCGGGCAGCTCGATCAGGGTCGCGCCGGGCTTTTCCTCCTCGGCGAGGCGATAGGCTTCGCGCACGCGGCTGGGGATGTTGTCCCCGGCGGCGATCTGGATCGCGTACTTGGTGATCGGCTTCATCAGCGAGACGATGTCGACGATCTGGAAGCGCCCCTGCTTGGACTTCTTGATCGGCTTCTGCCCGGTGATCATCAGCACCGGCATCCCGCCGAGCTGGGCATAGGCGGCCGAGGTCACGAAATTGGTCGCGCCCGGCCCCAAGGTGGCGACGCACACGCCGGTCTTGCCGGTATGGCGGCCATAGGTCGCCGCCATGAAGCCGGCGCCCTGTTCGTGGCGGGTGAGGATCAGCTTGATCTGCTTCGACCGGCTGAGCGAATCGAGGAAATCGAGATTCTCTTCCCCCGGAACCCCGAAGATATACTCGCAGCCTTCCGCTTCGAGACACTCGACAAAGACGTCCGAGGCTTTCTTGGTATCGCTCATGTTCTGCAATTCCCCCCAACTGCATGACGGGCGCGCATTGCGCCCTCGCCGGCCCCTTGCCACCCGCCCCCATGCGGATAGCCCGGCATTATGACCGCGCCGTGATGGCCCAGCCTGCGCCCCAAGTATTGCAGAAAAGCGCCAAGCCGCAAGGCGCTGGAACGATTCAGTAGCCCAGGCGCGGATCGAACACCGGGGCGACAGGCTCGCCGCGCAGATATTTGCGCAGGTTTTCGAGGAAGCGGTCGCCCGAACGGATGAACATCTTCGATTGCGCCCGGCCCGACAGGTGCATGGTGATGTGGGCGTTATCGAGGCTCCACAGCGGGTGATCGGCGGGCAGCGGCTCGGGGGTGGTGACATCGAGGAAGGCCCCGCCGATGGCGCGGGCTTGCAGCGCCTCCACCAGCGCCGGCTGGTCGATCACGCTGCCGCGCGCGATGTTGACGATCACGGCATCGGACTTCATCGCGGCAAGCTCGGCCGCGCCGATCATCCCCTCGGTCTCGGGCGTCGCGGGGACCGCGAGAATCACCCAGTCGAATTCGCCGAGGCGCGCACGCCATTCGTCGGGGCGCAAGGTGCCCTCCCCGCCCGAACGGCGCACCACGGAGACATCGACATCGAAGGCTTCAAGCCGCGGCTGGATCAGCTTGCCGATCGCGCCATAGCCCAGCAGCAGCGCCTTCGATCCGGCCAGCTCGCGCTTGCCGGGCGAATCGAACAGCCATTCGTGGCGTTCCTGCGCGCGCACCACCTCGCGGTAGCCCTTGGCAATGTTCAGCATCCCCATCACCACATATTCGGCGATGGTAATGGCATTGATCCCGGCCCCGTTGGTGACGGTGATCCCGCGCTCGATCAGCACGTCCATCGGTAGGAAATCCAGCCCGGCGTAGATCGAATTAAGCCATTTCAGCTTCTTCGCCGCGCGCAGGGTTTCGGCCATGGCGGCCTGATCGTTCATGTCGAACCAGCCGATTTCGGCATCGGCAACGGCAGCAAGCGCCTCCTCGTGGGTCATGAACCAGCGCACGTCGAGCCCCTCGGGCAGACGACTTTCGAGCATCGGGCGGATCAGCCCGGAAATGGCGAGGATGGTCATGGGCAAGGCCTCAATTCGTCATTGCGAGGAGCCGAAGGTGACGCGGTAATCCATGGATCGATGCTGCACCAGGGCGGGAGATCAGTCCATGGATTGCTTCGCCTGCGGCTCGCAATGACGAAAAGTGGGGGTCACGCCAGCTTCCACTCCCACCCGAGCGGATCGCCGTCCATCACCTCGACGCCAGCGGCGGCGAGTTCAACGCGGATCGCATCGGAAGTCGCGAAGTCCTTGGCAGCGCGGGCCTCCTTGCGGCGGGAGAGCGCAGCTTCGATTTCGGCCTCGGTGATGGTCGCAACCTTGGGCCGGATACGCAGATCGGCGCGGGTGAGGCTGAGGAGGTTGAGGCCGAGGACATCGTCCATTTTGAAGGCGCACATTAGTGTTTCAACGGTCCATCCTGAGGATATCCCTTTTAGTCCAATCAGCTTTTCAAACGCGACCAACGCGGCGGGCGTGTTGAGGTCATCTGCAATCGCATTTTCGAAGTCAGCGAACGCCGCACGTTGGGGGTTTGAGAGGGTCGCTGGATTGAGCTTGCCTTTGGCAAGAAGGTCCAACGCCTCCGAAAGCACGCCTTCACCAGACTTAAGATTCCTGATCTGCGTAACGATCCGCTTGAGCCGCGTCAGGGCAGCACCCAAGCCCTCCCAGTTGAACTCCAGCTCGCTGCGGTAATGCGCCTGCAGGCACATCAGCCGGTAGGCGAGCGGGTGGTAGCCCTTGTCCACGAGCAGTTGCAGCCGCAGGAACTCGCCTGACGACTTCGACATCTTCCCCGACCGTTCGACGAGGAAGTTGTTGTGCATCCAGATGCGCGCGCCCGAATTGCGCGGATCGTCGAGGCCGTTCGTGCAGCAATGCGCCTGGTTCTGCGCGATCTCGTTGGGGTGGTGGATCTCGCGGTGGTCGATCCCGCCGGTGTGGATGTCGAAGGGGAAGCCCAGCACCTCGCCGCTCATCACCGAGCATTCGAGGTGCCACCCCGGCGCGCCCCTGCCCCAGGGCGAATCCCATTCCATCTGGCGGCTCTCGCCCGGCGGAGTCTTGCGCCAGATCGCGAAGTCGGCGGCGTTGCGCTTGCCTTCCACCGCCTCGATCCGGCCCTCGCCTTCCTCGGTGTTGGCGCGCGCCAAGCGGCCATAATCCGAAACAGTCGAGACGTCGAAATAGAGCCCGCTCTCCAGCTCGTAGCAGTGCTTGTCCGCAATGCCCTTGGCGAATTCGATCATCTGCGGGACGTAGTCGGTCGCGACCGTCCACTGCGCGGGCTGGCGGATGTTTAGCGCCCTCACATCGGCCCAGTAGGCCTGCTTGTAATGCTCGGCGATGTCCCAGATCGACTGCGCGCGTTCGGCAGCCATCTTCTCCATCTTGTCCTCGCCCGCGTCGGCATCATCGGTGAGGTGGCCCACATCGGTGATGTTGATGACATGGGTGAGCTTGTAGCCCTTCCAGCTCAAGGTGCGCCCCAGCACATCGGCAAACACGTAAGCACGCATGTTGCCGATATGCGGGTAGTTATAGACCGTCGGCCCGCAGGTGTAGACGCGCGCCTCGCCCGGATGGACGGGCTCGAACACCTCGAGCGAACGGGTGAGCGAGTTGAACAGCTTGAGCGGCGCGTCAGTCATGGCGCGGGCCTTTGCCCTATTCCGTCGTCCCAGCGCAAGCTGGGATCTAGGGCCACAAGCACTGAGCCCGCCGCCCTAGGCCCCAGCTTTCGCTGGGGTGACGGGAAGCGTCAGAACCCAATGAACTTGACCTGCTCGCCCAGCGGCACGCGCTCGCGCTCGAAATTGTTCACCGGGGCTTCCGGGTCGCGGTAGCCGATCGCCATGCCGCAGAAGAACATGTAGCGCTCGTGATCGAGGCCGAGGAAGTCGCGGATCACATTGGCATAGAGCGCCATGTATTCCTGGAAGCAGGAATCGAGCCCCTCCTCGCGCAGCAGCAGCGCGACCGTCTGGAGCCACATGCCGGTGTCCGACCACTGCGGCTCCTTCATCAGGCGCGGGAAATAGACGAACAGCACCGCGGGCGCATCGAAGCTGACGGCATTCTTCATCATCGCCGCCATGCGCCCCGCGCCGTCCTCGCGGGCAATGCCCATCGCGCCGAACATGCCGGCCGACACGCCGTCAAGGCGCGCCTTGTAGGCCTGCTCGGTGCCGGGCGCAGTCCAGTCATACTCGGCCGCCTGCGGAGCGGAGGTGGTGATCTTCGCCTGCAGGTCCTTGAGCGGCTGGCCGGTTACGATGCTGGCTTCCCACGGCTGGTAGTTGCAGCCCGAGGCCGCCCAGCGCGCCTTGTCCATCACGCGGGTGAGCGTTGCGAGATCGACCGGCTTGTCGAGAAAGGCCCGGATCGAGCGGCGGGTGGTAACGGCTTCGGTTACAGTGGTGGCCTTGGTCATTTTTTCTTGTTGCCCTTCTCATCCTCGAACAACTCCGCGAGCTGCTCCATAATCGTGCCGCCAAGCTGTTCCACATCCATGATCGTCACCGCGCGGCGATAATAGCGCGTCACATCGTGGCCGATGCCGATCGCGACCAGCTGCACCGGTGAGACCTTCTCGATCCATTCGATCACCGAGCGCAGGTGCGCTTCGAGATAGCCTGCCGAGTTCACCGACAGCGTCGAATCGTCCACCGGCGCGCCGTCGCTGATGACCATCAGGATGCGGCGCTCCTCGGGGCGGTAGAGCAGGCGGGAATGCGCCCAGATCAGCGCCTCGCCGTCGATGTTTTCCTTCAGCAGCCCCTCGCGCATCATCAGCCCGAGATTGCGGCGCGCGCGGCGCCACGGCTCGTCGGCCTGCTTGTAGATGATGTGCCTGAGGTCGTTGAGGCGGCCCGGGTTCTGCGGCTTGCCATCGGCGAGCCACGCCTCGCGGCTCTGCCCGCCCTTCCATGCGCGGGTGGTGAAGCCGAGGATCTCGGTCTTGACCCCGCAGCGCTCCAGCGTCCTCGCCAGAATGTCGGCGCTGATCGCGGCAATGGAGATAGGCCGCCCGCGCATCGAGCCCGAATTGTCGATCAGCAGCGTGACGATGGTGTCCTTGAACTCGACGTCGCGTTCGACCTTGTAGCTGAGCGCGGTGCCGGGCGAGATGATCACGCGGGCGAGCCGCGCGGCATCGAGCACGCCCTCTTCCTGATCGAAGTCCCAGCTGCGGTTCTGCTGCGCCATTAGCCGCCGCTGGAGCCGGTTGGCGAGGCGCGTCACCACGCCTTGCAAGCCGGTCAGCTGGCTGTCGAGATAGGCGCGCAACCGGTCGAGTTCCTCGGCGTCGCACAGGTCGGGCGCGGCCACTTCCTCGTCGAAGCGGGTGGTGAAGGCCTTGTAATCGACGCTCGCCGGAATTTCGGCCTGCGGACGGTTGGGGCGCACAGGCGCGTTGGAGGCGTCGCTGTCGTCGCCCGGTTCGCCTTCCGACATCTCGCTGTCGGTCTGAGTGTCCGAGGATTCCTGCCCCTCGCCCTCGCCTTCGGCCATGTCGCCGGCCATTTCGGCGCTTTGCGGATCGCCCTCGCCCTGGTTCTCGTCCTCGCCCTCGCTGTCGTCGGGGCCGTCCTCGTCGTCGGGCTCGTCGGATTCGCCTTCCTCGGGCGCATCCGTCGGCCGGGTGAGATCGAGCTCGCGCAGCATGTCGAGCGCGAGCTTTTGGAAGGCTTCCTGATCGCCGATTGTCTCGGCGAGCGCGGCAAAGTCGCCGCCAACCTTCTCCTCCAGGATATCGCGCACCAGCTCGATCCCGCCCTGCGCCTTCTGCGGCACCGGCTCGCCGGTCAGCGCCTCGCGCACCAGCAGCGCGAGCGCGGTCTGCAAGGGAACCTCCGAGGAATTCTGCGCGCGCACGATCTTGTCCGATGCGGTGCGCATCTCGGTCGCGGCGTCGAGATTGGCCTTGATCCCGCCGAAGCGGTTGGCCCCCAGCGCCTCGTAACGCACCTGCTCGATCGCGTCGTAGCAGGCCCGCGCAATCGGTTCGGGCGGCGCGGACTTCGCATGGAGCGCGGCGTTGTGGTGGCGCAGCTTCAGCGCGAAGCTATCGGCAAAGCCCCGCGCCTCGGTTACCTGATCGGGCGGCAGATCACGCCCCGGCAGCGGCACACGGAAGCGGTTGCCCGCCGCGCCGGGCACATCCGCGCTCCACGCGACCTCGACCTCGGGATCGCGCGCAATCGCACGGCTCGCGCCGGTGAGCGCCTGCTTGAACAGATCGAGCGGGGACTGATCAGCCATTATCCGTTTTCTTTAGCAACGAGATTGGCCCGGGGAAGCCGCAAATTCGTCAGTCCCCGCAGCATCGCGTCAGAGAATGCTCTGCCCGGTCTTGGCCCAGTCGGCCATGAATCCTTCGATGCCCTTGTCGGTCAGCACGTGCTTGAACAGCGCGTGGATCACGGCCGGGGGCGCGGTCATCACGTCGGCGCCGATCTTGGCGGCCTGGAGCACATGGGTGGTGTGGCGCACCGAGGCGACCAGGATTTCGGTGGCAAAGTTGTAGTTGTCGTAGATCAGGCGGATGTCCTCGATCAGGTCCATGCCGTCGAAGCCGTTGTCGTCATGCCGCCCGACGAAGGGCGAGATGAAGGTCGCCCCCGCCTTGGCCGCCAGCAGCGCCTGATTGGCCGAGAAGCACAGCGTGACATTGACCATCGTGCCCTCGGACGAGAGCGCCTTGCAGGTCTTGAGGCCGTCCACCGTCAGCGGCACCTTGATGCAGACATTGTCCGCGATCTTGCGCAGGATTTCGGCCTCTTTCATCATCGTCGCGTGATCCAATGCGACCACTTCGGCGCTCACCGGCCCATCGACGATCTTGCAGATTTCCGCCGTCACTTCCTTGAAGTCGCGCCCCGACTTGGCGATCAGCGAGGGATTGGTCGTCACCCCGTCGAGCAGACCAGTGGCGGCAAGATCGCGGATCGCCTCGATCTCGGCGGTATCGACGAAGAATTTCATGGGTTCACTCCAGTAGATTTGCGATAGCCAGCGGGCCACGGTCGACCTAGACGCGCGGGGATGACTCGAAGGTCGATCAGGTTTGCGGTGCTGCTTGCCGCCACGCTGGCAGCTTGGCAACCATCCAAAGCACGTGCGGGCGAAGAAGACACGCAATTCTGGCTCAACGCCATTGCCACCGGCGCGATTGGCGAAGGCACCACGCTGACAATGGACGCCACCCAGCGCTGGCGCCGGGATGGAGATGTCGGCAACGACCAGCAGACGATCCGGGTGATGGTGGATCGGCAAGTCGCCGACAACACCCGGATCGGCGGCGGGATCATGCTGTTCGACACCGCCGGCCTTACCGAAATCCGCACGCACCAGCAGGCCAGCGTCACCCTCGGCCGGATCGAGGCGCGCACCCGGCTGGAACAGCGTTTCTTCGATGGCGCGGACCGGATGGAGCTGCGCCTGCGCCAGCGCGTGACCTACAACCAGCCGATTGCCGAGGACTGGCGGGCGAGCGCCGGGGTGGAATGGCTCGGCATCGTCCGGTCACGCCGGCGCGACGAGGGCACGTCCACCGAACAATGGCGGTTTCAGGCGGTGCTCGTCCACCGGGTCAGCGAGCGGCTCGACATCGGGGCGATCTACTGGCTCGTGAGTTTTCCGCGCGGCAACCGCCCGGAGCGGATCAGCCACATCCCGCAAGCGGCGATCACCTACCGCTTCTAGACCCGCCCCAGCCCGCCGAACACCGCGATCAGCACCGGATCGCGGGTCGCGCCCGGATCGGCGCGGATCGCGGCTTCCTCGCGCGCGATCTCGCCCCAGATGGCATCGTCGACCTCGCGCCCGATGCGGCTGGCGACCTCGCCGACGCGCACCCCGGTAAACGCGCCGAGCGCCTCGCCCACCAGCGGGTCTTCAGCCAGCCGGATCGCCTCACCCAGTTCGGGCACCATCGCATCGATCAGCGCGGTGCCGAGTTCCAGCCGCAGGAAATCGCTCGCCGCGCTCGGCCCGCCGCGCACCAGCTCGATCGCATTGGCAAAGCCGATCACTTCCACGGCATCGGTCACCACCGGCGCGGCGCGGAAGCTCGCCTCGATCGCAAAAGTGGCGAAGCGTTCCTCCAGCCGGTCCTTGAACAGCTGCGAGGTGAGGATGCGTGACAGGGTATTGCCGCGGCTCCCAAGAAACTGGTCCAGACCGATGCGGGCGACCTGTTCGTCCCAGAAGCCGCCCGGCGCGGTCAGACGGGCAAAGGCGTTTTCGGAAGCGAGCAGCAGCATCCGGCGCACCGCCTCCTCCATGGTGAAGGCCGGGCCGGTGCTGGCGCAGCCGGGCAGCACCGCCAGCGCGCCCGCACCGGCCAGCCCGGCCAGCACAGCGCGGCGGGTGGGAGCAAGAAACTCGGTCATTGGCACTGTCTCCATACTTGCCCGATGCTCATGCCGCTCTCCATATAACTCCACGATGAACCGCATTCGCCTGCTTGTCCTCAATGCTGCCCTGGGCCCGCTCGACTACCGGCTGCCCGAGGGCATGAGCGCGCCTGCGGGGAGCGTGGTGGTCGCCCCGCTCGGCCCGCGTCAGGTGACGGGGATCGTGTGGGACGAAGGCCGCCTGCCGGGCGAGGCAATCGCCTTTGCGCGCCTGCGTCCGATTCTCGAGGTGGTGCCCGTGCCGCCGATCCCTGCGCCCCTGCGGCGGCTGATCGAATGGACCGCCGACTACTACTGCGCCCCGCTCGCCAGCGTTGCGCGCATGGCACTGTCGAGCGGCGGCGCGTTGGGCGGACCTGCGACGATGACCGAATACCGCCTGTCGGGCGGCACGCCTGAACGCATGACCGCGCAGCGCCTCGCCGCGATCGAGGCGCTGGAGGGCGAGCAGGGGACGATGCGCGAGCTGGCCGGGATCGCCGGAGTCTCCGAAGGCGTGCTGCGGGGGCTCGTCAATCAGGGGGTAATCGAGCCGGTGACCGTGAACATCGACCGGCCCTACCCGCCCGCCGACCCCGACCACGCCCCGCCCGATCTCTCGCCCGAGCAATCCGCAGTCGCCGCGCGGCTCGTGGATGCGGTGAAGGCGCAAGCCTATGCGCCCTTCCTGCTCGACGGGGTGACGGGATCGGGCAAGACCGAGACCTATTTCGAACCCGTCGCCGCAGCCTTGCGGATGGGCCGACAGGTGCTCGTCCTGCTCCCCGAAATCGCACTCACCGAAAACTTCCTTGCCCGCTTTGCCGCCCGCTTCGGCGCGGCGCCGGTGCTGTGGCATTCCTCGCTCAAGTCCACCGAGCGGCGGCGGGCATGGCGGGCGATTGCCGACGGTTCGGCGCAAGTAGTTGTCGGCGCGCGTTCGGCGCTGTTCCTGCCCTATGCCAACCTCGGCCTGATCGTGGTCGACGAGGCGCACGAGATCAGCTTCAAGCAGGATGACGGGGTGCGCTACAATGCCCGCGACGTCTCGGTGATGCGCGCAAGGTTCGAAGACGTGCCGGTGGTGCTGGCAAGCGCCACCCCGGCGCTCGAAAGCCTGCACATGGCAGCGCAGGGGATCTACGAGAAACTCGATCTGCCCGCCCGCTTCGGCGGCGCGAGCCTGCCCGATGTGAGGCTGGTCAATCTCACCGAGGAGAAGCCCGGCAGCGGCCGCTGGCTTGCAGGGCCCTTGATCGAGGCCCTGCGCGACCGGTTGGCGAAGGCTGAGCAGTCGCTGCTGTTCTTGAACCGCCGCGGCTATGCCCCGCTGACGCTGTGCCGCAATTGCGGGCACCGCTTCAAATGCCCCTCGTGCAGCGCATGGCTGGTCGAACACCGCCTGTCCGCGCGCCTCGCCTGCCACCATTGCGGGTTCGAGACGCGGGTGCCCGAAGCCTGCCCCGAATGCGGCGAGAGCGACTGCCTCGTCGCCTGCGGCCCCGGGGTCGAGCGGATCGCCGACGAGGTGCGCGACCTGTTCCCGGAGGCGCGGATCGCGCTCGCCACATCGGACACGCTCAACACCCCCGAACGCGCCGCCCAGTTCATCGCCGCAGCGGAAGGCGGCGCGATCGACATCATCATCGGCACGCAGCTGGTGACCAAGGGCTTCCACTTCCCGGAGCTGACGCTGGTGGGGGTGGTCGACGCCGATCTCGGGCTTGAAGGCGGCGATCTGCGCGCGGGCGAGCGCACCTTCTCGCAGATCGCACAGGTCGCCGGACGCGCCGGACGCGGGGCCAAGCCGGGCGAGGTGCTGATCCAGACCCGCCACCCCGATGCGCCGGTGATCGCCGCGCTGGCGAATGGCGACCGCGACGGCTTCTACGCCGCCGAAACCGCCGCGCGCCGCGATGCCAATGCCCCGCCGTTCGGCCGCTGGGCCGCGATCATCCTGTCCAGCGAAGACGAAAAGGAAGCGCGCGAGGCGGCGGTGCGGCTCGGCGACGTCCGCCCGCGCCTTTCCGATGTCCAGATCCTCGGCCCGGCGCCTGCCCCGCTGGCACTGCTGCGCGGGCGCTATCGTTACCGCTTCCTCGTCAACGCGCGGCGCAGCGCCAACCTGCAGGGCGTGCTGCGCGAGTGGATCGGCGGCGTGACCTTCGCCCCCGGCGTGCGGGTGGGGGTGGATGTCGATCCCTACAGCTTCGTCTAGCGATCGGACGAAACCAAACCGGGGTGCCCTGCGTAACCCCCGCATGACCCGACCCGTTCTCGTGCCGATCCTCGGCGACCAGCTTTCGCGCAGCCTCTCCAGCCTCGAAGGCCTCACCCCCGCCGGCGCGATCATCCTGATGATGGAGGTGTGGGACGAGGCGACCTACGTGAAGCACCACAAGCAGAAGATCGTGCTGATCTTCGCCGCAATGCGCCACTTCGCCGAAAGCTTGCGCGCCGAGGGCTGGCAGGTCGACTATGTCCGCCTCGACGACGCGCACAACACCGGCAGCTTCACCGGCGAAGTCGCGCGCGCCATCGAACGCCATGCCCCTTGCGAAATCCGCGTCACGGAAAGCGGCGAGTGGCGTGTTGCTCAAGCCATGCTGGAATGGGAGGGCCGCTTTCCCTGCCCCGTCCAGATCCTGCCCGACACGCGCTTCATCGCCACCCACGCCGATTTCCGCGCCTTCGCGGACGGGCGCAAGCACCTGACGATGGAGTATTTCTACCGCGAAATGCGGCGCAAGACGGGCCTG
>CAZQOO010000028.1:4768-7274 GCA_964594845.1 uncultured Porphyrobacter sp. | reverse complement strand
GGGCAGGACGATCTCTACCACTCGATGCTCTCGACCAGCCTCAATATCGGGCTGCTCGATCCGCTCGAACTGTGCCGCCGCGCCGAGGCCGAATACCGCGCAGGCCGCGCGCCATTGAATTCGGTCGAGGGATTCATCCGCCAGATCATCGGCTGGCGCGAGTATGTGCGCGGGTTCTACTGGCACCAGATGCCGGGGCTGGCCGAGGCCAACGAATTGGGCGCGACGAGGCCGCTCCCCGAATTCTTCTGGACCGGCAAGACCGACATGCGCTGCCTTGCCGACTGCATCCGCACCACCCGCGAGGATGCCCACGCGCATCACATCCAGCGGCTGATGGTGCTCGGCAATTTCTGCCTGATCGCCGGGATCGATCCGGCCCAAGTCGCCGACTGGTATCTGGCGGTCTATGCCGATGCCTTCGAATGGGTCGAGCTGCCCAATGTGGCGGGCATGGTGCTCTATGCCGATGGCGGCAGGCTGGCGACCAAGCCCTATGCGGCGAGCGGCAACTACATCAACAAGATGTCGGACTACTGCGGTGGGTGCCGCTACAAGGTGGCGCAGAAGACCGGCCCCAACGCCTGCCCGTTCAACCCGCTCTACTGGCACTTCATGGACGCGAACCGCAGCCGCCTCGAAAGCAATCACCGCATCGGGCGCATCTATGCCACGTGGGACAGGATGGGCGAGGCCAAACAGCGCGAATATCTGGAAACGGCAGAAAAGTTTCTCGACTCTCTCGTGCCCGCAAGCAAAGGCTGGGCCAGAAACACCGAGGGGAGAGAGCCATGCTGACCATCCACCACCTGCGCCTGTCGCAATCCGAACGCATCGTCTGGCTGGCCGAGGAGCTGGGGCTGGATTACGACTTGAAGCTCTACACCCGCCGCACCGACAACCGCTTGGCGCCCGATGACTACAAGGCGCTGCACCCGATGGGCATCGCCCCGGTGATCACCGACGGCGACCTCGTGCTGGGCGAGAGCGGGGCGATCATCGATTACATCGTCGCCAAATATGCCCCCGGCACGCCGCTGGTGCCGGGTGTCGATCATCCAGACTACGCCGACCACCTGTTCTACTACCACTGGGCCAATGCGACCTTCATGACCAATGGCATGATGGCGCTGGTGGCGCAGTTCATGGGCGCGGCCGAGATGCCGCCTTTCGTCGCCGACCGGGTGCAGAAAGGCTGGGCGATCGTCGAGAAGCGCCTTGGCGAGGCCGACTATTTCGGCGGATCGCAGCTGACCACCGCCGACATCATGATGGGCTTCCAGCTCACCACCAGCCGCGCCATGAGCGGGATGAGCATCGACCATCTGCCGAACCTCAAGGCCTATTTGCAGCGGATTGGCGAGCGCCCTGCCTATCAGGCGGCGATGGCCAAGTGCGAACCGGGGATGCCGCCGAAGCTGGATTGAGGGCAGCCTGCTCCCCGTCACCCCAGCGAAAGCTGGGGCCTAGGGCGGCAAGTGCTGCACGATGAGGCTCTAGGTCCCAGCTTTCGCTGGGATGACGCCAGAGGCGAGGCTGCGTGTTGATGTCCCCGTCTCCCCGGCCCCCGAGCCGGGGTCTCGCTGCCTTATTCGCGAACTTTGTCGTTGCCGATGAAGCCAATCGAGAAACGGTCTCGCGCCGAAGCAAAATTCAACACCACGAGAAGTGTGGCGAGCCGTTCGTAATCCATTTCGATCAACCGGTTGCGATCCACGGGATCAACGGCGATCTGGGTATCGGCTTCCGCGCGCAGGATTGTGCCCGGCACAAAACCCGCATGAGCCTCCAGCGCCCGCGCGAAGTTTGCCAGATCAGCGTAGTCCTCGCGTCGGGGAAACCGCTCCCACAGGCCCAGCTTCTTCAGCGCGGCTTCAGCATCTGCCATGACCTGCGGACGAAACAGCTCTGCGACATAGGCCATGTAACCTTGGTACATGGAGCCATCTGCGAACCTCACAATCTCGGGAAAGGCGGCTTCGTGAATGCACCCGAAGTGATCGGGCGTAGCCCCGGCTGCAGGCGTGATCACCACCTCGATGCTCTGGAGGTAGTCCTCGTATGTGACTGAGAAGCCGCTAGCCTTCAGTCCGCAGGCGAGCAGCTTGCGCTCGATCACCTGTTCCTGGGCAGGCGGCGGCTCGGGCGGTGTGTCAATCATTCAAGGACATATACAGCAAGTGGGAAGGCCGCCAATGCCTCACGCCCCCTCCCGCCTGAGCAACTCCGCCTTGATCGCCAGCCCATAGGCATAGCCCCCGAGCGACCCATCCGCCGCGATCACTCGGTGGCAGGGGATCAGCACCGCGACATTGTTCGCCCCGTTCGCCCCGCCCACCGCGCGGCTGGCCTTGGGGTTGCCGAGTGCCGCTGCCAGCTCGCCGTAGCTCCGCGTTTGCCCGTGCGGGATGCGGCGCAGTTCCTCCCAGACCCTCTGCTGGAAGGCGGTGCCCTTTACGTCGAGCGGGATCGCGGCGCTCCCCGGCCCCGGCTGCTCGACCGCCTC
>CAZQOO010000028.1:0-4668 GCA_964594845.1 uncultured Porphyrobacter sp. | reverse complement strand
TGCGCTTGAACAGGCGCTGGAAGTGGGTGGGGGTGTAGCCCGTCAAGCGGGAGAGTTGTGCAAGGGTCGTCGCCCGCCCGTCGCGGATCGCTTGCAGCGCCGCGAGGACGCAGGCCTCCTCGGCGCTCTGGGCGCAAGGAGAGCAGCGTTTACAAGGCCTTAGGCCTGCCGCCTCGGCCTCGGCCGGGCCGGGATAGAAGCGCACGTTCTTGCGCAGCGGCAGGCGCGCGGGGCAGGACGGGCGGCAGTAGATGCCGGTCGAATGGACCCCGGTGACGAAGGCCCCGTCGAACCGCCGGTCCTTGTCCTGCACCGCCTGCCAGCGCGCCTCGTCAGAGATGTTCCTGAAATGTTTCACGTGAAACACTGTGCCACACCGTGCGCAGGCTGACACCCCCTGTGATTGCGCTCAATCTCGCGTCACGGGGCCGGCGCGATGCTTGCAGCGATCGTCCGGCTGCGCGCCTTGAGCGTGTCATAGGGCACGTTGCCAAGGTCCTGCGTATAGGAGTGCACCGCGAAAACGCGCCCGCCCGCCAGCGTCAGGCAGGTGGCGAAGTGGGTGGTGGTGTCCGTCCCGGCCGCCCCGATCACCGCCGTGCCGAGGATATAGACGCAGGTCTCGTCGAAGCCCCCGGCGCGCGCGCTGCCGCCGTTGACTGTCAGCGCATCGCCGGTGCCTTTGGAGAGATCTTCCCCTGCCTTGTCGATCCCCTGCGCGATCTGCTGCTGCGCCAGCTCGCTTTCGAGCTGCTTGGCCACCACCGCGATGAACATCGCCCTCGGGATGCCGATCGGCTGGGCGTTGCGCTCGGACTTGACCAGCGAATAGTCGGTTTCGGGCATGTCGCAGCGGCGCAGCGTGGCATGGGTGAAATTGAGCGTGTCGAGATCGGCGAAGGCCTCGGCCAGTGCCTTGTCCGCGCCCTCGGGCAGGCAGTAACCCTCCGGCACGGCGAGGGTGAAGCTCTTGTCGGCCACCACAAAGCCGGTGCTCCTGGCGTCCTGCGCATGCACCGCCGCAGACAGGGCCAGAGCAGCGCCCGCCGCCCCCAAGGCCGCCAGAGTGAACCATTTCGCCATTGCCGTCTGCCTTCCCCTGCAAGGTTGATCCGCGTGTGGCGAGGTGCCAAGTGCGGTTACCGGTTTGTCTTCAGGGCCTCTAACGCATGTCTGTGACCCGCGAAATCATCAACTTGTGGTTGCGCCTTGCAGCGGGCGTTGTGCTGTGGGCGGCGCTCGGCCTTGGTCTTGCGCCCCCCGCCGCCGCCGACCCTGCCGATATCGACGCTGCCGCGCGCGGCGTCGTGCGGGTGGTGCTGATCGGCGAGCGCGACGGCCAGCCCGTCCCCATCAGCCACGGCACCGGCTTTGCCGTCAGCCCCACACGGATCGTCACCAATGCCCATGTGGTCAGCGAGGCGAGCCAGGACGATACGTTGCGGATCGGGATTGTGCCCAGCGAGGGTGATGGCGGGGCCTTTGCCCGGGTGATCGCGATATCCCCGCGCAACGATCTGGCGCTGCTCGAAATCGCCAGGGGATCGCTGCGCCTGCCGCCGCTGGCTTTGGCGAGCGGCGCGGGCGGCACCGGCGGCGAGGTGTCGGCAGTGGGCTATCCGATGAATGTCGATCTGGCACAGGGACTTGATATAGCGGACATTTTCCGCCCGCAGCCGGCGGTCAAGTCGCGCGGCTTCCTGTCGGGCGAGCGGCCTTCGCGGCAGTTCGACACGATCCTGCACACCGCCCCCATCGCGCGCGGCAATTCGGGCGGGCCGCTGCTCGATCCGTGCGGGCGGGTGATCGGGGTCAATTCCTTCAGCGCCGATGCCAATGGCGGGGATGCCGAGTTTTACTTCGCGGTTTCCTTGCGCGAATTGCTGCCTTTCCTTGAAGGCAACGGGGTGAAGCCGGTGGTCAACGCCCTGCCCTGCCGCTCGATTGCCGATCTCAACGCGGAAGAACGCCAGCGGCTCGAGGCCGAGCAGGCCGCCGCGCGCGAGCGGCTGGCGATCCGCGCGCAGGCCGATGGCGAAGCGCGCGAGACGGCGCGGCTGGCGGCGCAGATGGACGTGCTCGAGCGCCGCGAGAACGCGATGGCCCTCGCCCTGCTTGCGCTGCTGGCGGCGATCGGCAGCGGCTATGCGGCGGTGGTGTGGCGGCGCGATCCCGACACCCGCAAGCGCGCCGGCATGGCCGCCGGCTTCGCGGGGCTCGCGGTGATCGGCGCGCTGACCCTGTGGTTCACCCGCCCCGGCCTGGCCGCGATCGAGGACAAGGTTGCCGCCGCGCTCGGCGGGGATGACGGTGCCGAGAGCGCCGCGCCGGGCAGCGACACGGCCACCGAGGGTGCGCTGATCTGCACGCTGGTGCCTGAACGCAGCCGCGTCACCACTGCGCGCACCGATGATGTCGCCTTCGACTGGCACGCCGACGGCTGCGTCAACACCCGCACCCAGTACGGGCTTTCGGCAGGCGGCGAATGGAGCCGGGTGCTGGTGCTGGAGGAGGAGGCAGCGGTGGCGGTCAACCGCTACGACCCGGACACCCGCGCCTTCCGCACCGACCGCTACCTGCTGGGCCAGGAGGCGATGGACAAGGTGCTGGAGGTCCGCGCGCAATATTCGCCCCCCGCCTGCGGAGTGAGCGATGCGGCGCGCAAGCTCGGGGAGCAGCAATCCGCCCTCCTCGCGCTGCTGCCCGAGGCCCCCAACGAACGGCTGGTCTACGACTGCCGCGCCAAGGGCGCAAAGCCATGAGCCGCCGGCGCTGGCTGGTTCTGATCGCAGGCGTGCTGGTGCTGCTCGGCGGCGGGCGGATGGTGTTGCGCTATCTCGACTGGCAGGCGTCCGAGGCGGAGCGGACAGCCGCCCCGCCTCAAGCAGCGAAGCGGTAGGCGAACCAAAACGCCTCACTCAGCGAAGCAGTAGGCGAAACAGCTACGCCGCCAGAGCCTCGCCCGACAGCGTAATCCGGTGCATCTCGCGCGCGTGGCCGTGATAGTCGTTGAGCGCGTTGTGCCAGGTCGTGCGGTTGTCCCAGATCGCCACCGTGCCCGGCTCCCACACCACGCGGCACTGGTTGTCCTCGCGCACCGCCGCGGCGAGCAGCTTGGACAGCAGCGGCAGGCTCTCATCGCGGGTCTGGCCGACGAAGTGGATCGTGAAAGCGCCATTGACATAGAGCAGCCGGCGGCCGGTCACCGGATGGCGGATCACCACGGGGTGCACCGCGCCGGTGCGGATGTCCTGCCCGCGCAGGGTCTTGCCGATATCGGTCTGCGCATAGAGGCCGTCTTCCTTGTAGACATGATCGGCGGTGTGGAACGCCTCCAGCCCTTCGATCTCGGCCTTCACGTCGTCGGCAAGCTCGTCATAGGCGGCGCCCATGTGGGCAAACAGGGTGTCGCCGCCGTGCGGCGGCAGAACGCGGGCGACGAGGATCGAGCCCATCGCCGGGATCTGGTCATAGGAATGATCGGTATGCCACGCCCCGCCGATATTGGTGGTCTGGTCGGGCGCCTTGGATACCAGCGCGATTTCCGGCCAGCGCGGATCGAGCGGGAAATAGTTGTTGAGGTCGATCCCGCCCCAGCGACGCGCGAAGGCGATGTGATCTTCCGGCGCGAAGTCCTGATTGCGGAAGACCGCCACCCCGTGATCGTAGATCGCAGCCTTGATCGCCGCCATTTCGGCATCGCTGCACGAGGCGAGCGACACGCCCGCGATCTCCACCCCGCAGCGCGGGGCCATCGGCCTGATTTCCATGCTTCCTCTCCCGCCGGCGTTTGCCGCCTTGCGAGGGCAATCTGTCGCGCCTTTCCGGGCCTGTCCAGAGAATCCCGACCAGCACCTTGCAGGAACGGGAATCTGTTGCTAGGCGCGCGCCAGCCTTGCGGGCAGCCTCTCCGCTCGCCCTGTTTCCCAAGGCCCAAGCAATTTCGCATCGAAGCTTCGCAAGAGGACTGCACGCGCGTGGATATTTCCGCCGGTATCAAGGCCAGCCTGGCTGGACGCTATGCTTCAGCCCTGTTCGATCTCGCCAGCGAGAACGGCACGGTCACCGCTGTCGAGAGCGATCTCGAGAAGCTCGGCGCTGCCCTCGGCGAATCGGCCGATCTGGTGGCGCTCACCACCAACCCCGAACTCGCCCGCGCCGCGCAGGGTGCAGCGATGGCTGCGGTGGCGAAGAAGCTGAAGCTGTCGCCGCTCACCACCAATTTCCTCGGCGTGCTCGCCGCCAACCGCCGCCTGGCCAAGCTGCCCGCGATCATTTCCGCCTTCAAGGCGATTGCTGCCGCCCAGCGCGGCGAGGTGTCGGCCACCGTCACCAGCGCCCACCCGCTGTCGGCGACCCAGCTGACCGCGCTCAAGAACAAGCTGACCGCGCGCGAAGGCCGCACTGTCATGCTCACCGCCTCGGTCGATCCCGACCTGCTCGGCGGCCTCGTCGTCACCATCGGATCGCAGCGCATCGATGCCTCGATCCGCACCCGTCTCAACTCGCTCGCCAAAGCCATGCAGGCTTAAAGGACACGAAAAATGGAAATCCGCGCCGCAGAAATCTCGAAGGTCATCAAGGACCAGATCGCCAATTTCGGCACCGAAGCCGAAGTCAGCGAAACCGGCACCGTGCTGTCGGTGGGTGACGGGATCGCCCGCATCC
>CAZQOO010000027.1:14215-23842 GCA_964594845.1 uncultured Porphyrobacter sp. | reverse complement strand
CTGACGCTGCGGCTGTTCGAGATCAAGAAGCCGCTGATCAGCGCCTGCAACGGCGTGGCGGTGGGCGTGGGCGCGACGATGCAGCTGGCGATGGACATCCGCCTTGCCAGTTCCACCGCGCGCTACGGCTTCGTCTTCGCCCGCCGCGGAATCGTGCCCGAGGCCGCCTCGAGCTGGTTCCTGCCGCGCATCGTCGGCATCAGCCAGGCTTTGGAATGGTGCTACACGGGGCGCATCTTCGATGCCGAGGAAGCCAAGGCGGGCGGGCTGGTGCGCTCGGTCCATGCGCCCGAGGATCTGCTGATCGCCGCGCGCACGCTCGCCAGCGAGATTGCCGAGAACACCTCGGCGATCTCGGTGGCGATGACGCGGGCGATGATGTGGCGCCTCTCCGCGAGTGATCACCCGATGGAAGCCCACAAGATCGACAGCCGTGCGATCTACCGCCTGTCGCGCGGGGCCGATGCCAAGGAAGGGATCGCCAGCTTCCTCGAAAAGCGGCGCGCGATGTATCCCGGCAAGGTCAGCGCCGACATGCCCGACTTCTACCCCTGGTGGGACGCGCGGCCCTATGAGTGATACGGGGGAAGGGCGGCCTGATGAAGGACGGCTGGCCGGGTTCCTGCCGTACCAGCTGTCGGTCGCGTCCAATGCGGTCAGCGACCTGATCGCCGAGCGCTACCGCAAGCGCTTTGCGCTCAAGATCCCCGAATGGCGGGTGATGGCGATGCTGGGCGATGCCGGCAGCATGACCCAGCGCGCGCTGACCGCGGCAACGCTGATGGACAAGGTGGCCGTCAACCGCGCGGTCAAGGTGCTGGAGGAGCGCGGGCTGGTGGCGCGGGCGGCGAACCCGGGTGACGGGCGCTCGCACCTGCTCGAACTGACCGGCGAGGGCCGCGCGATCCATGCGGAGGTGATGCCGCTGGCACTGGCGACCGAACAGGACTTGCTGAGCGGTTTCGCGCCCGATCAGCAGGCGATGCTGCGCGACATGCTGGCGGCGATCAGGTTGCGGGCGGGGGAGATGGCTCGGGGGCAATCCTGACGCCCGGACGCACACATCCCGCCGCGCCGGGACGGGCGCAGCGGGATGTCGCGTCGGAACGCGGGCTACTTGCCGGCCATCGCTCCGTTGGGGCCCATCAGCGCGTCGCTGATGGAACAGGCCGCCGGGCCGAGAATGACGACGAACAGGGTCGGCAGAATGAACAGGATCAGCGGCACCGTCATGATTGCGGGCAGACGCGCGGCCTTCTCCTCGGCGCGCATCATGCGCTCGTTGCGGAATTCGGCCGACAGCACGCGCAGCGCGGATGCCAGCGGAGTCCCGTAACGCTCGGTCTGGATCATGGTCGTCACCACGCCTTTCACCGCTTCGAGATTGACGCGGTAGGCCAGGTTGTTGAACGCCATCTTGCGTTCGTTGAGGAACGACAGCTCGATCGCGGTGAGCGCGAATTCGTCGCCCAGTTCGGGATAGGCGCGGCCCAGTTCCTTGGCGACGCGGTTGAAGGCGGCATCGACGGTGAGGCCGGCCTCGGCGCAGATCACCAGCAGGTCAAGCGCGTCGGGCAGGCCCTTCTGGATCTCCTTGGTGCGCTTGGACGCCTTGTTGCTGAGGAAGATTTCGGGGCCCTTGTAGGACAAGATGATGGTGCCTGCGAAAGCGCCGAAGCGGGTCATCGGACCCCAGTCCGGCCAGAACTCGATGCCGTAGATCACCAGGCCGGCAATCCCGCCCAGCACCAGCGGAGCGATCGCGCGGGCGACAATGATGAAGTAGGCCAGTTCCTTGTTGCGGTAGCCGGCATGGGCCAGCTTCTGCTGGATCACCTTGATCTGGCTGTCCTGCAGCACGTTGAGCTTGCCGAGGTTCTCCTTGACCTTGTCGGTCGAACCGGTGCTCCGCACCAGCCGCGTACGCTTCTTGGTCGCGGAGGTGACGATCCCCGCCTTGAGCTGCTCGCGCCGGGCCTCGAGCACCTTGACGCGCTTGGCCATCGGATCGCGGATGGTGACCGCGGCATAGATCGCCAGCACCATCGCGAAGGCGGCAAGGCCGGCGAGCACGGTCCCGACCATGATCACGTCGAAGCCGAGCAGCATGGGTCCGGAAGGTTGTTCGATCATCGCTCTTGTGTCCCGGATCAGATTTCGAAGTTGACCATCTTGGCCATGATGAACACGCCGATGCCCATCCAGCACAGGCCGCCCAGACCCGCCACGATCAGGCGATCATCAGTGAAGAAGCCGCCGATGTATTCGGGGTTCACCCACATGATCATGCCGAAGACGATGAAGGGCAGCGAACCGACGATATAAGCCGAGGCCTTGGATTCGGAGCTCATCGCCTTGATCTTCAGCTTCATCTGGCCGCGCTTGCGCAGCACGTCGGCGAGGTTCGAGAGCGTTTCGGCAAGGTTGCCGCCGGTCTCGCGCTGGATCGCCAGGGTGATGGTGAAGAAGTTGAATTCGGGAATGCCGAGCCGGTCGCCGGCGTCCTGCAGCGCGTCTTCCATGGTCTTGCCGACCTTGATCCGGTCGACCACGCCGCGAAATTCGATGCCCACCGGGCCGGGCACTTCCTGCGCCACCACGCCGAGCGTCTCGGTGACGGGAAGGCCGGAGCGCAGGCCGCGCACCAGCAGTTCAAGCGCGTCGGGGAACTTGCTGACGAAAGCGTTGGTGCGCTTGCCGATCTGGAAATTGACCACCAGATGCGGAATGCCCGCACCAACGGCCGCGCCGATCCCGAGCGACAGCAGCAGCGCGCCACTCTGGATGAAGATCACCACCGCCACGGCCAGCGCGAGGCCGATCGAGGCGTAGATGTACTGCGTCACCGTCCAGCCCTTGCCGGTCCGGTCGAGCCTGACCGCAAGGGCTTCCATGCGCGAGCCGGAGCCCGCGACCTTGTAGCTCTTGGGCTTGCGTGCCGCGATCGCGCGCTTGAACTGCGCATCGACCTTGGCATCGACGCTTTCCGAGTGACGATAGCGCAGCGCCTGCATCCGGCGCTTCTGCGCCTTGGACGCGCCCGAGCCGGTGAAGAGCATGTAGCCGATCACCAGAACGGAGAAGATCACCAGCGTGATCAGCAGGGTTTGGAGGATGTCCATAAAGTCACGTCCTGCCTTGTGCCGCGCGGCTGCGGCGCTCGTTCACATGGGATGGGGCGCGCGCGGGGCAGATCAGGTCCGTCCCCCGCGCGCCGGCAACATCATTCGTCAGCCGTCTCGGGCTCGGGCTTGGCCTTCTTGGCAAGCAGTGCCTTGAAGTCGAACCCGCCGAGCAGCGACTTCTTCTCCTCGCCCGAACCGGCCGACAGATCGTCCATATTGGCACCGATCACCCGTTCGGCCACCTGGCGGATCGCCGCGGTTGCCTTGCTGGAACGGTTGGCGTCGACGAACACCTGACCCAGCTTGGCCGCATTCGAGGCCGCCTTGATGTCGTAGGGGATCACGAAATCCACCTTCCGTTCGATCGAGGCCTCGAAATCGGCCTTGCTGATCTCCGCGAAGCTCGGCTGAGCCTTGTTCACGACGATCATCGGATGCGCGTGCGCGGCGTTGGTCTTGAGCCACGACAGGACCCGGATCGCATCGCGCGCGGAGGCGAGGGTGAATTCGCAGGTCAGCAGCACGATGTTCACGTCGGCCAGCAATTGCGGGAAGTTGATCAGCATGTTGCGTGGCAGATCGATCACGGTCATCTCGAACGCCTGGCGGAACTCGTCCTCCAGCTGCACGAAGGCCGCACCGTCGGTCATCAGCGGCTGGCTGATCGGGGCCTCGGCCGAGAGGATCGACAGGTTGTCATTGGCGCGCACCATGGCACGCTCGATGAACAGCGGGTCGATACGGCTCGGGTTCTCGATCGCGTCGGTCAGGCCGCGGCCCGGTTCGAGATCGAGCGAGAGCGCGCCGGTGCCGAAATGCACGTCGAGATCGAGCAGCGCGGTCGGCGCCTTGTGGTTCTCGCTGAACAGCCAGGCCAGCGAGGTCGCAAGCGTCGAGGCACCAACCCCGCCACGCGTGCCGACCACGGCGGTCGAGATATGCCGCCGGGCGCCATCGGCATCACCGCCCTTGGGGGCCATGAACACGGCAAGCGCCTGGTTGAGCGCGTCATGCACCTGCTGGGCCGACAGCGGCTTGAGCAGATAGTCCTGAATGCCGCTCGACAGCAGATCGCGGTAGAGGCGCACATCGTTGACCTGGCCGATGGCGATCACCACCGTGCCCGGCTCGCACACCTCGGCCAGCGCATTGATGTCGTTCAGCGGATCACCGCTTTCCGACAGGTCGACGATCAGGATCGCGGGAGACGCGCTGACCGAGAGCGATTGCACCGCATTGCGCAGGCCGCCCTTGTTGCACTTTTCCGGCGCCCAGCCGAGCTCGACCACCACCGGACGCAGCACGTCGAGAGCATTGTCGTCGCAGATATAGGCCGCAAACGGATCACGATTTCCGGGCAAACCCGATTTCCAGGGAGCATTCATGGCTTAGTTACCTCCTCCGCCGCCAGCGCCGCCGCCGCCGCCACCGCCGGCGCCTGCATCCATCAGACCGCCCGCACCCGTCGGCTCGGCGTCGCGGAAGCTCGCGATCGCCTTGTTCGAGGTAGCGATGACGGTTTCACCCGAGCCCTTCTTGCCCTCGAGCAGATCCTGCGGATCGGCCACCATTGCGGCAAGGTTGCTGTTGACCGCGCAACCGAAGTTGGGGCTGGTGCCGTTATTGTAATTCATGTCGGATTTGGCCGACCAGTCGGGGCAGCCGGGCACTGCGGCCGAAGTGCGGGTGATCACCACGCGCGCCTGGCCGGGCTGGAGCATTCCCGCAGTGGCCGGAGCCACATCGCTGATCATCAGGCCATAGCGGCCCGCGATCTCGCGGATCGCATTGGTCACGGCCGGGTTCTGGCCCGGGTTCTCGATCGCGATGCGATCCCCGTAGCGCAGGTCCATGGTCTCGAACCAGCCATTGAGGCGCTGCTGTTCGGAGATCGGCAGACCGGCCGAGCTGGTGGTCACATCGAGCGTGAAATTGGTCCGCTCGACCACCGGCTGCTTGGTGCTGTAAAGGCTCGTGTTGGTCGGCATCCCGCCGCAACCGGCGAGCCCCAGGCCAAGCGTGAGCGCGAGTGCGAGGGCAGGCGCGCGGCCCAGCCGTCCCGCCATGCTATTGGGTCGTGCAACAGGCATCATACTCACCTTTCTCACGTTAGAGGCTGAAACCCGGGGCCGCAGCGCGGGCCTCGCGTTCGTCCTTGCGGGTTTCCTTGTCGGCCCGGCGCGGCTTTTCCGGCTGGTTCGGGACGATCGCGGCCGGATCGGCATCGCTCACCTTGGGGCTCGGCGCTTCAGGCTGCGAGGAGACCGGGCCGGGGCGCTGTTCGCCCGAGCGGCCGGCGTTGCTCTGGAAGCCGAGGAACTGTTCCAGCTCGCTCGACGAACGGTAGCCGTCGGTGGGCAGCTTGATGTCCTTGGCGTCGACCGGCTTGACCAGATAGGGAGTGACGATGATCACCAGCTCGGTTTCGCCCTTGCGGAACTGGCGGCTGCGGAACAGGTTGCCGAGGATCGGCACGTCGCCGAGGCCCGGGGCCTTGTCGAGCAGGTTCTGCGAGTTGGCGCTCATCAGGCCCGCGATCATGAAGCTCTGGCCTGAACCCAGCTCCACCGTGGTTTCGGTGCGGCGGGTGGTGAGGGCCGGCACCTGGAAGCCGTTGAGCGTGATCGAGCCCTGGCTCGACAGCTCGGACACTTCGGGACGCACGCGCATCGAGATGCGGCCGTTCGAGAGCACGGTCGGCGTGTAGGCGAGGCTCACGCCGAACTGGCGGAACTGCACCGTCACCTGACCGAGGCCCTGCGCGATCGGGATCGGGAACTCGCCGCCCGCAAGGAAGGTTGCGGTTTCGCCCGAAAGCGCAGTGAGGTTGGGTTCCGTCAGAGTGTTGACGAGGCCGAGGCTCTCGGACAGGTCGAGCGCGCCCAGCATGTCGATGCCGAACAGGCGGCCGAGGCCCGAAAGGGTGGTGCCGGCACGCGAATCCACCGCCGGTCCGGGAATTTCGGTCCCGTCGGGCAGGATGAAGGCCGCATTGCCGACTTGGTTGCCGACCGCCAGCGGGCCTTGCGCGGTGTATTCCGCGCCGCCGATCGGGCGACCCGTACCGACCCCGAAGCGGAAGCCGCTGGAACCGTCGATGGTGTTGAGGTTGCCGCCGATCTCGCGCAGCAGCGAACGGCTGACTTCCGCGATGGTCACCTTGAGGTTGACCTGCAGCGGCGTCGCGGTGCGCAGGCGGCTGATGACGTTGGTGCCTTCACCGGTAAAGGCCTGCACCAGCCTTTCGGCTTCGGCAGCATCTTCCGGCGCACCCACGGTGCCGGTCAGCAGCACGGTGTTGGTGCCCATGGTCGCGACGCTGATCTTGGCATCGGGCATGGCCAGCGCCAGCATCTGGTCGACGCTGCCGATGTTCGAGCCGACCCGGATGTTGGCCGAGAAGATCACGTCGCCGCGTTCGTTGCTGGCGTAGATCGTGGTCTCGCCGCCGGCCTTGCCGAAGACATAGAGCTGGCGCTGCGACTTCACCTGCACATCGGCAACGGTTTCGTTGGCGACGAACACGTCGGTCATGTTGCCCGGCACGGTCACCAGCTCGCCGCGACCGATCGACAGGACGATTTCCTGGCTCGGCTTGACGACCTGCTGGGCGGTTGCCGTGGCAGTCGGCACGGCTGCAATCGGGGCGGCCATCACGGCAGCGAGCAGCAGCTTGGCTTTCAGGTTCAGTTTCATTCTGCGGCTCCCCTCGGGTTTGCCAGTGACCGTCGTTTGCGACAGCGGACGGATCGGATTGTGCGTGGCCATCATCACTCCCCTCAGTAGCTCAGGGTCGAGGTGACAGCCTGACCGCCACGGCGGGTCGCCTGACCCTGGGTGCGGAGCATGCCGCCAGCCGAGGCCTGCGGGCTGACCGGGATTTCCTCGGTCGCCTTGCCGCGGGTCACGCGGACGCTCGGGCCGCGATAGACCGGCTGGCTGTCAACCTTGGCCGACACGCCGGGGGAGGGCGGGGTGTACTGCATTGCGCGGCGATCGCTGTCCTGCTGGGGCATGGTCTTGCGCTGGAAGCGCGAGACATCGCCGCCGGTCACGAAGGTCGTGCCCTTGTCGATCGGCCGGGCCATCGCCGCCTTGAGCAGCTTTTCTTCCTGCTCGGGGGTGGCGTTGTCGGGGATGGTGATGTCGCCTGCGGCAATCGCCCGTTCGAGTTCGGCGTCATTGTCCGCCAGCGAGCGCAGCGCGAGGCTGAGCGTGCCGATGGTCTGCGCCACGGCGACCTTCTCCGCGATCTTCGGCGTCACTTCGAGCGTGACGGTGCGGAACGCGGTGACGACGGTCTTGCCGTTCTCGTCGGTGGTGGTTTCGGTGGTCTGGTCGGTGGCGAGCACGCGCAGGTTGCGGATCACCGTCTCGGCCGCCTTGAGATCCTGGCCACTGTCACCTGACACGGTCTGGGTCAGGACGAGGTCGACGCGGTCGCCCGGGAAGACGAAGCCGGCGACGCCGGTCATCGCCGACACCGGCACCGTGATCGCCCGCATGCCCGGCCCAAGCGCCGCCGCCAGGAAGCCGCGGTCGCCTGGGCTCACCAGCGTGCCTTGCGTGACCGGCTCGCCCGCAGTGATGGGGTAGCGCACAACCGTGCCGAGCAGCTTGTTCATGTCGGCCTCGCCGTCGATGAAGTAGGCGTCCTTCACCAGCTCCTTCGGCCAGGGCTGGAAGCCCAGGGCGTCGGCAGTGATGATTGTCCCCGCCGTCAGGGCGCGCTTGGCGACCAGCACGCGCGGCCCGGTGGGCTGCGCCGCTTCGGCTGTAGGGGCTCCGCCTCCGGCGAAGATGCTCCGTGCAGCAAAGGCCGTTCCGATCGCGATGATCAGAGCGCCGATCAGCAGAACCAGTTTCTTCCTATCCATGGCTGAAATAGCCCCCTCGTAATCGCCCTTGGTTGGTTAGCGGGCAGGTATGGTTTCGATGCGTAAGTCCCGACTGGTTAAAATCGAGTTCACGCCGGAACTGCCGCCAAGGCGGCGGCAGGCAGATAATTGGCGGCGAGCACCCACAGGCCGCCGAAAGCGATGGCGACACCGTAGGGGATCGCGAGTTTGTCGCGCTGGCGGCGCATGACGTGCCAGAAGCCCATGACGATGGTCAGCACCCCGCCGGCCAGCGCCATGATCACCAGCAGCTGCCCGAACAGCTCGGGGCGCACCCACAGCGCGAGCACGGTCAGCAGCTTGACGTCGCCGCCACCCATCATCTTCAAGGCGAAAAGTCCGGCCAGCAGCACGAAGGCGGCCAGCGCCACGCCGAGCTGCATCGCCACGTCGGGCCACAGCGCGAGGCCGCTCGACCACCAGAACAGCGGCGCGCCGAGCGCGATCGCGCCGTTCAGCCAGTTATCGATCTGGCGGCGACGAATGTCGGTGAAGGCGGCAAAGACCAGCGCGATTGCCAAGGCAATCAGCAGCCCGTAGTGAATGGTGGTCGTCAACATCGTGCCCCCGAAGTTGCCGTGCGCAAGACGCGCCGCGGTGCTTCTTGGGGTCAGTGCTACAGGCACTTGCTTACCAAAAAGTAACCAAGCTCGGAGGCTCCAGATTCACGACAATCGCGACACTGCGGCGATCGATCGCAGAGCCATTCCGCCCGCCGCGCGCGAGAGCCTCTGGCACGCGGCCGATGGCCATGGCTTGCGCCGGATCGACTGGCCCGGTGCCGGTGGCGGCGCCGTGCGCGGTTCGATTCTGTTCCTGCCCGGGCGCGGCGATGCCTACGAGAAATATCTCGAAACGCTGGAGGAATGGCACCGCGCCGGCTGGCGGGTGACGGCGGCCGACTGGCGCGGACAGGCGGGCTCGGGGCGGCTGGGCAAGGATGCGGTGACCGGCCATATCGAGGATTTCGCGATCTGGATCGATGATCTCGCCGCGCTGTGGGCCGACTGGGTGGCCGAAACGCCGGGGCCGCACGTGCTCGCGGCGCATTCGATGGGCGGGCATCTGGTGATGCGCGCGCTGGTCGAGCGGCGGGTGAGCCCTGATGCGGTGGTGCTGAGCGCACCGATGATCGGCGTCAACGGCCCGCCGCTGCCGCTGCCGGTGCTGCACACGGTGGCGCGCCTGATGTGTGCGGTTGGCGATCCCTTGCGGCAGGCGTGGAAATGGAGCGAGAAGCCCGGCGAACTGCCCGCCGCGCGCGCCACCCTGCTCACCCATGATCCCGACCGCTATGCCGACGAGCAATGGTGGCGCGATGCCCGCCCCGAACTGGTGATGGGCCCGGCGAGCTGGCGCTGGGTCGAGCGGGCCTATGCCTCCTCTCGGTTGATCGAGGCTCCCGGTGCGGTGGAAGCGGTGACGGTGCCGGTGCTGATCCTCTCGACCAGCGCCGACAAGCTGGTCAGCCACGCCGCCGCGCTGCGTACCGCGCGCCGCCTGCCGCGCGGCGAGATGCTCGCCTTCGGGCCCGAGGCGGCGCACGAGCTGCTGCGCGAGGCCGATCCGGTGCGCGACCGGGCGATGGCGGCGATTGCGGAGTT
>CAZQOO010000027.1:0-14115 GCA_964594845.1 uncultured Porphyrobacter sp. | reverse complement strand
GCGTTCTGGGACGAATGCTACGGCGGCCCCGGCGTGGTGCCGCTGACGCTCGCCTCCGGCCCCTACCTGCGCGAGCACGGCTTTCTGACCACCCGCGGCGCGCTTCATCTCGCGCGGGCCGAGGACAGCGCGGCGCTCGAGGAATTCCTTGCCACCTTTGCCGGAACCGGGGTGACGATCGAGCGGCTCGATCGCGCCGCGATCGAAGCGCGCGTGCCGGGCCTGCGGCCTGAATGGTGCGCGGCGATCCATGAACCGGCCTGCGCCGACATCGACGTGGCCGGGCTCCACCAGCACTATCTTGCCGCCGCGCGCCGGGGCGGGGTGGAGATCGTGTGCCGCGCAAGGGTCCAGCGGCTGGAGCGCACGGGCGATGGCTGGCGCATTGAGACGGCAGCCGGCGCGGAGTATCGCGCCGCGCGCATCGTCAATGCCGCCGGAGCCTGGGCCGATGGCGTGGCCGCGCGGGCGGGGGTCGCTCCGCTCGGTATCCGCCCGTTCCGGCGGACCGTGGTGCAGTTGCGGGTCGATCCGCCGGCGCCTGCCGACCTGCCGCTGGTGCTCGACATCAATGGCAGCTTCTATTTCAAGCCCGATGGCGGGCGCCTGTGGCTTTCCCCGCATGACGAGACCCCCGACGAGCCCGGCGATACCGCGCCCGAGGAGCTCGACGTCGCCATCGCGATCGACCGTTTCGAGGCGGTCACCGGTTGGCGCATTGCCGCGCTTGAGCGGCGCTGGGCCGGTCTCAGGAGCTTCGCGCCGGATCGCCTGCCGGTCTACGGCCCCGATCCGGCCGACGGCAGCTTCTTCTGGTTTGCCGGGCAGGGCGGCTTCGGCATCCAGACCGCGCCCGCCGCAGCCCGGCTCGGGGCGCAGATCGCGCTCGGGCTGGGGCCGGACGCGATGACGCAGAGCATCGACCCGGCCGTCTATGCGCCTGACCGTTTCCGGCCCTTGCGCGGGGCACTTAGCGCCTAGCCAAAAGCGTTCGGGAAGGTATGGTTAGGCCCGTGGGAACACATTGCACCACATCAGACGAGGAGGGGCCGAGATGGCGCACAAGTTCGAAATCTACAAGGACAACGCAGGCGAGTTCCGCGTGCGCTTCAAGTACAATTCGGAAGTGATGTTCTCCACGCAGGGCTATTCGAGCAAGGCCAGTGCGCAGAACGCGATCGATTCGATCAAGAAGAACGGCCCCGACGCGGAAGTCGAAGACAACAGCTGATCATGACGGAACCGGCGGGGGTCAGGCTTCCCCCGCCGCGATCCGCAGCGCCTCGGCGCTCGCCAGCGCGTCGGCGCGTTCATTTTCAGGGTGGCCGGAATGGCCCTTGACCCATTCCCACCGCACCTTGTGCGGCCGCGCGGCGGCGATCAGTTCGCGCCACAGATCCTCGTTGGCGACCGGCTTCTTCGCCGCGTTGACCCAGCCGCGCTTCTGCCAGCCGAAAATCCACTGGGTCATGCCGTCGATGACATAGCGGCTGTCGGTGTGGACCGTGACCGCGCAGGGCTCCCTGAGCGCCGACAGGCCGCGCAGGACCGCCGTCATCTCCATGCGGTTGTTGGTCGTCTCCGGCTCGCCGCCCACCAGCTCCTTTTCGTGCGTGCCCATGCGCAGGATCGCGGCCCAGCCGCCCGGGCCGGGATTGCGCTTGCATGCGCCGTCGGTGAAGATGTCGACCTGTTTCATCGCGCCGGGCCCTAGAGGGCCAGAGGCTCAGCCCGCAAGCAGGCCCGCGCCGCTTTCATCGTAAAACTGCCAGCGCCGCACGAATTGCATCGGGTCCTTGCGGGTGACGAGCGCATCGTCGGGCGTCTCCAGCCAGTCCTCGGCGCGGGAAGCGACGAAGCGCAAGGCCGCGCCCTTGGCCACCGCCGGGAACAGCGCCCGCTCGGCCGGTTCGAGTCGGCGAACGCTCTGATAGCCTTCGACCAGCGCCGCGCCGCCATCCGCGCGGTAGGCGTTATCGCTGTCGAAACACCAGGCCGCATGGGTCACAGCCAGATCGAGCACCATCGGCCCGGTGCAGGCGAAATAGAAATCGATCAGGCCGGTCACCCTGTCGCCCAGCATCAGGACATTGTCGGGGAACAGATCGGTGTGGGTCTGCGAGACCGGCAGCGCCGACAGATCGAGCGCGGCGGCGGCACGGGCGTGATCCAGCATCGCCGGGAGGCCAGGATGGATCGCCGCCAGCCGCTCTGCCCCGCAGGCCTCGAGGATCGCCGCGCTGGCAGCGAAATCCATCGCATTGGCGCGAGTCAGCGGAAAGTCGCGGGCGGCAAGGTGCAACTGCGCCAGCACCGCGCCCACTGCGCGCGCCTGGGCCGGCGTGGGGCGGGTGGGAGAGACGCCGGGCAGAAACTCGATCAGCGCGGCGGCCTTGCCCTGCTCCATCCGGAACGAGGCGCCGCTGCGGTCATGCATGGTGCGCGGCACCGGACAGCCCTTCGCCGCGAGGTGATCGAGCAGGTCGAGGAAATAGGGCAGATCCGCATAATCGATCCGCCGTTCGTAGAGCGTCAGGATGAACCGCGTTCCGCTGGATCCCGAACCGGTCGTCTCGACCAGCCAGTTGGAGTTCGACACACCTTCGGCAATGCCCTTGGCCGAGACCAGCTCGCCGACGTCATATTGCGCGATCAGCCGGGCGAGCTCCTCAGCGCCGAGGTGGGTGTAGACCGCCATGTGCGCGCCGCCTTCCGGCCTATTCGGTCAGCTGGCGCGGCAGCTTGAACACCATTTTCTCGACCGTTGCGGTGATTTCCTTCTCGCGGATGGTGCGTTGCTCGGCGAGCGCCGCGACCACTTCGCGCACGAGGATTTCCGGTGCCGATGCGCCTGCGGTGAGGCCCAGCGTCTCGACGCCTTCGAGCCAGCTGAAATCGATCTCGGAAGCGCGCTGGATCAGCTTGGCCGGGGTGCCGAGCCGTTCAGACACTTCGACCAGGCGCAGCGAATTGGACGAATTGGGCGCACCGATCACCAGCACCAGATCGCAATCATGCGCCAGTTCCTTGACGGCGGCCTGCCGGTTCGAGGTGGCGTAGCAGATATCCTCGGCACGCGGGCCGGAGATGTTGGGGTAGCGCCATTCGAGCGCCTCGATCACCTCGCGCGTGTCGTCCACCGACAGCGTGGTCTGGGTCAGATAGGCCAGTTCCTCGTCGGCATCGAAGGGCAGCTTGTCGACGTCCTCGATGGTTTCCACCAGTGTCATCTGGCCTGGCGGGACCTGGCCCATGGTGCCGATCACCTCCGGGTGGCCTTCATGGCCGATGAAGATGATATGACGCCCCTTTTCGATCTGGCGCTCGGCCTGACGATGGACCTTGCTCACCAGCGGACAGGTGGCATCGACATAGAGCAGCTTGCGGCGCTTGGCCTCGGCCGGGACCGACTTGGGCACGCCGTGGGCGCTGAACACCACCGGGGCATCGTCGGGAACCTCGTCGAGCTCCTCGACGAAGATGGCACCCTGAGCCTTCAGACCCTCCACCACATATTTGTTGTGGACGATCTCGTGCCGCACATAGACCGGCCGGCCATAGCGTTCGAGCGCCTTCTCGACGATCTCGATCGCCCGGTCGACCCCGGCGCAGAACCCGCGCGGCGCGGCGATCAGGAGGTTGAGCGGGGGCAGGGCGGTGGCCGAGTCGTCGCCGGCGGCGGCATCGGATGCGGGAAAGGGCGCGTTCATGAAGACCTCTCTAGCGCTTTGCGCCGCGTCTCGCTAGGGCATGCTTATGCGCCCTGTGCGTAGTTGGATCCGGATTTTCTAGGACGGCCTTTGATGATGTTTCGCACCCGCGCCTTTCCTGTCCTTGCCGCGACGGCGGCGTTGGCCGCCTGCGCCGGCGAAGGCGAACTGGTTCTCGATCAGGGCGTCGGCATCACCTCGGTGCTGAGCACATGTCCGGCGGTCGGTATCCCTGACTATACCGGCGACATCACCACCTTCCGTTCCGGCGCCGATCGCAGCATGGCAAGCCTCGATGTCAGCGCAGCGATGACCAACCTGCGCACCACCTGCAATGACACCGGCGAGAAGGTCTACAGCGAGGCGAGTTTCGAAGTGCACGCCCGCCGCACGGACACCCGCGGTGCACGGACGGTGACGCTGCCCTATTTCGTCACGGTGCTGCGGGGCGGCAGCGCGGTGGTCAGCAAGCGTGTGGGCGAGGTCAGCCTGACCTTTGCCGACGGCCAGGAGCGCACAGTGGGGACCGCCAAGGTCGGCTCCTTCGTCAACCGTGCCGATGCGGTGCTGCCCGAGGATATCCGCGAAAAGATCACCCGCCGACGACGCGCGGGCGAAGTCGACGCGGCGCTCGATCCGCTGGCCGATCCCGAAGTGAAGGCGGCGATCGCCCGCACGCGTTTCGAAATGCTGGTCGGCTTCCAGCTGACCGAGGAACAGCTGGCGTATAACGTGACGCGCTAGTTTTTCCGCACGTCATCTGGCGTACGAAATCCTCGCTCATGCGACCTGAAGGTCGTGTCGCTGGGGGCGGAGTCATTGTTGGCCTATCGCTTCGCTATTTGAGGCCGGTCGGCCTTGCGGTCACCTTGTGACCGTTTGCCGCGTCGTTCTTCTCCCGTCCCGGGCTTGACCCGGGACCCAGCTTCCTTCTTTGCACGCGCGACCATTCGCGCTCATTGCACGAGATACCGATGACCAAGCCCAAGACCCTTTATGCCGCCTATGCGACGCTGATCGAAACCGTGCTGACCGACCTCGTTGCCGAGGGCGTGCTGCCTGCGGGCACCTCCTTCGCCAACGTCACGCTCGAACCGCCGCGCGATGCCAGCCACGGCGATCTGGCAACCAATGCCGCGATGGTGCTGGCCAAGGGGGCGGGCATGAACCCGCGTGCGCTGGCCGAGGCGATCACCGCAAGGCTTGCCGCGCAGCCGACCATCACCAGCGCCGAGATTGCCGGGCCGGGCTTCATCAACCTGCGCCTTGCTCCGCAGGCATGGCTCGATGAATTGCAGGCCATCGCCGCTCTGGGTGCGGATTACGGCCGTTCGGAGATGGGCGGGGGCCGGGTGGTCAATGTCGAATATGTCTCGGCCAATCCCACCGGCCCGATGCACATGGGCCACTGCCGCGGCGCGGTGGTGGGCGATGCGCTGGCAGGCCTGCTCGAATTCGCGGGCCACAAGGTCATCAAGGAATACTACGTCAACGATGCGGGCGCGCAGGTCGATGTCCTCGCCCGCTCGGTGCACATGCGCTACCGCGAGGCACTGGGCGAGGCGATCACCATCCCCGAGGGGCTCTATCCGGGCGACTATCTGGTGCCGGTCGGGCAGGCGCTCGCAGCCGAGTTCGGCAACACCTACGCCGCCGCGCCCGAGGCCGAATGGCTGATCCTGTTCCGCACCCGCGCGGTTGCGGCGATGATGGACATGATCCGCGCCGACCTGGCCACCCTCGGCATCAGGCATGACCTGTTCTCCTCGGAAGCCGAATTGCAGGCCTCGGGCAAGGTCGATGCGGCGGAAAGCTGGCTGCGCGAACACGATCTCGTCTATGACGGCGTATTGGAAGCCCCCAAGGGCAAGGCCCCGCCCGAAGACTGGGAGCCGGTCTCGCTCCCGCTGTTCCGCTCGACGAAGTTCGGTGACGATCAGGATCGCCCGATCAAGAAGTCGAACGGCGCGTGGACCTATTTCGGCGCGGACCTCGCCTACCACTTCCAGAAGGCGCAGACCGCCGATGCCCTGGTCGACATCTGGGGCGCGGACCACGCGGGCACCGTCAAGCGGATCAAGGCCGCGGTCGCCGCGCTGACCAGCGCCGACGGGGCGGCACCCAAGCCCTTCGAGGTCAAGCTCGTTCAGATGGTGCAGCTGATGAAGGCCGGCCAGCCGTTCAAGATGTCGAAGCGCGCCGGCAATTTCGTCACGCTGGCGGACGTGGTCGAGATGGTCGGCAAGGACGTGGTGCGCTTCACCATGCTCACCCGCAAGCCCGACGCGCAGATGGATTTCGACTTCGACAAGGTGGTCGAGGCATCGAAGGACAATCCGGTGTTCTATGTGCAATACGCCCATGCCCGGATCCGCTCGACACTGCGCAAGGCGGCGGACATGGGCCTTTCGCCCTCGGACGCCGCGCTTGACCGCCTCGGGGCGGAGGAGTTGGCGCTGGTCGCCCGCGCCACGCAGTTCCCCCGCGAGATCGAGGCCGCGGCCCGCGCACGCGAGCCGCACCGGATCGCCTTCTATCTCTACGATCTCGCCGCCGATCTCCATTCCTACTGGAACCTCGGTAATGACCGGCCGGAAAAGCGCTTCATCGTGGAACAGGATGGAGAGCTGACCGCGGCAAGGCTTTTCCTTGGGCAAGCAATCGGGCAAGTGATCCGCGGCGGTCTCGGCGTGCTCGGCGTCGAGGCGGTCGAAAGCATGTGAGGGCCGGGGGCACGAGGTTTCGCCATGATCGATGCCGAATACGAGGAACTGGACGCAGGTCCTGACGAGCTCGGGGGCGAGCTTGATCTCGCCGACACCGACAACCTGCCGTGGCTCGAATCCGATGGCGAGGACGAGGAGGCCGGCGGGCTCGATATTGGGCAGATTCTCGGCTTTGCCGGTGTGCTGGTGCTGGTGCTGGCAGCGGTTGTGGGCGCGGTTTGGTATGTCTCCAACCGCACCGGCGCGGCCGATGTGGTGGCCGATGGCAGCGTGATCGAAGCCCCCGCGGGTCCGATCAAGGAACGACCCGAGGATCCCGGCGGCAAGCAGTTCGCCGGCACCGGCAACGTCGCCCCGCTGGTGGGCGAGGGCGAGACCCGCGAGGCGGTGGTTGCTGCGCCAGCCGCTCCGGCGACGCCTGCGCCAAAGCCCGCGCCGTCTGCCACTGCTGCGGCCAATGCCGCAAAGGCTCCGGCGGCTCCGGCTGCGGACATGTCGGGGGTCGGCGTGCAGCTCGCCGCCTATTCCTCGCGCGCCCGCGCCGAACAGGGCTGGAGCGATCTTGCCCGCCGCACCGAGGTGCTGAGCGGCGTCAAGCACCGCGTGGTCGAAGGCAAGGTCGATATCGGCACGGTCTACCGGTTGCAGGCGGTGGCAGGCAGCCGCGCCGAGGCCGAGCGCCTGTGCGCCGCGCTCAAGGCCGACGGGCTCGATTGCCAGATCAAGTAAGCCGCCGCGGCGGGCTTTTCCCCCGCTGCGGAGGGTTACCCCGCTTGCCTCGCTCGGGGATGCCTGCGAGGCTGCAAGCATGATTCCGGCGATCTTCGGTGTGAGCGGCCCGCAGCTGACGGCCGACGAGCGCGCCTTCTTCCGCGAGGCCGATCCGGCAGGCTATATCCTGTTTGGCCGCAACTGCCTCGACCCGCAGCAGCTGCGCGCGCTGACCGACGACTTGAGGAGCATCCACGGGCGCGAACGCCTGCTGGTCTCTATTGATCAGGAAGGTGGACGGGTCGCGCGGCTGCGCCCGCCGCACTGGTCGCCCTACCCGGCAGCCGAGGCCTTTGCCCGACTCTACGACATTGCCCCGGCGAGCGCGATCGCGGCCGCGCGCGCCAATGCCACGGCGATGGGGCTCGAACTGGGCGCCATGGGCATCACCGTCGATTATCACCCGCCGCTCGATCTGCGCGTTCCCGGCGCGCATGACGTGATCGGCGACCGCGCTTTCGGCAGCGACCCGGTGGCGGTGGCAGCGCTCGGGCGGGCGGTGCTCGAAGGGCTGGCGGCGGGCGGCGTGACCGGCTGCATCAAGCACATGCCGGGCCACGGGCGCAGCGATGTCGACACCCACAAGGCGCTGCCCACCGTCACCGCCAGCGCGGCCGAGCTTGAGGACGACATCGCCCCGTTCCGCACGCTCAGCCACGCGTTGATCGGCATGACCGGCCATCTGGTCTTCACCGCCTGGGACACGGAGAACCCCGCGACCCTCTCCGAAACCATCATCCGCGACATCATCCGCGGGGTGATCGGCTTTGACGGCCTGCTCTTGACCGACGACATCGACATGGAGGCGCTGGGCGGATCGATCCCCGAACGCGCCGCGCGCGCCCATGCGGCCGGATGCGACATCATCCTCAACTGCTGGGCCAAGATGGACGATATGGCGGGCATCTGCGCGGTGTTGCCCTCCATGTCCGATGTCACCGCCGCGCGCCTCGACCGCGCGCTCGCCGGCACCCGGACTGCCCCGGCGCTCGCTTCTGAACAGCGCGAACTGCTTGCCACGCGCGATGCGCTGCTGGAGCTGGCGGAGCAATCGGCGTGAGTGCTGGTGAAGAGCCCTTCATGCTCGCAGGCGCCGGCAGCGGCGAGGACGAGACCGTGCTGGTGCAGGGCGCCAAGCCGGGCGAGGAGGCGCTTTATCTCGCGCTCGACGGGTGGGAGGGCCCGCTCGACCTGCTGCTCGATCTTGCACGGCGGCAGAAGGTCGACTTGAGGCAGATCTCGATCCTTGCGCTGGTGGACCAGTATCTCGGCTATATCGAGCGGGCCGGGGCGCTCCGGCTGGAACTCGCCGCCGATTATCTGGTGATGGCGGCGTGGCTGGCCTATCTCAAATCGGCGCTGCTGCTGCCCAAGGACGAGCAGGAAGACCCGAGCCCCGAGGAGCTCGCGCTGCGCCTGCAATTGCGGCTGCAGCGCCTCGGCGCGATGCGCGAGGCGGCGGCGCGGCTGATGGGGCGCGACCGGATCGGGCGCGACGTGTTCCTGCGCGGCGCGCCGGAGGGACTGCGCACCGACCGCAAGACCGTCTGGCGCTCCGACATGTTCGCGCTGATCCAGGCCTACGGGCAGGTCAAGGCGCGCACCGCCCCGCGCATCTATCACGTCGCCAATCGCCCGGTGATGACGCTCGATTCCGCGCTGGAAAGGGTCTCGGCGATGCTCGGCGTGACGCTCGAATGGATGGAGATCCGCGATTTCCTGCCGCCCCATGCCTCGCCTGAACTGAAGCGCTCGGCGCTGGCGTCGAGCTTTGTGGCGGCGCTCGAACTGGCCAAGCGGGGCAGGGCGGAACTGGAGCAGGAGGGCGCCTTTGCCCCCCTGCGCATCCGGCGGCTGAAGGAAGGCGCGGCCGTGAGTGTCGGGGCATGAGCGAGCCCGGCACGCTCGAACGCGCGGTCGAGGCGACGCTGTTTGCCGCCGAGGAACCCATGAGCGTCGACGCGCTGGCGGCCCATCTCGGAGGGCTGGAGGCAGGCGATGTGCGCGAGGCGCTGGACGCGCTCCAGACCCATTACCTCGCGCGCGGCGTGCATCTGGTCGAGCGCGGCGGGCGCTGGCACTTTGAAACCGCGCCCGATCTTGCCCACCTGCTGCGGCGCGAGAAGGAGCAGGTGCGCCGCCTCAGCCGCGCGGCGACCGAAGTGCTCGCGATCATCGCCTATCACGAACCCGTCAGCCGCGCCGAGATCGAGTCGATCCGCGGGGTGCAGACCAGTGCGGGCACGCTCGATGTGCTGATGGAGGCAGGATGGGTGCGCCCCGCCGGCCGGCGCGAGGTGCCGGGCCGCCCGGTGATCTATGCTACCACCCCCGAATTCCTCGATCATTTCGGCCTTGCCAGCCGCCGCGACCTGCCGGGAATCGACGAATTGCGCGCTGCCGGCCTGCTCGATCCGGTCGACGAAGCGATGGAAGCGGCGCTTGACGGTTTGGGGCGTTTCGAGCCGGATGAGGCCGAAGATGCGGACAGCGACGACGACGAGAATCTGGCGGACTGACTGGCAATTCGCGAAGGCTTGTCCTAGATAGGGCGTTGTTCGAGCGCCGGACGTGATCCCGGCCTTGCGGCATCGCGCCAGCCCGCGGCCGCCTTCAGGAGTTGAGACAATGGGTTTTTCGTCGATTTGGCACTGGGTCATCGTGCTCCTGATCGTGCTGATCCTGTTCGGACGCGGCCGCATTGCCGAGATGATGGGTGATTTCGGCAAGGGCATCTCGAGCTTCAAGAAGGGCCTCAACGAGACAGAGGAAACCGCCGCCAAGGCCGCGCGGATCGAACCGCCCGCCGCAGCGCCCGCGCCCGCCGAAACCCCGGCACCGGCTGACAAGACCGACTCCACCGGCGCCTGACAGCTCCTTCAAGGAGGCGGGCTGACCGCACCCGACTTATGTTCGACATCGGCATTGGAGAACTGCTGGTCATCCTGATCGTCGCGGTCGTGGTGATCGGGCCGAAAGACCTGCCGCTTGCCATGCGCACCGCCGGTCGCTGGATCGGCAAGATGCGGCGCATCTCGGCCCATTTCCGCTCCGGTATCGACGCCATGGTGCGCGAGGCGGAGCTGGAGGAGATGGAGAAGAAATGGAAGGCGCAGAACGAGGAGATCATGCGCCGCTCCGCCGCGCTGACCGAAGCCGAAGCCGGTGCGCCGGTCATGACCGGCCCTCCGCCGGTCGACGCGCCGCTGCCGGCCGACACGCCGTTGCCCGCAGACCCTGCGCCCCCCGAACCTTCGCCAGAAGTGCCGGCGCCCAAGGGCAAGGCCGATGTTTGAGATCAAGGATCTCGACGAGACCCGCGCGCCGCTGCTCGATCACCTGATCGAACTGCGCACCCGCCTGATCCGCGCGCTGCTGGCGCTGGGGGTGGGCTTTGCGGTGTGCCTCTATTTCGCCGACGATATTCTCGGCATTCTGGTGTGGCCGCTGAAGCAGGCCTTCCCCGCGGGCGAGGGCCAGCTGATCTTCACCAAGCTGCCCGAAGTCTTCTTCGTCGAACTGAAGGTGGCGCTGTTTGCGGGCTTCATGGTGAGCTTTCCGGTAATCGCCAACCAGCTCTGGGCCTTCGTCGCACCGGGGCTCTATGCGCGCGAGAAAAAGGCGTTTCTGCCCTTCCTCGTCGCCACTCCGGTGCTGTTCGGCGCGGGCGCGGCGCTGGCCTATTTCGTGGTGATGCCGGTGGCCTTCACCTTCTTCCTCGGCTTCGGGGGGGAGGCGGGCGGGTTGTCGGTGCAGGCCCTGCCGAGCGCGGGCGATTATCTCAGCCTGGTGATGCAGTTCATCCTCGCCTTCGGGCTGACTTTCCTCTTGCCGGTGCTGCTGCTGCTGCTCCACCGCGCCGGGATCGTCACCCGCGACCAGATGGTAGCGGCGCGGCGCTATGTGATCGTGGTGATCTTCGTGATCGCCGCGATCGTGACGCCGCCCGATCCCGGCTCGCAGATCATCCTTGCCGTGCCCTTGTGGCTGCTGTTCGAGGCCTCGCTGTTCCTGATGCGGTTGCAGGAAGGCGCCGTCGCCGCCGACAAGGCCGCGCGCGAGGCGGAAGCGGCGGCGGAGCAGGCTGCGGCGGAGTAGTTACTCCCCGCGCACCTTCACCCCGCCGATCCACACTTCGATCACCCTGGTCTGGCGGATTTCGTCGGGCGAGGCGAGCAGCGGGTCGCGGTCGACCAGCACGAAGTCCGCGCGCTCGCCCGGCACCAGCCGCCCGAAGCGGCCCTCGGCAAAACCGGCAAAGGCAGCGTCCGACGTGAACCCGGCCAGCGCCGCCTCGCGGCTCACGGTTTCCTTCGGGAACCAGCCGCCGAAGGGTTCGCCCTTCGCATCGGTGCGGCTGATCGCGGCGGCCATGCCGGCCCAGGGATCGGCAGGCTCGACCGGCGCGTCCGAGCCGAAGGCCAGTCGGCCGCCGACGGTCATCACGCTGCGCCACGGATAGGCGCCGTCCAGCCGGTCAGGCCCGAGCCGTGCCTCGGCCATCAGGCGGTCGGAGGTCTGGTGAAGCGGCTGCATCGAGGCAATGATGCCGTGCCGGCCAAGCATCGGCAGGTCTGCCGGATCGACGATCTGCGCGTGCTCGATGCGCCAGCGGCGATCGCCCTTATAGCTCTCCGAGAGTTCCTCGATTGCGGCCAGCACTTCGGCATTGGCACCGTCGCCGATGGCGTGGACGGCGGTCTGGAAATTGTCCATCGCCGCGCGGCTCATCAGGTTGCGCAGCTGGGTGGGCGAGAGCAGCGGAAGGCCCTTCGCCCCGGGATCGTCGTGATAGGGGGCCTTCAGCACCGCCCCGCGCGATCCCAGCGCTCCGTCGAGATAGAGCTTGATCCCGCCCATCCGCAGGCGATCATCATAGAGCCAGACGGTCGGCTCCGGCCCGGCGACGGTCTCCAGCGTCTCGAATCCGTCGGCATAGGCCATGATGCGGATCTGCAGGCGCCCGGCATCGCCCGCGCGGCGGAAGGTCGTCCAGTCGGCCATCTCGGTGCCCATGTCGGCGACCGCGGTGACCCCCTTGGCGAGCAGCACCTCCTGCGCGCGCGCGAAGGCGAGATCACGATCCTCGGGTCGCGGCGGAGGGACGACCTTGCCGACCAGCTGCACGGCATTGTCGACGAACACGCCCGCAGGCGCGCCCTTGGCATCGCGGATGATCTTGCCGCCGGCCGGGTCAGGGGTCTTGGCGGTCACGCCGGCGGTGGTGATGGCGAGGGTGTTGCCCCAGTTGGCATGGTTGTCCGCGCGCTCCAGCCACACCGGGCGATCCGCCACCACGGCATCAAGCTCGGCGGCGGTGGGGAAGCGGCCGAGACCCCACTTCTCCTGGTTCCAGCCGCGCCCGAGGATCCACGGGCGGCCCGGGTTCTCCTCGGCAAAAGCCTTGATCCTGGCCAGCGCATCCTCGAGCGAGGTGGTGTCCGACAGATCGAGCGTCAGCGCGGCAAAGCCGATGTCCATCACATGGACGTGGGCATCGATCATGCCGGGGACCATCACCTTGCCCTCGGCATCGCGGCGGTAATCGACCTGCGGCCGTGCCTCGCCGCGTTCGAGCACCGTGACCACCTTGCCCTCATCGTCGAACACGAGGCCGGTGAAGCGTTTCACCTTGCCCTCGCCATCGATCGTCACCCCGTCGACATTGTCGACCAGCGTGTCGGCCAGCGCCGGGGCAGCCAGGGCGAGGGTGGAAGCGGCAAGAGCAAGAGCGAAAGTGCGGCGCATGGCAATCCCTGAAACATCGCGAAAACAGCGGTGGGGCGGTGCCTATCGCCTTCGCGCGGGGTTGCCAACTTTCACCCTTGCAGGAAATCCTTTGAGACAATCGGCGCAAGGCTGATTGCCCTTGCGGCAACAAGCCTCTAATCGCCCCCACCATGTCAACGCAGCCTGCATCATACAGCCCCAAGGGCGCCGCCGCTTCGCCGGCCGACCTGACTCTCGAAGACGTGCGCGCCGCCGCCGCGCGGATTGGCACCGCGGTGGTCAACACCCCGATGATGCACTCGATCACACTGTCGGAGATTACCGGCGCGGATATCTGGCTGAAGTTCGAAAACCTCCAGTTCACCGCTGCCTACAAGGAGCGCGGAGCGCTGAACGCGCTGCTGCAGCTGAGCGAGGAACAGCGCGCGCGGGGGGTGATCGCAGCTTCGGCGGGCAACCATTCGCAGGGCCTCTCCTACCACGGCACCCGGCTTGGCGTGCCCGTCACCATCGTCATGCCGCGCACCACCCCGACGGTGAAGGTGATGCAGACCGAAAGCGTCGGCGGCAAGGTGGTACTCGAAGGCGAGACCTTCGATGAAGCCTATGCCTATGCGAGGAAGCTGGAGGTCGAACTCGGCCTCACCTTCGTTCACCCCTTCGACGATCCGCACGTGGCGGCGGGCGCAGGCACGGTGGCGCTGGAAATGTTCGAGGTAAAGCCAGACCTCGATTGCATCGTCACGCCGATCGGCGGGGGCGGGCTGATTTCTGGCATGGCGACGGTCGCCAAGGCATTGAACCCGGCGATGGAAGTGGTTGGCGTGCAGGCCGCGCTGTTCCCCTCGATGTTCGACAAGATCAAGGGTGCCGATCTGCCCTGCGGCGGCGATACGCTGGCGGAAGGTATCGCGGTCAAGCAGCCGGGCGACTTCACCGCGCAAGTGATTGCCGAGCGTGTGGATGACATCCTGCTGGTGGATGAGCCGGCGCTCGAAAAGGCGGTGGCGCTGCTGCTGCAGATCGAGAAGACCGTTGTAGAAGGCGCGGGCGCGGCGGGACTTGCGGCAGTGCTGAGCAATCCGGCGCGGTTCGCCGGCAAGAGCATCGGTCTGGTCCTGTGCGGCGGCAATATCGACACCCGCCTGCTTGCCAACGTGCTGCTGCGCGATCTGGCG
>CAZQOO010000026.1:0-23866 GCA_964594845.1 uncultured Porphyrobacter sp. | reverse complement strand
GGCGCTTCGGTATCGACCCGCTCCTGCGCGAGGATTTCACCCGCGTCGGTGGCGAGCACGCAGACGCACTTGGTCCCGCCCAGTTCGACGCCTGCCAGCATTGCCTCTGCCATCACCACCACCCCCAAGGTTGCCCGTTTTTCACGGCATCACTTTCGTCATGCCCACGTCGACGTTCCACCCCCGCACGCCGATGCTGTCCGGCACTGCGGCAGAAAGCGGGGCACGGATCGTCACCACTCGTGTCTCGCCGGGCAGCAGCGAGACGTAGTTGTCACTCCAATAGGCCGGCAGCACACGCTCGCCTGCGGCATCGAGCACCGCAAGCTTGACCATCAGCGCGGGCTGTCCGCCCGGATTGCTCAAGGTCGCCTCGATCACCTGTTCTCCGCTATCCGCAACGCGCCTCGCGGTGACGCTGACGGGGGCCTTGTCCATCGCGGTCATGGCGCGATAGGCGGCTGGGTCGCGCGCCAGCCAGTAGAGGTTCTCGCTGAGGAGACTGCCGTCGCTGCCGCGCAATTCCAGCTTGGTCAGCACCACCGGAACGCGTGCCAAAAGGGCATCGGGCGCAGCCTCGCCGGCGGTGGTGACGGCATAGGCAGCGGCCGAGAGCGGGATCGTCCGGTCATCCAGCGGCGCGCCGTCCAGTCCAAAGGTCCGCACCCGCAGCCGTGCATCCGCGATCGGGGTGCCGAGGCTGTTGACCACCGCCAGCGTGCGATCCGGCAGGTTGACCTGCACATGCACCGGCTCTGACCCCTTCTTCGCGCCGAAGAACGCTGCGTGCGTATCGTAATCGTGGCTGTAGATCTGCCACATGGTGCTCGGCCAGGCGGGATGGGTCATCCACAGCAGCCGCCCGGAATTGCGGGTGAACAGCCCGGCGTTCATCCCTTCGAAGATCGCGCGATGGGCTTCGTAGTTGAGCAACTGCGCCTTGTTCTCGAAATCCACAAGATCACGCGCCTCGCCGAGCCGATTGGCCATCGCCTTCATGAAGCTGGCGACATCGCCGGCCTTGCCCTGATGCCAGTCGTGATAGGCCCAGGCGTCGCTGATCGGCCACTGGTCCTCGGGCGGCATCATCGCCTTGAAGGTTTCCAGCGTCGGGAAGGACGGCGTGCCGACTTCGGTCGAGAAACCGCGCCCCACGCGGGTGAAATAGGCTTCGGGCGGCTGGTAGTTCCACGGGCCGCTATTGGCCATGTTCACGTCGCGCGAATTGGGCAGATAGGCGCGGGTGCCGTCGATCTCGCGCACCAGCTTCTCCAGTCCGGCATTGAGCACCGGCGGCGGCACGCCTTCGTTGCGCCCGATCCACAGAATGATCGACGGGTGGTGCTGGAACCGGCTGACCGTGTCGGCGGCATTGGCAAGAAACAGCGCGCCATCGCCGGGTTCGCCATTATGGTCCTGGGTGGACAGCCAGAAATCGTTGAGCACCAGCAGGCCGTATTCGTCGGCAAGTTCATAGAACACGCTTTCGGTGCTTTGGCCCATCCAGTTGCGGATGGTGTTGACGTTGGCGTCGCGATGGAGGCGGAAATAGGGCTCCATCCGCTCGCGCGAGACACGCTTCATCCAGTCGTCCATGCCCCAGTTGCCGCCGCGCACCGCAATCGGCACCCCGTTGACGCGGATCAGGAGATGCGGGGCGAGCGCGGCATCCTTGACGGGCGCGAGAGCGGGCGAGGCAGCGACGTCGCGCGCAAGGCTGACCGCCCAGCCGCCCTCGACCTTGCGGATCGCCTTGTGTGTCACGTCGATCAGCTGCGCACCGCTGCTGCGCGCGGGAGAGACGGCGACACGCTGCAATTCCTCGTCCGCGTCGACCAGCGAGAGTTCGTAGCTGACCTCGCGGATGCCGAAACGGACCTTGCGGGCATCGCTTAAGGTGCCATCGATGCGAACCGAAAGGGCAAGATCGTGCAGCTTCGGCGCGCCATAGCCGTTGGGCCACCAAAGCGCGGGATTGCGGATGCGCAGCTCGGCAAAGGCGTCCGGCGCGAAGCGAACCGTGGCGGTCGACTTCGGCGCCACCAGCGCGCTCTGGCGCAAGCTGACATCGCCGAAGCGCGCCTCGACCTCCACATTGCGTTCCGCCGCGCTGTCATTGATCAGGGGGACGGCGAAGGTCAGTTCGGCAAGCGTGTTGTCTGCGAGCGGGAGCACGGTGTTGACATGTGGATCGCCGAGCCGGACGTCACCCGATGACTCGAGCACCACATCCTGCCAAACACCAGTGTTGCGATCACGGACTGTGGGGATCCAGTCCCAGCCCTCGCTGGCGGCAAAGGTCGGGCCGTCGATGGTCATTTCCCCGCCATTGAGCCCCGGCCCGGCGGTGAGCGATTCCTCATGCGGCAGGCCGGGGTGGGGCGGCGGAGAAACCCGCACCGCCACTGCGATACGATCGCCGCCCGCGAACCGCGCGGGCAGCACAAAGCGCCCGCGGGTGAAGGCGCCCTCGGTCACGCCGAGCTTCTCGCCGTTGACCCAGATCTCGGCGGCGTAGTTGATGCCGTGGAACGCGAGCGCCTGATGCGTGCGCTCGCCGCTTTGGGGGCGGACGAATTCCGTGCGCAACCAGTAATCCTGACGGCTGAGACTTTCGGGGATCTGCAGGTTGTTGAGGCCATGGGCCGGGTCGGGAAAGACGCCGTTGGCGACATAGGTGGCAAGGATCGTGCCCGGAATGATTGCCGGCAGCCAGGAGCCGGCATCAAAGCCCGGTTGCGCGATCGCAGCGGGGGCCGCGGCGACATCGGGCGCGGCGGCAAGACGCCATGCCCCGACCACCCAGCGATTGTCCCCCGCGGGCACGAGCGCAGGCGCAGGGACCGCCGGCGTGGTTGCGCGCGGCTGGACAGCAGCGGGCGCGCGGCTGACCGGCAGGGTTGCGGGGTCCTGCGGCCCAGTCATCCCCATTGTCTGCTTGACCTGCAAAGGCCACCCGGGACTGGCGGACTCGAACTGGATCAGACGCTCGTCTGGCGCGGTCCAGACCATGCGCGCCGACTGTTCGGGTTGCCCCTGCCACAGCGCGAGGCTGGCGACAGCACCGCAAAACGGCGCGCGTCCCGCGCTGCGCGGAGCAAGCAGCAGAGCCACTGCCTGTGCCGGCTCGGACACACCGGCTTTCACGGGAACCCCGGCTCCGATCGCAAGACTGAGCTTTCCTGCTTGCGATACGAGGGTGACAAGCTGCCATTCACCCGTCTTGCCCTCGGCGGCGGAGACGACCCGCGGACCGCCTGCTTCGGCGAATATCCGGTTGTCGGCCACGCCGATGACGACGCGCTCGATACCGTTCTCGTCGACGAGAGCGATGATGGTCCGCGGCCCGCCCCGGCGGGCATCAAGCTTGACCCAGCCCTTGAGTGTCCAGTGGCCCTGCATAGCCAGCGGAGCGACCAGTTCCTTGCGGATCGCCCGCCCTGCGGACGGGAAGACGGCATTGACGGGGCCCGCCAGCACGGCAGCCTCGGGCGACGACTGGGCTTGCGACAGCGTCGCAAGCATCGTGGCCGCAAGGATACACAGGACGGCGAGAACCTTCCGCAGCCAGACCATTGATTGTCTCTCCCGGCGAGTCAGTCCGCCCTAATTGCAAAAACCATTTTATTAATAACCGTCGCTTCCGGTCAAGCTGGAATGCGAATCCCACGCCGCAATCGTCCCTCCAGCACTTTATGCACTCTCGAACTCCTTAGATTCGCGGCATCTCCGGGCATTGCCGAGACGCAAGAGCGACCCAAGCCACTCCATTTTAAATGAAACAATTTTCTTTACTAAAGTGAAATTGCGGGTGTAGGTTAAGGGTCGAGGGTGAGGAGAATTCGGGCAATGGCGGGGCGGATCTTGCGATCTGCACAGGGCCATCCGCCCGTCAGGACTCGGCAGCCTCAGGCAGACAACATAAGCCGAAATAGCCGCGCGAGCCGGCTGGGGGAGTGAAAACATGAAGCAGCATCTTGTCGCGTCCGGCTCGAAACTGGCCGTGATCGCAAGCGCTCTGGCTCTGGGATGTCCGGCGGCCGCGCAGGACAGCGCCCCAACCCCCGGACCCGCGGAGTCGGGCGAGCCCGCCACCGCAGAAGACAACGTCATCGTCGTGAGCGGCGTGCGCCAGTCGATCGAAAGCGCGATCGACGAAAAGCGCAACGCGACCGAGATCAAGGATGTGATCAACGCGGAAGACATCGGCCAGCTTGCCAACGACAACATCTCCGAAGCGCTCCAGCGCATCACCGGTGTGCAGGTCAACCGCGGCAATGACGGCGAAGGGCGCCAGGTGCAGGTGCGCGGCCTCTCGGAAAACAACGTCACCATCAACGGCGCCATCGCATCGGGCACCGGGGACGTCGATCTCAGCAACGGCAATGACCGCAGCGTCAACTTCCAGGACCTTCCGGCAGAACTGTTTGCCGGGGTGGAAATCCTCAAGGCGCTGACCGCCGACCAGATCGAAGGCTCGCTGGGCGGGACGATCAACCTGCAGACCCGCGCCCCGCTCAGCGGCAAGCGGGACATGATCATCAACCTGTCGGGCACTGCCAAATATGCCGAAGTCGGCGATCTCGAACGGCAGGATGGCAACCTGTTCTTCCAGAAGAAATTCCTCGACACACCACTCGGCGATTTCGGAGTGATCGTGAATGTCGGCTACAAGGAAATCGCCAGCATCGCCTATGTCTATGGCGGCAACGAGGTAATCGACGCGCCGGGTATCTGGACGCGCCGGACGGGCAACGTCGATCCGCCCGCCAGCGTCGGGGCCAACCAGACCGCACTCAACTACAACTTCTTCCAGCTTGCCAACATTCCCAACGCGACCGGCGGGGGCACGCGCCCCAACCCCTATCGCTATGCGTTCGACGATCCCAACGGCGACGGATTGAGCGACGCGAACGACGTCTACTACATCCCCGGGGCCTTCGGCGTGTCCGAGCGTGTGCGTGACGACACCCGCAAATCGTTCAACGGGACGCTGCAATGGAAACCCGCGTCCAACCTCGACATCCGCTTCGACGCGGTGCTGACCGATCTTGACGAGAGCCTGACGGGTGCGAACATGAACCTGGTCTCGAACGTTCCGCGTTCGGGCTATCTGATCGGCGGCCCCGGCGCGACCTTCGAACAACTGGGCGAGACGCCGGAATTCGGTTCGGTCTATGTGCTCACATCCGGGCGGCTGGCCTCGTTCACGACCCGCGTTGGTGCTGCGCCCTCGATCAACGAGATTTCGCGCGAATCGCAGCAATTCGCCGCCGAAGCAACCTGGGACGTGACCCCCAACCTGACCTTCTACGTCAAGGGTGCGACATCGCGCGGCCGGGCCAACACGCTCAATTTCGGGCAGCTCAGCGCCAGCATCGAGCAGCAGGGCGGCGTCAACCCGCGGTTCAACAACCAGGATTTCTACAACATCGTCGATTTCAGCCTTGGCGATAACCGGATCCCCAACGTCACCTTCTACGAAAATCCCTTCCCCTCGGCATTTTACGGGGTGAATTCGGTTGTGCCGGAAGACCAGCTGGTGGTGCTCAACCCCGGCGATCTCAGCTACAACCGCTACCGCTACCGCCAGTATCAGCGCAACGCGGCCGATACCGAGAACACAGATGATGCGGTGCGCTTCGATGCGACCTGGGAACCCGATCTGGGCTTCTTCCGGTCGTTCCAGGCAGGCTTCCGCTGGGCCGAGCGGACCTTCGAACGTGCCCGCTACGAAAACCCCAACGAAGGCGGCGGGGTGGCCGCAATCGCGGGGCAGGACGTGCGCGATCCGGTGCAGTCCATCAACATCTGGGCCGTGCCGCTCAACCCCGCCAACACGACCGATCCGGGCGCGGCGGCAACCGCAACCTTCCTCAGTTCCTGCCTGAACACGGCGGGCGACCCCGATATCCTGCGGCGCTTCGGCGGCAATCTGCCGATGACCTTCGGATCGACTGCGGGCTGCGACATCGCGAGCGTGCAGGAATACTTCAACCTGTTCGATATCCGCGCCGTGAACCCCGCCTCGGGCTCCGGCTTTTACGAGGTCGAAGACGAACGCTTCCGCGTGACCGAAACCACGCTCGCAGGGTATCTGCGAGCCAACTTCAGCACCGATCTCGGCTCCGTGCCGGTGTTCGGCAATGTCGGGCTTCGCTATGTCGAGACGAAGACCACCTCTTCGGGTTATCTGCTGAACCCCGGCACACCCGTCAGCTACAGCATCGTCACCTTCAGGAACTCCTATGACGACTGGCTGCCGACCGCGAACATCAACTTCGCACTGTCGAAGGAGCTGGTCGCGCGCTTTGCCTATTCGCGGACGCTGGGCCGGCCTGCCCTGACGCAGATTTCGCCGGGGCTGGAGCTGACCCGTTCGGATGTGGACCCCGATTTTGCCGGTTTCGGCGTGGCGGGCAATCCGTTCCTGAAGCCGGTCCATTCGGACAATTTCGACGCGTCGCTCGAATGGTATTACGACAAGGGCAGCTACCTGTCGGTCGCGGCGTTCATGAAGAACATCGACACCACGATCTTCCGCAATCCGGTGCCCACCGCGCGCGAGATCAACGGCGAGGTGTTCTCCGTCACCACATTCGGCAACTTCGGCGGCACCAAGCTGAAGGGTATCGAAGTGGGCGCGGCCCATGCCTTCACCTACCTGCCGGGGCTGCTGCAACACCTGGGGGTGACCGGCAACTTCACCTATATCGACGAGAACAGCGATCTGCGCGATCAGGAAGGCGATCCGATCGGGCGGCGCGGCCTGTCGGAGTACACCTGGAACGCCGGCGCCTATTACGACGACAAGAAGTTCAACCTGCGGCTTGCCTATAACTGGCGTTCGGAATTCACCCGGCGCGAGATCGTGCAGCTCGGCTTTGCCCGGCCTGAAGCCCTGCCCGAAATCGAGGCAGCCCGCGGACAGCTGGACCTTGCCGCGCGTTTCAATCTCAACCGCAACATCCGCTTCACGGCCGATGCGACGAACCTCACCAACACCGGCACTTTCCGCTATCTGAAGTACGAACAGCTGGTGAACTACATCTCGCTGGCCGGACGCCGGTTCAACCTCGGCGTGCAGGTGAGCTTCTGATGAGGGGTCGGCGTCACCGCGGAGCCGCGTCGGCGCTGGGCGCGGCCGCGGCGCTCGCGCTGGCGCTGTCCGCCCCTGCCGCTGCGCAGACCGGCGCCAGTTGCGCTGCCGGTCCCGAGGCTGCGGCGCGCAGCTACAACTACATCCTCGGCACGCAGGCGATCGGCGGCGGATACCAGTTCACCAAGGGCAGCGGGCTGATCGAACAGGCCGAGCAGGTCAGAGGCCTCGGTTCCAACCTGCTGAAGATCTCCTTCGCGCAAGGCGCGGCGCCGAATTACGGCACCGAGGCTGCGGCGCGCAAGGCGACGACGACACTCGAATATCTGCAAGCCTCGCCCGAGTTGCAGCAAGCGCTGGACATGGATTTCACCTGGTATCAGGCCTGGGTGCATTCCTTCACCGACGCCAAGTGGCGCGACGGCGTCAACATGACAGAGGCGCGGCTCTATTATGACGAGATGTACGCTCTGACCGCCTGGCTGCTGGAGCGCTATTCCGGCACCGGCAAGGTCTTCATGCTCGGCAACTGGGAAGGCGACTGGCTGTTGCTGGGTCGCCAGAACCGCGAGGCCGATCCTTCGCTCACAGCAGTGGAAGGGATGATCGCCTGGATGAAGATCCGCCAGCTGGCGGTCGACAACGCCAGAGCCGCCGTGCCGCACAAGGATGTCGAGGTCTACCACTACATCGAGGTCAATCTCGCCAGGAAGGCCATGCAGGGCCGCGCCAGCATCGCGCTCTCGGTGCTGCCCGAGGCCAATCCCGATCTGGTATCCTATTCGGCCTACGAGGCGATCAAGCAGTCGCCCACGCCCGATCTCATGGCGATCCGCCAGCCGCTGGAACAGATCCTTGCCTACCTCGAAGGGCAGCTGCCGTCCAAGGCGGGCCTGCCGTTCAAGCGCCGGGTGTTCATCGGCGAATACGGCTATCATGCCGACAAGTCGAAGCCGCTGACCGTCAAACAGCAATACATGAAAAGCCGCTTCGTGATGCAGTCGGCCGTCGCGCTCGACCTGCCGTTTGCGCTGATCTGGCAGATGTACAACAACGAATATGCCGAGAACGGCACGTCGAAGGAGATGTCGCTGATCGACGAAAGCGGGCGCAAGCGGGCGCTCTATGCGCTGCACCAGACCTATCTTTCAGAGATGCAGGCCTTCGTCACGAGGTCCTGCCGCGACACCGGCGCACTCCCGACCCGCGAGAGCTTCCGCGCGCGGGCGCTGGAGGTGCTCAAGGGCGCAGGCTTCGAGAAGATGGACGCTCTCGCCCGGGCAGCGACAGGCTAGCGTCGCGCTTGCCGTGAGATGGCTTGCCAGCCTCGCCGCTGTGATCCTCGCGCTTGCCGGGAGCGCCCTCGCCTTCGCGGAGGCGACGCAACCCTCGCGGCCCAATGTTCTCATCGTCACGGTGGACGATATGAACTGGAATTCGGTCGGGGCCTTCGGATCGCCGATCAAGGACATCACTCCGCATATCGATGCACTGGCCCATGCCGGCCGCCGCTACGAGCGGGCCTATGTCGCGGCTTCCAACTGCTCGCCTTCCCGCGTTGCGCTCCAGACCGGCCTCACTCCGCAGCAGTCCGGCGCAACCGGGTTTTTCTATATCGACGACAGCAACACCCCGACAATCGCGACCGAACTGCGCAAGGCTGGCTATCTTACCGGGGTCATCGGCAAGCCGGCCGATACCAATCCCGCGCCGGTCGGCGGCAAATACTGGGACGTGCAGGAGAATTTCGGTGCGGTGCGCAAACATTCGGCTGCCGCCATGGCCGAGGCCAGCGCCCGTTTCCTCGGCACCGCCATTCGCAGGCACAAGCCCTTCTATCTGGTCGTCAACATTGCCGATCCACACAAGCCGAACTTCAACGATGCCGAGGCCGCCGCCTCGGGCGCAGATGCCCATGCGCCCAGCCGGATCATCACCGAAGACGAGGTGACGGTGCCGGGATTTCTTCCCGATCTGCCGGGTATCCGGGCCGATGTACGCAATTACCAGAACTCGGTGAAGCGTGCCGACGATACGCTAGGCGCGATCATGGCGGCCCTCGAAGCGAGCGGGCTGGCACAGGAAACGCTGGTCATCTTCCTGTCCGATCACGGGATGCCGTTTCCCTTCGCCAAGTCGTCGGTTTACGACAACGGGCTGCGAACGCCTCTGGTGATCCGCTGGCCCGGCCGAATCGAGGCTGGAAGTGTCTCGTCGGAACTGGTCGCCGCCGTCGATCTGATGCCCACCATCCTCGATGCCGCAGGGATCACCATGCCCGCCGGCCGGGATTACACCGGCCGCTCGCTGCTGAGTGCGGGCGCCCCGGCGCGGGATTATGCCTTCGGCAGCTTCGACGAGAACGCCCGGGGCTACCCCGTGCCGATGCGCGGCACCATCGGACGCGATTGGGCCTATGTCTTCAACGCCTGGTCCGACGGGGAGCATGCGCTGAAAAACGACGACATGAACCATGCATCGTTCAAGCAGCTGGTCAGGCACGCTGCTGCCAACCCGGCGGTGAAGGCGCGGCTCGACTATTACCTCGCTCCTCCGGTGGAGGAGTTGTGCCACCTCGCGGTGGACCCCGATTGCCTCGTCAATCTCGCAGGCGATCCCGCCCATGCAGCCATGCTCGCCGAGCTCCGCGAAGCGACGCGCGCGCAGATGCTCAGGACGGGCGACTATCTGCTGGAAGCCTTCGACCTCCGGACAGACCGCGCCGGACTGCGCATCTTCATGCGCCGGCTGCACGAAGCGGCACAGAAACGCGCCGGACGGCTGCACTGGAAGCGTCCCGTCAACATCGCCGGACCGACCAAGGGCAAGCGCGAACTGTTCTGGACCGATGCCGAACAGCACCGTGCCGGTGTGCCATGACGATGTCGGCCCTCAACTGCCGGCAGTTAAGCTCTTCCGTGACACCACATGGCTGATCAGCCCCCGCCGGTCACCGGCAGGCCTGCGAGAAACTGGAGCGCAGATCGACTGGGCAGCATGAAATAGCCTCCGGCGCGCAGAGTGACATAGCTTTCCAGGCCCTCGATCACGACCGGGCCGCCCGCCGTGGGGATCGTGAAACGCGTGTTGGTGCCGCCGTCAGCCGAACCGCGCCCCTTTTGCGGACCGTCCGGCAGATCAAGGAACTTGCCCTCGTCTGTCCGGGGATTGCCAAGCAATGGATCAGCCTCTTCGGTGAGCCCGTGAAACGAGGTGGCATTGATCCAGGTGTGCTGGATGAACTCGAACTGCCGCTCCAGATCCGAACACAGGGCCGCAAACAGCAGGCCCTTGACATCCCGGTCTTCGCCTTCGGGACGATAGGCATAGGTCCGGCCCCGGCGCAGGATGCGGTGCCGGTTGGTGATCGCCTGTTCGTCCGGATCGCCGGGCTCCAGGCTGTCGCGCGGGTTGGTGCGGCGGATATGGGCGCCGAGCGGACAGGCAAAGCCGCGGGGGTCGTCGACTCCATAGGCGAAATCATTATCCGGCACATCGCGCGGCTCCAGCCCTGCCGGGCGTGAGGGATTGCCCACGAGCGGCGAACCGTCGCGCCAGCGTCCGATGATCTTGGCCGCCACCCATTCGCGCGTGACCTTGCCGCCGACCAGGTCGGGCAGATGGGGATAGGCAGGTTCCGCCCCGCCGGGCTCGCCGTTCAGCGCCCGGGCGTGGCGTTCGATCGACTTCTCGAATTCGCCGACCTCCTGATCGAGCTGGCGCAGCACCAGAAAGGTGCAGTTGCGCCCGAAGTCGCGCAAATCCGGTTCCGACGAGCGATTGCCGATCAGCGGGAAACGGTTGGTATCGCGTTCGGCCACGGTCGGCAGGCGCGAGCGCGGATCATGTTCGGCTCCGATCGCGACCGAGGGCGAGACGTGGCCCTGATCGTTGCGATAGCCCATCAGGAATTCGCCGGGTGCCAGCACGTCGCGCGGCGGCGGGGTGACCGCTGCCTTGCGGGTGCCGCGGATCACCGGCTGGGAGATGCCGTCGCGAAAACCGAAATGCTCACGTCCGAGATTGACCGAGCCATCCTGCGGCTCGCGCAGCGGCGTGCAAGGCACCTGCGAGAGCACCGCGCCGCCGCTTTTGCAAAGGTGTCGCATTTGGCGCTCGACCTCATCGGCGTGACCGGCAGCATCGTCGGCATCCTCGGTGTAGATGGTAAGCACCGCCTCGGCGTTACGGTCAGACCAGCGCCATTCGCTGTCGGGACGATCTCCCAGCACCCGCTGGCGACCATACATTCCCATACGAAAGGCGCTGGGCAACTGGTCAAGCCCGATGCCTTCGCGCAGGCCAAGGTGAGCGAGGCCCTGTGCCGTCAGGCCCAACATCGCCGCCGGGCCGGTCAGATCGACATCCCCGAACCGCACCCGGGACCGAGGTGCATCAGCTGGCGGACTGTCTTTAGGGGGGTAAACCAGGCTTCGCAGCCAATCGCGCGCCTCGGCCCGATCGCGCGGCAACTTTATCGCCAGCGTCGTTGCAAGCGGGTGATGGCCCAGCCCGGAAAACACGATGGCCTGCACCTCGTGCGTTTCAAGCTCGTCGATCTCGCGCTGCGCCGAACCGAAGTTCGCGAGCCAGCGACGCGCATCGGTGTCGCTGGCGGCCCGCGCCAGACCATCCTCGATCATGGCATTGTTGCGGATCTGCTTGGCGGTGAGGTGCCGGAAGCGGCTGTACCAGCAGAGCGAGGGGCGCTGCTGGCGGCGCACCCAGCGCTTGAACCGGTCTCCATCTGCTGCCCCGTCAAGGATCAGGAAACGGGTCGGCGGGAAGCCCTCCCCATGGCTCCAGGCCGAAGTCTGGCCCTGATGTGCGCGGGTGATGAAATCCTCAAGATAGCTCTCCCAGCTGCCGTCATAGTTGGAATGGAACACGAATTGCCGCGTGCCGGGCACCACGAACCAGCGGGCCTTGTGGATCGTGCCCATGGTCACGACAAAGCCGGGCCGGAACCAGTGCGTCACCGCTTGCCTGATCCACCACATCGAAAAGGCAAAGCTGAACCGGCGGATCAGGCCGCGTTTCAGCGGCATGACAGCGATGATGTGGTTCTGCTCAAAGCCGGGCGCATCCTCGCGCGCGGTGATCGCTTCGACATCTTCCAGCCTGGCATTGCGCGGATCGCTCGGTTCGCGCAGTTCGGCGCGGCGAACCAGCAACAGGAAGATCGCGAAGGTAATCGCTGCCACCAACAACGCCAGCACCGGGCCGCCGGCAAGCGCGGCGATGATCGCCAGCACTTGCTGCACCGTGCTGGCTGGACCATCCGGCAGCGCCAGCCGATAGACCGGCACAGCGCAGAGCAGCGACAGCAAGCCAAAAGCGATCAGGATGAAGCGGTTGTCCGGTGCCCGCAGCATCGTCAGCGTGGTGCTGAGCGGATCGCGCTCTTTCCACCCGGCAAGTGACAGACGCTTGCGGCTTGGGCGGATGATCGCCCCTTGCAGCTTCGGCCCGGCATCTATCATCGCTTTTCTGAGGCTTTCGCGGCGGGCGTAGAAGATATCCTCTTTCAGAAGTCGGCGCAGGTGAAGCAGCAGTTCGATCGGCCGGCCGTCGGACAGGCCGGGCTGCTGCATCCGCGCGTCGATCTGTTCGCGCGCCCAGCGGGCAAGCTCTGCCTGCCGGTCGATGTCCGCCACCGACATGTCCCTCAGCCCGTCGAAGTGCAGCCCCATCGTGTCCCACGGGCGCTGCCTGAGATCGAGCACATGGCGCTGCAACAGCCGCGCCATGTCGCGCGCGGTGGCGGGCGGATTGTCGGCCGGGGCGCACATCGCCAGAACCTGTGCGAGCCACGGCTCTCCGGCTGTGGCGAATTGTTCGAGCACATGGCTGTCGCTGCCATCGCCATTGACTTCGACGATCAGGAACGCGCCTTCGGCTCCTTCACCGCGCTCGATCACATTGAGCGAGGCGAACTGGATGCACCCGGTATTGTCCAGTGCGGCAGCGAAATCATCGTCGACGGGATTGCCGATGGCGTCCAGCGCATCCTCTACCGCCTTGATCGCCACTCCCGCGCGTACCGGCACGGCTGCGACCAGAAGGCAGCGCTGTGCAGTCGGGCAATGGTAGTCCATGTCGAACCGCACCGGATAGGGCCCGGCCCGCCACATTCTGCCATGCCGTCCCCGCGCTGGCCTGAGCCCGGGGCGAGCGAGCAGCGCCGCGAAAACCTCGATGATGTGCGCCATTGCCAGATGCGCGCCAAGGCAGCGGTGGGGATAGGCTCCGAAAATCAGGTCGCTCGCCTCGCGCGCAGCATGCACGCCCTGTGTGGTCGGCCTTGGCCGGCGCGGATCGCGCAGCGCCGAACTGATCGACGCGAGCACAAAGGTCCCCGCCTTGAACCGCAGCCGTCGCCCGCCTCCGGCCGGCGTGATGTCGACATCGCGGGGGACCTGCCGCCAGATGCCCGGCGTCAGCGCCGGGTATCGCGCCGCGGCCTTGAGCAGCGCCTCCTCCAGCACCTCGCGCTGGGCCTTGGCCGCCGCACCATCCTTCGCTTCGCGTGCTTCGGCCAGCGCCATGGCCGCGCGGCGGGCCGTGTCGTAAAGCTCCGGGTTGTCCAGCAGCTCCTCGAGAATGTTCGCCGCCGCCAGCGTGTTGGTGGGAATGAACCCGGTCGCAAGGCCAAGGATGGTGGCGCGCACTTCGGCATCGGTGAAATCACCGCGCACCACCATGCGCTCCAGCAGGCTGCTCTCCTGCCGCCGTTTCTCGATTTCCCCGGCCGTGTGCTTGGCCGGATCGAAATGCTTCCTCTGGCGCCGGGCCCTGTCGATCTCGTCGTCGATCAGGCGACGGATGTATTGTCCCGCGATCAAGGCCTGCTTGCGCACCTTGGGATCGCCGAAGGGATCGGCGAACAGCAGCATGGAAACTGCCATGGTCCATTCGGCGAAGGCATCGGGATCGCGCGGGGATATGCCGAGGAAACGGCAAGTCGCCTCGCTCGCGGTGCGCGTCACGAGATCGCGCATCACGTCAAGCTGGCCCGCGCCCGCCTCCAGCAAGGCCGCCGCCGTCTTGCGCGTGACGGTTTCGATATTGGCGATATCGACCGGATCGATCAGATCGAGCCCGATCGTACGGCGATGCCGCTCGTGCTCGGCGCCATCCAGCCCGAGCACGAAGTTCGTGCTTTCGCCAAGCTCGGTCATCTCCGGGCCATACACCACCTCGAAATGGCCATCCCGGTCAGACAAGACCGCCGCCACATCGGCATGGCGCGAAAGCACCGCCAGCCGCCCGATCCGGAGCACCGGCGCGATCACCCGCAGGACGGCAAAACCAATCGGGAAAAGCGTGCGAAAGACAAAACGGCTCAGCGCCTGCCGGATGCAGCCTTTGGTCAGCAGCGAGTCAAAATCGAAGGGTTCGAAGATGTCGCGCGGGGGCGCAGGCTGTGCCGCACGCTGCGGAGCGCCCGCAAGGATTGTCCATTTGAAGCGAAACATAGACCCCCCAATGTTCGCAGGCCGCGCGGGTCTCCTCAGACCGCCCGGCCCGATGTCACCCCGTTTCAGCCTCTATGACTGCCTGCCTCAGACGGTCGTTCCAGCTCCGGTCGCGGAACGGCACCCAGTCTATATCGGTCGGTTCGAACGACGGCTTGGCGCGGCGCAGTTCCCGCATTGCCCGGCGCGCAGCCGGCATCCGTCCGCTTGCCACCAATGCGTTGACCTTGAGCACATGGGCATAGAAATAGGCCGGACGCCGGGCGATCGAGAGATCGGCATGGCGAAGTGCCTCGTCCAGCTCGCCGGACATCAGATAGGCAAGCGCCAGCTCGCCGAGCATATGGAAGACCTCGTTGTCGAGCGGGCTGAGGCGCAGCGCCGTACGCAGCGGCTCAAGGGCAGCGGCAGGATTGCCCGACAGCGAGTAATTGCTCCCCAGCTGCGAATAGGCTTTGGCAAGGCTGGGATTGAGCCGCAGTGCTTCGGTCAGGAATTCATGCGCCAGATCATGATGCCGCAACCACGTTTCGGCAACGCCGACCAGCATGTAGGCGCGCCCGTCGAACCGGTCAGCCAGTGTCGCGCGCAGCGCCATGGCCCGCAGTTCCTCGATTTCCCCGTCTGCGCGCCGGCCTGACCATACATCCCACGCCTTGATCTGCGCTGCGTGGATCAGCACATCGGGCGAATGGGGATTTTGCTCCAGCGCCTGCGCAATCAGCTGCCGTGCCACCTCGGCATCCTTGCGCGTCAGCTTGTGGGAGTGCCAGCGCGCGCGCCACAGCAATTCGTTGACATTGAGCGCGTCGATCGCGCGGGTGACCGCACGCACCTGCTGTTCGGTGTCGATCCGCGCTTCGAGCGCGGCGACCAGACCATCGATCACTTCATCGACGGCGTCGTGGCCGAGGCCGCGCTCGGGCGTGATGCGCTCCGACCAGAGCAGCTGGCCGTTGATCGCGTCAAACAGGTTCATCATGATCGCCGCCGCCCCGCGCCGGGTGACAAGTCGCCCGCGCAGCACATAGGCCGCCCCCACGAGTTCGCCCACCGCCCGGGGATCGAGATCCCGGCCGCGCAATTCGGCGACCGAATTGGATGCGATGACCGGAAGCCAGCGCAGCCGCGAGATGCGCTCGATCAGGTCTTCGCTCAGGCCCTCGGCCCAGATATCGGCATCGGGCGATGTGGTGGTATTGACCAGAGGCAGGACAGCTATCGCTGGACGGCCGCCGAAACCCGGGGCCGGATCGCGCAGGTCTACAATCGAGCGCGGCAGAACCGGTGAGAGGCCGGCAGGCGGCAGCGCCGGGCGCGCAACAGCGACCTGGCGCTGCTCGCGCAGCCATTCCTCGAAGCCGTTCTCGCCCGGGATGTCGAACCCTTCAAGAAACGGCGCACCGGCATCGCGATCTGCGGTATCGAGGAATATCGCACCGCAATCGAGCCGCACCCGTTCGCGGTTGGTGGAGATCAGCGCCGCGATGGGCGTGGGCAACTGCGCGCGCAAGGTCGCCAACTCGCGGCGCAGGCTCTGCTGGGCCTGCAGCTTCTCGCGCGAACCCCACAGGCGATCTTGCAGCCAGCCGCGGGTTCGTTCTCCGTCCGGAGCTGTCGCCAGCATCGCCAAGAGCGCCATCCCCTTTCTGCTGGGAATCTCGATCCGCGCGCCATCAGCGGCGAACAGCCGGAACGTGCCCCACAGACACAACCTGATCTGCAATCTTGCCCCCAACCTGCCCACGCAAATGATGCTGCACCAGCCCCCTGGCGCACTAATGCGTCGGAGGTTGCTCTTTTCACGCAATTTTTCACCATTGGCAAACTGTGCTTTCACGCTGGCGGCACCCGGGCGCGGCAAAATGCGGTCCCATGAAAGCCCTGCCGATCCTGTTTGTTGCTTCCGTGCTTCGCCGCGACTGGCGTTTCCTCGGCATGACGATGCTGTCGTGCACGGTGGCAGCGACGGTCGCGACCTTCCAGTTCTCGGTCTACAACAGCTTCCGCCAGGCCAGTGCGGCGGTTCCGCGCGCCGTGGAGGCGGATTTCTGGGTCATGGCCGGCAGCGTCGAATGCTTCGACTTTCCGGTGCCCTTTGCCGAAGATTACGATGCCCAGCTCGCGCGCTATTTCCCCGGAGCCAGCATGCGCCGCATGGCGTTCGGCTTTGCGCCGTGGCGGTCGCCCGATGGCCGGCGCGGCAATGTCGCCGTGGTCGGGATCGAGCACCACGGCATCGGCCCCAACAGTTTTCTCGCCAATGACAGCGATTTGACGCGGCTTGGCCTGACTGATCCAGAGGAGGCGGACGAGGCGACGATCGGCGCGCTGACCCTGACCATGAGCGGGACGGTCGATGACCTGTCGACCTATCTCGGCGCGCCTTACGTGCTGGTCGATTTCGAGACCGCTCGCCGGATTCTGGGAATGGATCCGGCGAGCACCGCCTTTCTGGCCGGCACCTTCGGCCGGCAGCGCCCCTCGCCTTCTGCCTTTGCGCAGGCCGCAAGCGATGCCGGCCGGCGCTTTCCCGATATTTCCGTCGTAACGGGCGCCGGCTTCATCGAATCCTCGATCGATTACTGGCAGGCAAAGACAGGCGCGGGTCTCGCGATCGGGCTGGCCGCCTTTCTGGCGCTGCTGCTGATGATGATCCTGCTCGCTAATGGCGTGCTGCGCTTCGTGCAGCGCTACTACGCCGATCTGCTCTCGCTGCTCGGCCATGGCGCAAGCCAACGCGAGATCGCCGCGATTGTCGCCGTGACGACCGCGGTGATTGCCGCGGGCACGCTGGCCGGGAGCATTGCAGTGACGCCCCTGCTCGTCTTCGTCTTCAGGCCGGTGCTGCCCTGGACCACCTTCGGCGCGGGCGATCTGCTGGCGCCGGTGGTCGGGGTAAGCGTGGCCGCGATGGTCGCGATGCTGGCGGCGCGCGGCGCCATTGCCGCCTTCGCGCCTGACGCGGTGTTTCGGTCATAGGATGGTGCGTGCATGGGTTCTCTGGGCCTTCGGGGCCATGGCGGGGCTGAGCGGCTGCGGCGAGGAGCGCTCGCTCTCTGCTCCGGCAGCGGCGCGCGCTCAGTCCGGCTCCAGCGCCGCGCAGGCCTATGTGGCGACAGCGGTCGGGCGGATCGATAGCGTCAGCGAGGCACGCCAGCTGGTGGCGGCGGTCGACGGCGTGATCGCGGCAGTCCACGTGAAACGCGGCGACCGGGTCTATGCCGGCCAGACGTTGCTCCGTGTCGCCTGCGAGCCGCGCACCTACACGGCGGCGGCGCTCAGCGCGCAGGCCGAACAGGCCGATGCCGCTGCGCGCAGAGTGATGGAGGGTAACCGCGAGCAGGAGATCGAAGCAGCGCGGCAGGCGGTGGCCGCCAGCCTGGCCGCCCGGACCGAAGCTGCCGACCGCCTCGCCACTGCCCAAGCGCTGGTCGCCAAGGGCTTTGTCTCCCGCCGCGACCTTGCCGCCCGCGAAAACGCGCTGGCAGCAGCCGATGCCGAATGGCGCGCGGCGACGGCGCAAGCCTCGCTCGCCGAAGAGGGCGCGCGCGCGGCCGAACGCAGCGAATCGCGTGCCGCCGCCCGCGCCGCACAGGGTGAGGCAGGGGCGGGAGCAGCGCTCGCGAGGCAATGCACGCTGGCCAGCCCGATCGATGGCGAGGTGCTGCAGATCCTGCGCCGGGAGGGCGAGTTCTCCGGCGCCAGCCAGGGCACGCCGCTGATCATCGTGGCGGACCTCTCCCGGTTGCAGGTGCGCGCCGAAGTCGCAGAGCGCGACGCAGCGCGGATCAGACCGGGCCAGACGGCAGACATCTGGATCGAGGGCACCGACCGGCGCTGGCGCGGCAAGGTGAGCGAGCTGGCAAGCGTGATGGGCCGCCGCAGCGCGCGCTCCCTCGATCCGACAGACCGCTTCGATCGCGACGTACGCGAGATATTCATCACCCTCGACCCGGGAAGCGTTCCGGCGCTGGTCGGCCTGCGGGTCACGGCGGGGTTCCGGCCATGACGCTTGTCGCTCCAACCATGCCGCCGCTCAGGCTTGAAGGGGTTGCCCATGCGATGGCCGAAGCCGGTCGCATGAAGCCCGTGCTCGCCACGCTCAGCTACAGCTTTGCGCCAGGTCAGTTCCATGTCGTGGGCGGGCCTTCAGGGGCGGGCAAGACCACGCTGCTGTCCATTCTCGCCCTTGCCATCCGCGCCACCAGCGGGTCGGTAACTTGGGGCCGGGAGGAACTGTCCGGGCTGTCCCCGCAGCGCCAGACCGCATGGCGGCGGGCAAATCTTGGAATGATCTTCCAGACCAGCCGTCTTGTCGCGGTGATGACCGTGGCCGAGCACATCACGCTCGCCGCGACCATTCGTCGCCAACCCGCCGCCGCCGCCCGCGGTGCCGCGCTGCTGGAGCTGCTCGGCATGGCCGACAAGCACCAGCAGCTGCCCGCCCAGCTTTCGGGCGGCGAAAAGCAGCGTGTCGCGATCGCACAGGCGCTGGCCGCCGAACCCGCAGTGCTGCTCGCCGACGAACCCACCGCAGCACTCGACGCAGCCAATGCCGATCTGGTGGCCCGCACCTTGCGAGAATACGCCCGCGATCGCGGCGCCGTGGTGATCTGCGTCAGTCACGATCGCACCGTGATCGATGCTGCCGATGCCATCCTGATGCTTGAGAGACCTTGAGGAGCCCGCCCATGCATATCAAACGCTTCTACGATCAAACCCTGCAAATGATCGACCGCGGGGAGACGATCCCGGCGCTCAACATGATTTCCGGCCAGCTGCATCTGGCCCATGCCGACAGCACCCGCTGGGACGAAGTTCGCACCACTCTGCGTCGCCACCCCCTGCACGCAACCTTGCTGCAGGATCCGTTTGCCCGTCACAGCAACGACAGGCCGCGGGGCTACCCGGGCGATGCCGCGCTGATCGATCTTATCTATGATCAGCGCCATAACCATTCCGCCACCGCGCTCGGCGATGATCTGTTCGCGGTGACCACCGCCTCGCAGCCTGCCGAAGGCGTGCGCCAGCGCCGCGCCCATGCCGAAGCGATGCTGGCCGAGGCCTGGCGAAAGGGAGAACGGGTGCTGGCGCTGGCCGGCGGCCACCTGCGCGAAGCCGATCCGCTGATCGGCCGCGATCTGAGCAGTGTGATGGTGGTGGATCAGGATCCCGCCTCGCTCGAATATGTCCGCAGCAATCATGGCAACCGCATCGGTCTGACCCAGGCCAACGTGTTCCGATATCTGCGCCAGGCAGCGGGCGAGGGTCTGCGCTTCGATCTCGTCTACACGCTTGGCCTCACCGACTATCTCGACGAGCGGCAGATGGAACTGCTGCACCGCCTGATGAAGGGCTGCCTTGCGCCCGGCGGGCGGATCGTGATCGCCAATTTCCTGCCGGCGCATCTCGGGATCGGTTGGATGGACGCGGTGATGGACTGGCAGCTGATCTATCGCGACGAGACCGAGCTCGAAAGCTACGCCGCCCAGATCGGCATGGTCCCGCACTGCTGGCGGGACAGTTCCGGCTCGATCGTGTGGTGCGAAATGCACGAGGGCTGACGGGGCCGGAATCAGAGATCTTTCAACGAGGGGAGCAAGACCATGAAACGACTGATGAAAGCCAGCCTGCTTGGGGCAAGCGCGGCTATGATACTGCTAACCGCGCCCGCCAGCGCTGTCGCTGAGACCAAGCCTGCGATCGAATACTACCTCACGAAGACCGAGGTGGCGGTGGGGCTGAAGCTGACATTGACGGGCTGCCCGCAGAAGCCGGACGACCTGCCGACAATCCGGCAGGAATGGCTGGTCGAGGCCGAAGGCGTCGCGGACCCCGAGAATCTGGTCAAGATCGACATCTCGAAGGGCTTTCTCGTCAACCGCTCGACCGCCTTCACCTTCAATCCCAACGGCACCCTCGCGGCCTTCAACTCCAAGGCGCAAGGCCAGGGCGGCAAGGTGCTGGAAAGCGTGATCAAGACAGCGGGCGCAGTAATCGGAGCAGTTGCGGGCGTGCCGCCTCTGGCCGCACTGGGCAGCGAGGAGCAGGAGGGCATCCGGGCCCCTGAATTTGTCTGCAGCAATTCGGTCATCCAGCACCTTGGTGAGCTTGACAAGCTCGGTCAGCAGATCCGCCAGATGGAAGACCGGATGGCGCTTACAGCGCTGACGGCAGCCGAAACCCAATTACTCGAAAGGTTGCGCGAGGCCCGGACCCGCACTGTCAAGGCGCTCACGATTGTTATCGAAGCTCCCTTCGAACATCAGGGCACTACCCGCATCTGGCAGAGCGCGGTCAGGATCGACCAGAAGATCGGCAAATGGTTCGAACGTGGCGCCGGCAGCGAAAACCGGGTGGGTTTCGATATCGGCAGGCTTGATGGCATCAGGGGATACGGCGTGAACATCACGCCCGTTGGCCCGGTGCCGGCTGGCGAAAGCGTCAATGTCAGCCCGAAGCCTGAGCGTCTGCTCTATTACCGCCGTCCCGTGTTGGCAAAGATTGACGTGATCGATCTTCGCTGTGCGCCGGATGAAGCTGCAAGCTGCACCAAAACCATCGAGACCGAAAATCCCCTGTTGATCGGCCAGTGGGGCAGGATCGAAACACTCAAGATCGGCGCAGGCTCGATCTTCGGCAGCCGTGAGGCCAAGGCCAAGTTCGACGAATTCGGCACCCCGCTGGAACTGAGTTACGGCTCCGATAGCGGGGCCGAGGGCATCGCCTCGGCGATCGGCACGGCGGGCCAAAGCGCGATCAGCGTCGCCGATGCCGACATTGTAGCGCTCGAAAAGGCGATCAAGCGCGCCGAGCTGCGCAAGAAGCTTGACGAGATGAACGCCGATTGACGCCGATCCGCACAGGAGATCCATCATGACAGAGCAACACGATACCCTTTCCGCCTGTCGCGCCCGCCGCGCCGCGCCAGAAACCCCGCTCCGGGGCCTTTCCGCCAACCGCGCAAAAGCCATCCGAATGGTCGGCTCGCGGTGGGTCAACGGAACCGATTTGACCTACCATTTTCTGGACCTGCCTCACGCTCCCTGGCCCGAAAACCAGCGTCAGGTTGTCCGTGACGCATTTGCCACCTGGAAGGCGCTGGGTATCGGGCTGGGCTTCAGGGAAGTTGCCCAATCGGAAAAGGCCATGTTGCGCATCGGCTTTGATCAGGGTGACGGATCCTGGTCCTGGGTGGGCACCGAGGTGCTGCGCTATGCGGAACCGGACGGGCGAAACATGAACTTCGGGTGGGATCTCACCACCGAATGGGGGTGGGCTACCGCATTGCATGAAATCGGCCATGCGCTGGGCATGGCGCACGAACACCAGAATCCAAGGGCCGGCATCAAGTGGAATGAGCCTGCCGTCTACAGTCATTACGGGGCTGCGCCCAACCACTGGAGCAGGGACGACACCTATTACAACATCATCCGCAAGCTGGCGGTCTCGGAGGTGGAAGGTTCGAACTGGGATCCGCTGTTGGTCATGCATTACCCCTTTGTCGCCGGCCTCATCGATCAACCCGTTCAATATCGCGAAGGCACGCCCAGCAACACGCAGCTCTCGGCAAACGATATTGCATGGGCACGACGGTTCTTCCCGCCATTGGGCGAGGCGACAGCAATTGCAGCGGGTGCGAATGTTGCACTGGCGAGTGTGCCGGACGCGGTCGCCGAGTTCAGCTTCACGGCAGACATGACGCGCGAATTCGTGCTGAAAACCGCTGGCCCGGCTGATACTGTGATCGTTCTGCACGAGATCGAAGATGGCGGCCGCGTGCAGATTGCCGCGTCCAACGACACCGGCACTGCCGAAAATGCACGAATTGCTGCGCAACTCACCGCGGGACAGAGCTACATCGCAAGCGTGCGCACCAATTACGCGGAGCCGGGCAGCAAGGTCAGTTTCAGTCTTGCATGACCAGCGTCGGCCCGCGCGCTTCCGTCAGCCGGCTCCCACCGTCGCGCCCGGCCCTGCCGCGCCCTCAGCCGGCGGAGCCGGGAGAACCTAGAACGTCGGGAATTGGCCACGCCGGTCGCTCGGCAGGCTGCGATCGAGCCGCGCCCTGCAAAAACTTACCGTTTATTTTCGGATGTTTATGTAAATGGTAGCGGAGGAGGGACTTTTTTCAATCCACAACCTTATGATTTAAATTGTTATTTTATCGCCCATCTCAAAACCTACCCCCATTGATACCCCCATGTGGGGACCTTTGCGGCGATCCGCCCCATCGGTGCGACAAGGCCATTTGACGGTGTGGATTGTAGGCCGTGTTGAAAAAAGGGGATCCCCATCTGCCGCGACTTCTGATTCAAGGCTGCTTTTCGAGAAGCAGTCATGGGTGGCAGAGACTTGTCGGAGGCGGCGCGGGAACTGATCGGGCCGTTGCTGTCGCCTGAGCGGGGACACCGGACGCGGCAAGCGGCCGATACCGGTGCTCCCCCGATGGCATGCTCCACGCGCTGTGGGTCGGTTGCCCTGGGCGCGGCTGCAAGGCGGATGACTAAAGTCCCGCTGACTTTACGAGTGGTGATCTGGGGCTGGCACGTGCGACCACCAATAGGCACTGGGGGTTCTTAAGGCAGCTCAACGAAACGTTTGCGGGTCATCACCCGCTCGCCAAGCTCAACTACAGCGCGTTCATTATCGATGCCCAGCGAAATCCCAGTGACGAACGCCAGCGCTACACCAAGGATCAGGAGCGCGAGCTTTTGAGCCTGCTGCCATGGACAGGAGCCCAATCATACAGCCAAAAAAAATGAAACCCGGTGGCTTGCGGGTGCATGATGCCTGGTACTTCGTGCCGCTGATCGGCTGGTGTTAAGGCTCACGCTCGATGAGATCGCAGAGATCAATGGCCTCTGACTATTCAATATTCGGTCCACCGAGATGCGGCGCCTCAAAACTATCACCTCCGCACGAAAGGTGCCATTTGCTGAGGGCCTCATCCGCCTCGGCCTGCCTCGCTATTTCATAGCACTACGGGATGAAGGTGAGACATTGTTGTTTCCCGAGCTGGCCGCCGAAAGTTATTTGGGCTCGATTGGAAATCGTTACTCCACGCGGATGTGGAGCAAGTTTGCCGCTGCCTTGGCTTTCCTACAGGCGCGGCAGGCCAATCATTCCTTCCGCCATACCGCCATAGACTCGATGAAGGACGCTGGGGTCTCACCTGAAATCCGCGCCGATTTTGACGGACACGCACTGCAATGCGAGACTGACGGACGCTAGAGCGTTTTCCCCACGTTCTGACTCGGAGGGGATTCCCTTGCGGGCGCGATTC
>CAZQOO010000025.1:3901-24146 GCA_964594845.1 uncultured Porphyrobacter sp. | reverse complement strand
CCGAAGGCACCACCACCGACGGGCAATCGCTGCTGCCGTTCAAGACCTCGATGCTCTCGGTGCTCGAACCGCCTCCGCCCGGCGTGCTGGTGCAACCGGTGGTGCTCGATTACGGCCCGGTCGCCGAATGGATCGGCTGGATCGGTGAGGAAGGCGGACTCAACAACGCCAAGCGGGTCCTCTCGCGCAAGGGCACCTTCCGCCTGCGGCTCTATTACCTCGAACCCTTCAGCCCCGAGGACTTCCGCGGGCGCAAGGCAATCAGCCAGGAAGCCCGCCGCCGGATCGAGGAGGCGCTGGTGGAGATTCTCGGCAAGCCCCTGCGACCCTTCGCGCACACGGTCGCCCCGGTGCGCTACGAGCCGAAGAACGAGACGGCGGAGTAGTCTCTACAACCCCGCCCGCACCAGCCAGTCGTGGAAGATCCGCACCGGGCGGCTTTCCAGCGCCACCGGCTTGCACACGAACCAGTAGGAATAGGGGCTCTCCACCGGCTTTCCGGGCAGATTGACGAGGCGGTTGTCGTTGGCGCGGCGCAGGTGATCGTCGTGCATGATCGCGATGCCGAGGCCCTGCGCGGCAGCTTCCAGCATCAGCGCGCCCGAATCATAGTGGTCGATCGCGGCCGGATCCATCTGTTCGAGGCCGTTGGCCTTCTTCCACGCGACGAAGCTTTCGGGCAGTTCGTTGTGGATCAGGAAGGTCTGCCTGGCCATCGCCTCGGGCGTGATGTCGGGTCCGATCGCGCGGGCGGTGTCCTTGCTGCAAATTGCGTGGACGAGATTGTGATCGAGCCGCACCGCGTGCAGCCCGCTCGCCGGCCCGCGCGAGAGGATAATCGCGGCGTCGAGCGTGTCGCCCACCCGGTCTTCAAGGTGCGGGGCAGTGTCGATGTCGATGTGGAGCAGCGGGTGGCGCTTGCGGAGCTCTCCGAGGCGCGGGAACAGGCGCTGGCTGCCGAACATCGGCAGCACGCCGAGCCGCAGACGCAGCAGCGCGATATTGTCCGACTGGCTCTCCACCGCGCGGGCGAGCGCTTCCATGTGCGGGTTCACCGCCTCGTAGAAGGCCTGGCCCTCGTCGGTCAGCTGCATCGACTGGCGCGCGCGGGTGAACAGCTTCTTGCCGACGAATTCCTCCAGATTGCTGATCCGCCGGGACAGCGCCGAGGGGGAAAGCCCGATCTCCTCCGCTGCCGCCCGGGCCGAACCGAGCCGCACCGTGCGCATGAAGGCTTCGAGCGCGCGCAGAGGGGGCAGGCGGCGAGCGGGCATCTGTGTTCTCCTTGTTGGAGGGAGATACGCACGAAACGCCATCAGGATGCAAAAAATCGAAGAAAAAATACGTAGTCGACGAAAAAGTTGCGCCTAGCGCACCTCGTCCTCGCTTGCTGGCGGGTGAAGCCGCAGCCGCGTGACGTGGGTTTCGTCGCCTGCGGTGACCTCGATCCGCCAGCCGCTCGGATGTTCGAGCACCGTGCCGACCGGCGGCACCGCCTCGGCCAGCACGAAGGCGAGGCCGCCCAGCGTATCGACGCTCTCCTCGACCTCGGCAAGGCGCGCATCGACCATCTCGGCGACATCGTCGAGCTCGGCGCGGGCATCGCAGTCCCACATTCCCTCGCCGATCGGCACGATCAGCGCCTGCGGGGCATCGTCATGCTCGTCCTCGATCTCGCCGACGATTTCCTCGACCAGATCCTCGATGGTGATGAGCCCGTCGGTGCCGGAGAATTCATCGACCACGATCGCCAGGTGCACCCGCTTGGCGCGCATGTCGGCCAGCACGTCGAGCGCGCCGCGCGCCTGCGGCACATAGAGCGGCTGGCGCAGCAGCGTGGTCCAGTCCTCGGGCGGCGGCGCGGCGGTGGCGATGATCGGGAACACGTCCTTGATGTGGATCATGCCGATCACGTCATCGAGCGTCTCGCGGTAGACCGGCATGCGCGAATGGCCGTGTTCGGCAAAGGCGGCGACCAGCTGCGCCCAGCTGATCGAGGCGTCAACCGCGATGATCTCGCCGCGCGGCACGGCCACGTCGTCGGCGTCGTGTTCGGAGAAGTGCAGCAGGTTGCGCAGCATCTGCCGCTCGACCCGCGACAGATCGCCGCGGACATGGCCGCTGTCCCCGGACGGACCCGAACCGTTCTCGTCCTCGTGTTCGTCGATCGCTTCCTCGAGCTGCTCGCGCAAGGAGCGCGCGCCTTCGAGGCCGAGAATCTTGCGCAGCGCAGACATCAGTCCGCCGCTACTGTCCGCGTCTCCAGATTGAGCTGCGGATGATGGGGAATCGGCCATGGCCTTCGACAATGCTCCTCCTGTTGTCATGCGCCATATGGGTCAGCGATGCCCAGTTTTGCAAGTATGGCGGTCTCCAGCGCCTCCATTTGCTCGGCCTCAGTGTCGGAATCGACATGATCGTGGCCCGCCAGATGCAGCAATCCGTGGACGATCAGGTGCGCCGCATGGGCTTCAAGGGTGATGCCCTTGTCCGCCGCCTCGCGCGCGCAGGTCTCCGCGGCGAGCGCGATGTCGCCCAGCATCACCGGCGGGCCGTCGGCGGCGAGGCTGAGCAGCTCCGCGCGCTCCAGCATCGGAAAGCTCAGGACATTGGTGGGCTTGTCGCGCCCGCGCCATTCGCGGTTGAGGCTGTGGACTTCGCCGTCCGAGGTGAACAGCAGGCTCACGACGAGGCGCGGGTTGGCAAGCCAAGACTCCCCCTCGCCCGCTGCCCCGGCGGCGCGCTCCGCGAGCGCCTCCCAGTCGCCTTCAGGCCAATCCTCGATGTCGATATCCAGCTGCATCGCGCCGGCCCTTAGCGCGGGGGGCGCGCGGGGGCAAAGATTCCGCTTGCCCGTCCGCGCCCGCCCACTGCTCCCTAGAGCGGTTCCGCTGCGGCGAACCTGGCCGCGTCGGGATGCTGTTTCCCGTAAGCGATCAGGCAGCGCATGTAGCGCGGGAAGAACTCCTTGGGGTTGTCGATCGCCTCGTCATCGCGCTGCCACTGGTAGCAGATCTTCTCTTGCGCGCCGGCACCGGGGAAATCGATCGCGGTCCTGTAGCGCAGATGCTCGGGATCGAGGCGGACGAAGCTGGTCTTGAACTCCGTGGTGCTGCGCTGCTGTTCGGCGATGAACACCGAGCTGCGATAGGCCTGATTGGTCATCACGCTGACGGTGCGCTGCGCCAGTTGCAGGAAGGTCCATTTCGGGTGGGGCGTGCCCGGCGGCGGCGTCCGGGGACGGCCATCCGCTTCGACCTCGCATTTCGAGAGCCCGCAGAACGCCGGCACCTCCAGCGTGGCGTTGACGATCAGGAACAGGTTGCGCGGCACGTCCGCAGCGCGCTCCAGCGCCTTCGCTTCGGCAACCGTATTCTTGAAGGCATTGGCGGTGAGATCGACCAGCACCCCGAAGCGCGCGCCGCCGTCGATGTAAAGGCGGTTGTCGATGAACACCGGATCAGCCGACATCGGCACCGACGAAGACGCCAGCAGCGCCTCGATGTAGCAACCTTGCAACTGTCTTGCGCGGGCCGGATCGCGATCCTTTTCCTTCATGTAGAGCGTGGCGGCCTTGGTCAGATCGAACACCGCCATCTCGCCGCTGCCCATTTCCACCGCGCCGACCAGCAGCGTGCGTCCGGCATCGGCCTCGATCGCGACCTTTTCGAGCCTTGTCTCGTTGATGAGGTTTTTCAGCTTCTTGCGCAGCGGAGCGAGCCGCGCCAGCGTCCCTTCGCGGGTCAGACTGAGCGCCGCGCGGATCGGCTTCTTCTCGAACTTGCCCGGCACCAGCGGGGCGAGCAGATCCTTCTCTGACGCGATGCTGTATTCATCGACGATGGTGGCGGTGTCGCCGAGGAAGGCGAAGGTCGCCTGCAGCGCGCCGGTGCTGATCCCGGTGACGAGCTTGAAGCGCGGCAGGCTGCCGCCGCGATGCTGTTCCCAGGCGCTCATGAAGCCTGCCCCGAAAGCGCCCTGCTGGCTGCCGCCCGAGAGGATCAGCACCGATTCGCTCACGTCCGGCTGGCCCGGCACCGTGCTTTCCAGAGCGGGCGGGCTCTGCAACAATGCATCGAGCAGCTTGAGGCCGACCGGATCGCTGCGCGGATCGGTCTGCCACGCTTCCTCGGCGCCCGGCTCCACCGGCCCTTCAAGGGCGGACCCGGGCAGCGGCAGCCGCGCGCCGAAGGTAGTGATCTCGTCGCAGCCGCCCGGCGCCACCTGCGGCGGGAGATGGTGGACCGGATCGATCTTGCCGCAGCCCGCCAGCACCAGCGACACCATGGCCAGACCCGCCAGCATGCTTCCGGTTTTCCTCATCTTCCGACCCCCCTTGCCTGCGCCGTGCAGGCGCGGCCCAAGTCTAGGCAAAGCCGTGCGCCTTGTCAGCCGCCCGCAGCGGCGATCGGCCTGCAAAATCGCAAAAACCCCAAGGAAAGGCGCAGTTTTTTCGCACGCGCCTCTTGATCAGGGCGGCGAGAACGGGCTCTTTGCGGTTCGCATCAGGGGGAGAGCAAGCCGGTGGGCCATATCGAGACCGCGACCAATGTCGCGTGGAAAAACTATCACGAGAACCGCCAGCTGACGGTGGCCCAGCAGGCGACCTATCGCCGGGGGTGCGATGCGCCCGCCTCGGGGCCCGAGGCTTTTGCGCGCTCTGCCCCGGTGATGCAGGCGCATGTCGCCGCCGCGCTCGCCCGCCGGTCGCGCGCGGGCGTGCTGGGCTCGGCGTGGAGCTGGTCGGCGGTGGTGGGCAATGCCGATCTGCAGCTGGCAACGCGCGAGCTTGACGCGCTCCATGCCGTGCCGGCGGGCGATCTGCATTGCGACAGCCGGCTCGATGCGGGCTGCCTTGCCTATGTCGGCGGGGGCTGCGGGCTGGCGAGCCTGGTCGAATGGGCCGAGGCGCGGGACCGTTCGATCGCGATCTGCGGCTCCTATCTCGGGCAATCGGTGGCCGGCGCGATGGCGACCGGGGTCAATGGCTCGACCCTGGGACAGGGGGGCGTCCAGAACCAGATCCGCGGCATCCATCTCGTCACCGGCCCCGCCCGCAGCGTGTGGATCGAGGATCCGGCCTGCCCGGCCCTGTCCGACGCGGTCGCGCTGCGCTTTGCCGACGCGGTGATCCGGGACAGCACTGTGTTCGCCGCCGCGCTGGTCCACTTGGGCGCAATGGGAATTGTCAACGGGGTGCTGTTCGCGCTGGTCGACAAGCACCAGTTCTACCCCGTGCGCTGCAAGCGGCCCGTGGATCCGGCGTGGCTCGGCGAAGTCGGGCGCGGCGATTACGACGCGATCGCGCGGCGCTGGGGCCTGCCGGGCGATCCGGTCTATTACGAGGTGCAGATCGATCCCTATGATCCGTGGGGCAGCCCCGCCCTGCACAGCTTCATCTATCGCCACACCGGGGCCGACGCCCCGCAGACGCTCGCCGAATGCGCGCCGCTCAGGCAGGTGCATGACCTCATCGATCCGTCGGCCGAGGAAACGGTCGCGCCCCAGATTCCGCCCGATCTTTACGCCGCCTATGCCGCCGGTTTCCGCGAGATTGCGCCACCCGACGCGCAGAACCCGCCGCAGCTGCAATCCTGGGGCGCGCTCCATTCGGGCTGGCCCGATCCGCGCACCCACGCGATCATCTATGATGCCGCCCTCGCCATCGATCAGGACCGCATCGGCGATGGCATCACCGCGATGACCGGCCACTTGCAGCAGCAGTTGCAGCAGCTCCCGCCCGAACACCGCCTGCGCCACATGGTCTACACCCTGCGCTTCGTCGAGGGCAGCGCGGGGCTGATGGGCTATACCCGCTACCCGCGCAGCGTGGCGATGGACCTGCACGGGCTGACGATCTCGCCGCTGACGCTGAAGGCCGCCGCCGACAGCTGCGCGGCGCTCGATGCGGCAGGGATCGGCTATTGCCAGCACTGGGGCAAGTTCACCCCCGGCGATCCCGGCTGGGTAGCGCGCGAGTTCGGCGCGGGCGATCCCGAGAGTCCGCTTGCCGCTTGGCGCAAGGTGCGCGGCCAGCTGCTCGACCCGCTGGCCGAACCGGTGTTCCGCAACGATGCGCTGGTGGACTGGGGCGTGGTCTAGCCCGCCCTACCCCTCCCCGTCCTTGCCCTCGTAAGCCTCGACGATCCGTCCCACGATCGGGTGACGCACGACGTCGGCGGCGGTGAAGCGGATCGTGCCGAAGCCTTCCACCCCTTCGAGCCGGCCGACCGCATCGTTGAGCCCGCTCATCGACGGCCCGCCGGGAATGTCGACCTGCCGCGGGTCGCCGCAGATCACCATCCGGCTGTTCTGGCCGAAGCGGGTGAGGAACATCTTCATCTGTTCGCGCGTGGTGTTCTGCGCCTCGTCGAGGATGATGAAGCTGTCGGCCAGCGTGCGCCCGCGCATGAAGGCGATCGGCGCAATCTCGATCTCGCCATTGGCCAGCCGCCGCTCGACCTGTTCGGGCGGCATGCAGTCGTTGAGCGCATCGTAGAGCGGGCGCAGATAGGGATCGACCTTTTCCTTCATGTCGCCGGGCAGGAAGCCGAGCTTCTCGCCCGCCTCCACCGCCGGACGCGAGAGGACCAGGCGCTGGACGCTTCCGGTGATCAGCTGGCTCACCGCCTGCGCCACCGCGATATAGGTCTTGCCGGTGCCCGCCGGGCCAAGGGCGAAGATGATGTCCTCGCGGGCCAGCGCCTTCATGTATTCGATCTGGGTCGCCGAGCGCGGGACGATGGTCTTCTTGCGCGTGCGGATCATGATGGGCGGTGCGCCCTCCTCGCCCGAGATGATCCCCTCGAGCGTCGGTTCGGAGGACATGGCGATCAGCGCCTCGATCGCTCCGCTGTCGAGATATTCGCCGCGCGCGACCCGGTCATACATGGTCCTGAGCGTGTCGCGGGCGCGGGCGACATCGTCCTCCGGCCCCTCGATCACCACCTGATGCCCGCGCGCGTGGATATAGACCCCGAGCCGGTTTTCGACCTGCACCAGATTGGCATCGAACTGCCCGAACAGCGGGCCGAGCAGCGACTGGTTCTCGAAGGTCAGCTCCACCCGGGCGCGCCGGGGAGCGGGAATGCCGCGAGGATCGGGCGAAAGCGCCGGATTGGCGGCACGGGAGGGTCGTCGGCCCATAGCGTCCTTTGCTTGGGGGCTGGGGGCGATCCCCTGCCCTCGATTCGGGAAGGTAAGGCGGGCACGCGGCAAAGCAAGCAGGCTGCGGCGAGATGCCGGTGGAAAGTCCTCAGACTGTCACGATGTCGCGCACAAGACCCTTGAGCGAATTGGGCCCGGCCTCGGCCAGCTCCACTTCGACCATGTCGCCGATCGCGGCGGGCGCTTCGAACCACACGCTCTGGAGCCACGGCGACTTGCCGAGCCACTGGCCTTCGTGGCGGCCCTTGCGTTCGACCAGTACGGTGCAGGTCTTGCCGACCGATGCCTGATTGAACGCGTATTGGTGCGCGCCGATGCGCTGCTGGAGGCGCTGGAGGCGCTCGTCCATCACCTCAGGGGCGATCTGGCCTTCCATCGTCGCCGCGGGCGTTCCGGGGCGCGGCGAGTATTTGAAGCTGAAGCAGGCGGCGTAGCGGACCTCGTCGACGATGTTCAGCGTGTCCTGAAACTCGTCTTCCGTCTCGCCCGGGAAGCCGACGATGAAATCGCCCGAGAGCGCGATATCGGGGCGCGCGGCGCGGAAGCGTTCGATCAGCTTCAGATAGCTTTCGGCGGTGTGCTGGCGATTCATCGCCTTGAGGATCCGGTCGTTCCCGGCCTGCACGGGCAGGTGCAGATAGGGCATCAGCTTGGCCACCTCGCCATGCGCGGCGATGAGGTCGTCGTCCATGTCGTTGGGGTGGCTGGTGGTGTAGCGGATGCGCTCCAGCCCGTCGATCTGCGCCAGCACGCGGATCAGCCCGCCCAGCCCGACGGCCCGCCCCTTGTCATCCTCGCCGCGCCAGGCGTTGACGTTCTGGCCGAGCAGCGTGATCTCCCTCGCCCCCGCTTCGACCAGTTTGCGAGCCTCGTCCACCAGATGGCTGAACGGGCGGGAGATTTCCGCGCCGCGGGTATAGGGCACCACGCAATAGGTGCAGAACTTGTCGCAGCCTTCCTGCACCGTCAGGAACGCGCTCGGCCCGCGCTTGCGCCGTGCCGGGAGCGCGTCGAACTTGGCGATGGCGGGCATGTCGGTATCGGTCGCACGCTCGCCCTTGGCCGCCTTGTCGAGCATTTCCGGCAGGCGGTGATAGGCCTGCGGGCCGACCACGATGCTGACCGCCGGGGCGCGCGCCATGATCTCCTCGCCCTCGGCCTGCGCCACGCAGCCCGCGACCGCGATCAGCGGAGCCCTTCCGCCTTGGGCCTCTGCCTCCTTGCCCGCCGCGACCAGCCGGCCGATGTCGGAATAGACCTTTTCGGCGGCCTTCTCGCGGATGTGGCAGGTGTTGAGGATGACGAGGTCCGCCTCCTCGCCCTCGGGCGCAGGCACGATGCCGCGCTCCGCCAGTAGCTCGCCCATGCGCTCGCCGTCATAGACGTTCATCTGGCAGCCGAAGCTCTTGACCCGGTAGGTCTGGGGAGGCGCGGAGGGTTTCATGAGGGGGCGCCTTTAGCGCCGATGGAGAGTGGGTTCAATTGGGCGAGCGCGATTTGGGATAAGGCCCGAATTCGCCGTCCATTGCGGTGCCCCGGCTCGTCATCTCGCCTAGCGGTGGCAATACGGCACCGAAGGGGGCCGCTGCATAGTTGCAATGATAACCATCATAGTAATGTTCGGTGCTGAACGCTGTCACCGAATACTCGAATGTGTGGCCAGCCGCCCTGCAACGAGCGACCACGTTGACGGCGTCGTCACTGGCAAACCAAAGCGTCTCGGATGAGGCAGGCGAACATTGCTGGCCATCGAGCACGCTCGGCGAGGGGAAAGGGATGCCCGCCTCTTCATTCCAAGTGGAATGGTAACAGTCGAACCCGCTCGGCCCTTCAGCGAGGCGACCCTCGAGCCATGCGCGCCCATCTTCTGGCCACTTCTCGGCGCAACCGCCGAGCGCTGTGGCCAAGAGGACGAGTGGAAAAGCAAAACCCGTTCGTGCTGAGCTTGTCGAAGCACTGTCCTTCTTCTTGGAGCATCGGCCCAAAAGAAAAGAGCAGCCGTTGTTCCTGCGGAACAGCTTCGCTTGCGACAGGCTCAGGGCGAACGGGAGTTGGAAGTATCGCTTAAGCAACCGTCGCCTTCACGATCTTCCCCGGTGCGCGCGGGGGTTCGCCCTTGGGGATGGCATGGACGTGTTCCATGCCACTCACCACCTGACCCCAGACGGTGTACTGCTTGTCGAGGAAGGTCGCGTCGGCGAGGCAGATGAAGAACTGCGAATTGGCGCTGTTCGGGTTCTGCGCGCGGGCCATCGAGCACACGCCTTCGACGTGGGGCTCGGCGTTGAACTCGGCGGCCAAGTCGGGCTTGTCGCTGCCGCCCATGCCGGTGCCGGTCGGGTCACCGCCCTGCGCCATGAAGCCGGCGATCACGCGGTGGAAGATCACGCCGTCATAGAAGCCTTCCTGCGCCAGCTCGGTGATACGCGCGACGTGGCCGGGGGCGAGATCGGGGCGCAGCTTGATGACGACATCGTTGTGGGCGCCGTCGCCATTGTCGAGGGTGAAAGTGAGGGTTTCGGCCATTCGCTGTGTCTCCTGATGGAATTTGCCCCGGCTTTACGCAGCCAGGCGCCGCCTGTCACCCTCCTGCGCTTGCTTTTCATTCTTCCCCTCGTAAACGCCTCATATGGCCGATGATCGCATCCTCGATGAAGACCTGCTGGCGGGCGATACCGCAGAGGTCGAGGTGCGCCCGGACGACCGTGTCGATGACGAGCGGCACGACGAGGAAAACCGGCTCAAGCCCGAATATGTGCGCGAGGTGCACGAGGCGCTGGCGGCGGGCGACAAGGGCGCGGTCTATGACCTCGTCGAGCCGCTCCACGCCGCCGACATCGCCGACCTGATAGAGCTGCTTGAACGTTCGGAGCGTGCCGCGCTCGCCTCGGCGATCACCGACCTGATGACCAGCGATGTCATCGCCGAACTCAACGATTACGTCCGCGAGGACCTGATGGAGGCCCTGCCCGCACAGGCGGTCGCCACCATCGCCGAGCAGCTCGACACCGACGATGCGGTGCAGCTGATCGAGGACCTGGACGAGGCCGATCAGCGCGCGGTCATCGCCGAGCTGGAGCCGGAAACCCGCGAGGCGGTGGCCTCCGCGCTCGCCTATCCCGAAGAGACCGCCGGGCGTCTGATGAGCCGCGATTTCGTCGCGGTGCCCGAGCACATGACGGTCGGCGACCTGATCGACTACCTGCGCGAGGATGGCGATCTCGAACACGATTTCTTCGAGGTCTTCGTGATCGACGAGCGCCACCATCCGGTCGGCACCTGCGCGCTTTCTTGGATTCTCACCACGCCGCGCTCTGTGCGCCTCACCGACCTGATGAAGCGCGACCAGACCCTGATCCCGGTGACGATGGATCAGGAAGAAGTCGCACTGATGTTCCAGAAATACGCGCTGATCTCGGCCGCGGTGGTGGACGAGAGCGGGCGGCTGGTCGGCCAGATGACGGTCGACGATGTGGTGCACATCATCTCCGAGGAAGCGGGCGAGGACGCGCTGCTGATGAGCGGCGCGGGCGACGGCGACATCAACGAGCCGATCCGCGAGGCCTATACCGCCCGCGTGCGCTGGCTGATCGCCAATCTCGGAACGGCGGTGGTCGCCTCCAGCATCATCGCGCTGTTCGGGGCGGCGATCGAGCAGCTGGTGGCGCTGGCCGTGCTCATGCCGATCGTTGCCAGCATCGGCGGCAATGCGGGGACGCAGACCATGGCGGTGGCGGTGCGCGCGATTGCCACCAACCAGCTCACCCGCGCCAACACCCGGCGCATCCTGTGGCGCGAATTCCGCGTCGCACTCCTCAACGGCGGCACCATCGCACTGCTGATCGGGGTGGCGGCGGCAGTGCTGTTCACGCCGCTGATGGGCGTGGTGATCGCGCTGGCCATGATCATTAACATCGCGGTCGCGGGGCTTGCGGGTGTGCTAGTGCCGGTGATCTTCGAGCGGCTCGATCAGGATCCGGCGGTGGCGAGCAGCGTGTTCGTGACCATGATCACCGATTCGATGGGCTTCTTCGCCTTCCTAGGTTTGGCAGTGGCGGCGGGTCTCGCCCCGCTTTAACCCTCGTTCCCGAGAGACAATCGGGGAGAGTGACATGGCAGGACGGGTATCGGGCAAGGTGGTGCTGCTGACGGGCGGCGCGATGGGCCTCGGCAAGGCGGCGGCCAAGGCGCTGCTGGCCGAGGGCGCCACCGTCGTCATCACCGACATCGACGAGGCCGCGGGCCGCGCCACGGCGGCAGAACTGGGCTGCGGCTACATCCATCAGGACGTCACCGACTGGGCGCGCTGGCAGGCGGTCATCGCCGAGGTCGAAGCCACCCACGGGCGGCTCGACGTGCTGGTCAACAATGCCGCGATCACCGTGTTCGGATCGATCGCCGACATTTCGCCGGAGGATTTCCGCCGTTGCTACACCGTCGATGTCGATTCGATCTTCATGGGCTGCAAGGCGGGGATCCCCTTGATGGCGAAAGGCGGCGGCGGTTCCATCGTCAACTTCTCCTCCGCTGCCGGCAACAAGCCCTCGCCTGATCTGGCCGCCTACAACTCCGCCAAGGCGGCGGTGGTGACGCTGACCAAGTCGATTGCGCTTTACTGTGCGCGGGAGAAGAACGGGGTGCGGGTCAATTCGGTGCAGCCAGGCACGATCCTGACGCCGAACGTGGAGAGCGTGATTGCCGGCACCCCCGACCCGGACGCAACCCGCGCGGCTTTCTCCATCGCCCAGCCGATCGGCCGGATGGGCGAGGTCGATGATATCGCGCACCTCGTGGTCTACCTCGCCAGCGACGAGAGCAAGTTCGCCACCGGCGCGCCGTTCATCGTCGACGGCGGTCTGAGCATCGCCTGATGGGCGGCGCGGACGATCGCTTCGCGCTTCAGGATCTCGCCGGGCTCTACATGCGCGGGCTCGACCGGCTCGACGGCGCGCTGCTGCAGGCGCAGTTCTGGCCCGATGCGCGGTGCGAATACGGCATCTTCAGCGGCAGCCCGGCCGATTTCGCCGCTTTCTGCATGGCGGCGCTCAAGGACCATGCGCGCAACCACCATATGCTCGGCCAGCACCTCGTCGACTTCACCGGCCCGGACGAGGCCTATGGCGAGGTCTATTATCAGGCCTACCACCGCGTCCAAGACGAAGCCGGAAACCCGCGTGACCTGTTCATCGCCGGGCGCTACGTCGACCGCTACGAACGCCGCGCGGGCATCTGGAAGATCGCCTACCGCTCCGAACTGGTCGACTGGCTGCGAGATGATCCGGCCTCGGATGGGATGCTGGGGGCTGCGCCCTTCATCATCGGCCAGCGCAAGCCCGCCGATCCGCTCTACCTCCGCGAGGCCATGCGATGAGCAAGCCCGATCTCACCGCCCCGTCCGATCCTGCGCTCGCCCCCGGGGAGGCGCGCTGCCCCGGCCCCTCGATGCAGGACATTCTCGATGCCGACGGGGACAATCCCCCCGCCGCGATGCGCGAGCAGGCCTACAGCTTCCTTGGCGATGAAGATCTGCCCTTCGCCCGCTACACCGATCCGGCCTTCCACGATCGGGAGATGGAGCGCCTGTGGCCCAACGTGTGGCAATGGGCCTGCCGCGAGGAGCATATCCCTGATCCCGGCGACCGCTACGTCTACGACGTCGGCCACCATTCGGTGCTGGTGGTGCGCGGGGCTGATCGAACCATCCGCGCCTTCGTCAATTCCTGTCCGCACCGGGGAATGAAGTTCGCCGCCGAAGGCTCGCGCGGCGTGCGCCGCGCCCATATCCGTTGCCCGTTCCACGGGATGAGCTGGAACTTGGACGGCAGTTTGCGCGAAATCCCCTGCCGCTGGGACTTCCCCCATGTCGAGGACGAGAATTTCGGCCTCGATGAAGTCGCCTGCGAGACATGGGGCGGATTCGTGTTCATCCACATGGGCGCCAATCCGCCGCCGCTGGCCGAGCAGCTCGAAGTGATGCCGGAGCACTTCAAGCTCTGGCCGATGGATGATCGCTATGTCGCGCTGCACACCGAAAAAGTGCTGCCCGCCAACTGGAAGATGGCGATGGAGGCCTTCCTCGAAGCCTTCCACGTGCTCGAAACCCACGCGCAGGCGGTCTACACCGCCGCCGATGCCAATGCGCAATACGACATCTTCGGCAAGCACGTCTCGCGCTTCATCCACGCGGTCGGCGTGCCATCGCCCCACCTCCGGCAGGAGGTGAGCGAGGCGACGCTGTTCGGCAAGCTCGGGCGCGATCCGGCGAGCCTGCCGCCGGGTGCCTCGGCCCGCGCCGAACACGCACGCCGCTTGCGCGAAGAACTGGGCGCCGCCTTCGGCACCGATCTTTCAGGCGTCTCGACCAGCGAGATGCTGGATTCGATCGAATATTTCCTGTTCCCCAACGCTTTCTTCTTTCCCGGCATCGGCATCCGCCTTTGCTACCGCTTCCGTCCGCTGGGGCCGGACGAAACCTTGCACGAAATCCTCGTGCTGCAACCCCTGCCCGCCTCGGGCGAGCGCCCCGCGCCTGCCACACCGATCCGGCTCGGGGTGGAGGACAGCTACACCACCGTCCCCGGCTTCGCGCTGGCGGAAATCCTCGATCAGGATACCGAGAACCTGAAGCTCCAGCGCGACGGGGCCAAGGCCTCGCGCAAGGGGGCCCAGACGCTCGGGAACTATCAGGAAGCGCGCATCCGGCAGCTGCATCTGACACTCGACGACTATCTCTCCCGTTGACTTGCGCGCGGGGGCGCGGGAGAGGCGGGCCATGCCTCTCCATCTGACCAAGATCGCCTTCGGGGCGAAAAGCTACGAGCACCTCGAAGGCTGGTATCGGGGCCGCGGGGCGATTGCGCTGACCACCCGCAACCGGCCCACGCGGCACGAGGAATGCATCGGCGGTTCGCTCTACTGGATCATCAATCACGCCATCGTCGCGCGCTCGCCGATCCTCGGGTTTGAAAAGACCGAAGACGGGCGCTGGGACATCGTGCTGGAGCCGCGCCTGATCCGCGTCCATCCGCAACCCAAGCGCGCGCATCAGGGCTGGCGCTATCTCACCGAGGACAAGGCCCCGAAAGACGTCGCCGAGGGCGAGGACATCGGCGATGCCCTGCCGGGCCGGCTGGCGGCCAAGCTGGAGCGGCTGGGGCTGGTCTAGCGCCTAGGGCAGACTTCGCCCTTGCCGAATCAGCTGGGCCAGCCGGATGCTGGTGCCGCCGACGCTGCGGCGCGCGTGATCGGCGCCGACCGTCGCCGCGCTCGCGGTCGCCTCGGCGAACATTCGGCCGCCGACCGATATCACCGCCAGATTGTCGGCAGAGGCCTTGCGGCAATGCTCCACCGTCTCGCGCAGCTGCAGCAGCGCGCGCTGGCGCGGCAGAGCATCGGACAGGGCGATATCGACCGCGTCATGGCCCTGCTGGACGATCTGGTTGGCGAGCGCCTCCTTGCTGCCCGGGAAGGCCATCTCCACCCGCCATCCGGCATCGGTGAACTGGTCGGCCAGCATCGCGGTGGAGAGCATGTGCGGTTCGCCCGGAGCGGTCGCCAGCAGGATCGAATAGCGGCTGCGGCGCAGGGTCCCGGCGCTGGTGGCATGGCTGCGCACTGCATGGCCGGCGAGCTGCAGCATGCTGAGCCCCACGGTCAGCTCGAATTCGGAGCACCGGTCGGCCAGCCAGGCATCGCCCATCGCGCGCGCTGTCGGCTCGATCAGGTGCGAGACGATATCATCCGCGCTCCAGCCCTGTTCCGTCACGCTGGCCAGCCGCGCATTGATCCTCACATCATCGCCATCCAGCGCAAGCTGCGCCATGCCCGGCACGTAATGCGCCAGCGCATGCGGGGCGAGATCGCTGGCCCGGGTGGTGCGGCGCGGATCCTCGTCGCGGCTGTAAAGCAGCAGATCCCAGTCCGAGAACAGGCGGCTGGAGACCATGTGCTCGGTCAGCACCTCGATCTCGCGGTGGCGCTGGTCGCGGCAGATCGAGGACCACACCTGCTTGAGCCCGGCCGGCGGGCCTTCGAGCGTCTGGAGGAAGCGGCCGTTTTCGTAGAGCAGCATTCCGGTGACGCCAAGACAGCGGTTGCGCCTGCGCGCCTGCGAGACAAGCTGTTCGAGTTCGCTTTCGGTCGGCCGCGAGACAGCGCGGCTCTGGTACGTCAGGCAGCCGATGATGCTGTTCGGATCAGTCCTGACGAAGCCCGTTTGCACCTGCATTGCACCCTCTCCCCACGACGGATCGGGACAAGCGGGCATACCGGCAGGGCTTCTCTCACGGCCCCTTCGCGATAACCCGGCGGAAGATCCCGTCCGCGGATTGTTCGACTTTTGGAGAGGCGAGCCGTCCGCGCCATGGCGACCGGCCCCTTCCGGAGGCCCGTCACACACCGGTGCGACAGGACCGGAAGGGTCGCAACGTCACCCATTTTGGGTGCCAAGGTCAATCCTTAAGTACGATTTACCGTACGCCCGGGGCGCTCCACCAGGAGAGCGTCTGGTTGTCATGGGCGGAAGTCCACACGCCTGCCGGAGTCCAGCGCAGCGCGCCGCTGCCGACAGCCGCTCCGAGTCGCGCGCGAATCGCGCCGCTGGCCGGGTCGATCACCACCAAAGTCTGGTCATCGGTGGTGCGCAGCCACACCGCGCCGCCACCGGTGTCGATATCGCCCCACTTGAGATTCGCCCCGACCTTGGTGCGCCCGGCGACCTTCAGCGCCGCCGGATCGACCTTGGCGACCGTGCCGTCGCCCTGCTCCTGCACCCACACCGCGCCCTCTCCTGCCGCGAGGAAGCCGGGCGTATCGCCAAGCGCGACGGTGCCGGTGACGGTGTTGGTGGCCGGATCGATCCGCTGGAGCACCTTGCCCTCGCTCGACACCGCCCACAGCGCATCGAAGCCATAGGCGAGATACCAGGTCTCGGGCGCGACCGGGATGGTGGCGATGACAGCGTTGGTGGCCGGATCGATCCGCGCGACGGCTCCGGCCGGATCGCTGGCGACCCACACCGAGCCCGCGCCCGCGACGACGTTGGTCTCGCCCTTGGGATTGGCGAGCCCGCTGGCAATCGTGGCTTCGAGCGATGCGGTTTCGAGATTGATGCGGTAGATTTCCGCGCCCTTGCAGTTGGCGACCCACAAGGAGCCCTCGGTAATCGCCATCGTCCCGCAGGGGCGCGGCACGGCGAAGCTCGCAACCTTGCCGGTGGTCGACCACTGCTCCACCCGCCCGTCGTTGGTGACCCAAACCGTGTCACCATCAACCGCGAGGAAATCGGCAAAGCCCGGCACTTCGAGCGCCTTTTCGACCAGCTCGACCGCCGCGCCTTCGGCCGGAGGGAGCGGTTCTTCGGCGGTGCAGGAGACCGCGAGGGCCGAGGCCATGACAAGTGCAAGCGGGCGTGCGGCAGAGCGTCGGGCCATGGCGTTCCTTCCTTCATGCGGACGAAATTCGGGGCTGTCGGGAACCAAGGATAGGCATATTACATTTCTTCGCAATCGTAATAATTCCCCATGGACAAAGCCTGCGGATGGGGAGATGCTGCGACTGCGAAAGGAATCCGAATCATGCTCCATCAGCTTCGCCGCGCAGCCCACTTTCTCCTGATGGCCTGCGCGCTGGCCGTGGCCGCCTGTTCGGGTTCGGACGAGCCGGCCGAGCCGCGCACCGAATTCAATATCGGGTGGTCGATCTATGCCGGATGGATGCCCTGGCCCTATGCCGAACAGGCCGGGATCGTGAAGAAATGGGCCGACAAATACGGACTCAAGATCAGGTTCGTGCAGGTCAACGACTACGTCGAATCGGTCAACCAGTACACTGCGGGAAAGCTCGACGGGGTGACGGTCGCTAACATGGATGCGCTGACCATTCCGGCGGCAGGCGGCAAGGATACCAGCGCGATCATCCTCGGCGACTATTCCAACGGCAATGATGCCGTGCTGCTGAAAGGCGCCAGCGACGTCGCCAGCATCAAGGGGCGCGAGGTCTATCTGGTCGAGCTGTCGGTGTCACACTACCTGCTCGCCCGCGCGCTCGAAAAGAACGGCATGAAGCTGACCGACATCAAGACGGTCAACACCTCGGACGCCGACATCGCCAGCGCCTTTGCCTCGCCCGCGATCAATGCTGCCGTGGCGTGGAACCCGCAGGTCACCACCATGAAGGGCGTGCCCGGCACCAGCGCGGTGTTCACCTCTGCCGACATCCCGGGCGAGATCCTCGATCTGCTGGTGGTCGATACCGCGACGCTGAAAGCCAACCCCGACCTCGGCAAGGCGCTGGCGGGCATCTGGTACGAAACCATGACGCTGATGGCGCGCGACGATGCAGAAGGCCAGGCCGCCCGCGCGGCGATGGCCAAGCTGGCAGGCACTACGCCGGAAGCCTTCGAAGGCCAGCTGTCGACCACTTTCCTCTACACCGATCCCAAGGCGGCGCTCGCCGCGATGGCCTCGCCTGATCTGGTCACCACCATGCAGCGGGTGCGCGATTTCAGCTTCGCGCAAGGCCTGTTCGGACAGGGCGCGCGTTCGGCGGACGCGGTGGGGATGAGCTTCCCGGGCGGCAAGACGCTGGGCGACAAGGATGCGATCACCTTGCGCTTCGACCCCACCTTCATGCAGCTCGCCGCCGACGGCAAGCTCTAGGGTCTCGGGCGGGGCTGAACCGATGCGCTGGGTGAACCGCACCATCGGCCGGGGGCAGGCGCTGATGCTGGGCGCGCTGCCTCTGGCGGTGCTGGCGCTGGCCTACGTCATCGCCGCTGCCGCGCGCCATGCCGAAAACCCTGCCGACAAGATCCTTCCCCTGCCCGGAGCGATGGCGAGCGCGATGGCCGCGCTGCTGTTCGAACCCGATCCGCTGTCGGGCCAGCTCCTGTTCTGGGCCGACACGCTTGCCAGCCTCGGCCGCCTCGGCATGGGGCTTGGCATCGCCACGCTTGTCGCGCTGCTGGCAGGCCTCGTGCTCGGCGCGCTGCCGCCGGTGCGCGCGACCTTCGGCCCGCTGGTGACTGCCATCGCGGTGATCCCGCCCATCGCCCTGCTGCCGATCCTGTTCATCGTCTTCGGCCTCGGCGAGACCGCCAAGGTCGCGCTGATCGTGGTCGGGATCGCGCCCTTCATGATCCGCGACCTTGCCGGACACATCACAGCCCTGCCGCGCGAACAGGTGGTCAAGGCGCTGACGCTGGGCGCGTCAAGCTGGCAATTGCTGCTGCGCGTCGCGCTGCCGCAAGCCATGCCGCGCCTGATCGCGGGCCTGCGGCTTTCGCTCGGCCCGGCCTGGGTGTTCCTGATCTCGGCCGAGGCGATCGCGGCCGATGTGGGCCTCGGCTACCGCATCTTCCTCGTGCGCCGCTACCTCGCGATGGACGTGATCATCCCCTACGTCGTGTGGATCGCTTGCCTCGCCGTGGCGATGGACTTCGCGCTTACCCGCATCAGCCGCGCGGGCTTTGGCTGGGCGCACAAGGGGGGGCATTGATCCGATGCTGAGCCTTGCCAATGTCTGGGTCGAATATGGCGAGAAGGTCGTGCTCGAGCGCATCTCGCTCGATATCGCGGAAGGTGCCTTCGTCTCGGTGATCGGGCCTTCGGGCGCGGGCAAGAGCAGCCTGCTGCGCGTCATCCTCGGGCAGGACCAGCCGAGCCGCGGACGCATCACGCTCGACGGCCAGCCGCTGCCTGCCGAATGCGGGCCGGATCGCGGAGTGGTGTTCCAGCGCTATTCGGTGTTCCCGCATCTCACCGTGCTCCGCAACACCATGCTCGGACTGGAACTCGCAGGCGCGCCCTTCACCGCGCGGCTGTTCGGAAGCGCCCGGCGCGCAGCGATGGCCGAGGCCGAAGCGATGCTCGCCGCCGTCGGCCTCGCTGACAGCCTGCATCTCTACCCGTCCGAAATGTCGGGCGGGATGCAGCAGCGCCTCGCCATCGCGCAGGCGCTGATCAAACGCCCGCGCATCCTGCTGCTCGACGAACCCTTCGGCGCGCTCGATCCCGGCATCCGCGCGGACATGCACGTGCTCATCACCCGGTTGTGGCGCGAATTCGGCCTCACCATCGTGATGGTCACCCACGACATCAAGGAAGCTTTCGCGCTCGGCACGCGGGTGCTCACGCTCGACAAGCGCCGCCACGATCCCCACGCCCCGCAGCGCTATGGCGCAGGCGTGATCTACGACATCGCGCTGACCCGCAAGGCCGAGGCCGAGCGCAGCGCAACGCTGGAAACCCCCGCATGACCACCGAGCCCTCCCGTCTCGCCCGCCTTTCGATGAGCCTTCCGGCCGATCTGTTCCGCCAGCTCGACGTGATGGTCGAGGAGCGCGCCCTGCCCTCACGCTCGCAGCTGATCGCCGAGCTGATCCGTCATGCGCTGGCCGAGCACGAGGCGCTGACCCGGCCGGACGAGATGCTCGCGGGCACCGTCACCATCGTCTATGCGGGCGGCGGCGGAAGGGTGCGCCAGCAGCTGGCCGAAACCCAGAGCGATTACCTGAAAGAGGTGATCTCCTCGCAGCACGTGTTCCTTGAACAGGACCAGTCGCTGGAAGTGCTGCTGGTGCAGGGCCCTGCCGTGCGCCTCAAGCAGCTGTGCGATGCGTTGCGCAAGATCCGCGGCGTGCAGCAATTGCAGCTCGTCACCACGACCGCGCTGCTGCCGCCGCTGCACGAGCAGGACGGGGCGGGTGCGCCTGATGCGCAGGAGGCGGCGGAATGAGCCAGACCGCTGATCCCAAGGCCGCGCGCGAACATGCCCGGGCGCAGGGCGGCACGCGGATCGAGACCATGCCCATCCTGCCGCCGGTGGCCGATGATCTGCCCGCCGGTGTCGGCCCGGATGATCTGGTGTGGGAAGAGACGGTCGCCCCGGGCGGCTACACCTCGCGCCGCCTGTCGCGCGGCACCCGCCTGCGCCTGATCGACAAGGGCGGCGATGCCTGCGCGTCGCTGAACATCTTCAATGCGGAATTGCCGACCGAACGGCTCAATGTTGCCGACACCGTCAAGGTACAATGGAACGCTTACCTCGGTGTCGGCAAACTGCTGCTGTCGGACATGGG
>CAZQOO010000025.1:0-3801 GCA_964594845.1 uncultured Porphyrobacter sp. | reverse complement strand
GTCGGCCCCTTCGCGCCGGGCCGCGCGGTGACGCTGCGCGCCGAAATGGACGTCATCATCGTCATCGCCAACTGCCCGCACGTGCGCGATCCGCGGACCGAATGGAACAGCACGCCCCTGCGCCTCACCGCCTGGCGCGGGCCGGTGACGGGGGAGGACGATCCGGTGCGAAATGCCACGCCAGAGGGCCTGCGCGCCTACCTCAACACCGAGGACTACTATCGCCGATAACCCCCTCAACGGGAAAGAGACCATGACTGACGACCCGGCCCTCTCCGGCCTTTCCGGTGCCATTGTCCATGACGAGATCGTTCCCGCGCGCGCGCCGTGGCTGCACCATGTGCGCAAGGGCGAGGTGCTGCGGATCGTCGATCTGGAGGGCAACCAGGCGGTCGATTTCCTGATCTATTCCGCCGCCGACGATGCCGAGCGCTACTCTGCGCAGGACACCGTCGCCGCGCAAGGCAACCTGTTCCTGCGCACCGGCACCGTGCTGCTCTCGAACGAGGGAAATCCGCTGATGACGATCGTCGACAGCGCGGTCGATTATCACGACACCATCGGCGGGGCATGCTCGTGCGAATCCAATACCTTGCGCTATGGTCATCACACCAAGCATCAACATGCCTGTGTCGACAATTTCCTTGAAGCCAACCTCACCGAAGGCCGCGGCAAGCGCGATATCGTCTCCAACATCAATTTCTTCATGAACGTGCCGGTCGAGGAAGACGGCACGCTTGGCATCGTCGACGGTATCTCCGCCCCCGGGCTGACGGTCGATCTCAGGGCCGAGATGGACGTGATCGTGGTCGTGTCGAACTGCCCGCAGATCAACAATCCCTGCAACGGCTTCAACCCCACGCCTGTGCGCATGATCGTGGCGGCATGAGTTTCGACACCGTCCTCATCGCCAACCGCGGCGCGATTGCCACACGGATCATCCGCACCTGCAGGCGGATGGGACTGAAGTCGGTCGCGGTCTATTCCGAGGCCGACGCGGAATCGCTCCATGTCAGCGCGGCTGACATGGCGGTGTGCATCGGCCCGGCGCCCGCGAGCGAGAGCTATCTCGACATCGCCGCCATCCTCAAGGCTGCCAAGGACACCGGCGCAGGGGCGATCCATCCGGGCTACGGCTTCCTCGCCGAGAATGCCGACTTTGCGGAAAGCTGCGCGGCGGCCGGGATCGCCTTCATCGGCCCGACGCCGGACAATATCCGCACCTTCGGCCTCAAGCACTCCGCCCGCGCGCTGGCGCAGGCGCATGACCTGCCGCTGGCCCCCGGCACCGGCCTGCTCACCAGCGAGGACGAGGCCGCCGAGGCAGCCGCACGCATCGGCTATCCCGTGATGCTCAAGGCGACCGCAGGCGGTGGCGGGATCGGGATGCGCATCTGCGAGAACGAGGCCGCCCTGCGCGAGGGCTTTGCCGCGGTCGTCCGGCAGGGGCAGGCAAGCTTCGGCGATGCCGGCGTGTTTCTCGAACGCTACATCGCCAATGCCCGCCACATCGAGGTGCAGATCTTCGGCGACGGCGAGGGCCGCGTCATGGCGCTGGGCGAGCGCGATTGTTCGCTCCAGCGGCGCAACCAGAAGGTGGTCGAGGAAGCCCCCGCCCCGGGCCTGCCCCAACCCAAGCGCGCCGCGCTGATCGCCGCTGCCGTGCGGCTGGGCGAGGCGGCGCGCTATCTTTCCGCCGGCACGGTCGAATTCCTCTACGATGCCGACCGCGCCGAGTTCTTCTTTCTCGAAATGAACACCCGCCTGCAGGTCGAACACGGCGTCACCGAGGAGGTGATGGGGATCGACCTCGTCGAATGGATGATCCGCGGCGCAGCAGGCGATTTCGCCATGCTCGATGCCCCCGCGCCCGCGCCCAAGGGCCATGCGGTGCAGGTGCGGCTCTATGCCGAGGACCCGGCGCTCGATTACCGTCCCACCACCGGCACGCTCACCAATGTCGTCTTTCCTGCCGATATCCGCGCCGAGACCTGGGTGATGGCGGGGAGCACGGTCAGCGCCTTCTACGATCCGATGCTGGCCAAGCTCATCACCCATGGCGCCAGGCGCGATGATGCGATCGCGGCGATGGGGCGGGCGCTGGGTGCGAGCCGGATCGACGGGATCGAGACCAACCTCAGATGGCTGCGCGACGTGCTGCGCGACGATCGCTTTGCCAGCGGCGCGGTGACCACCCGCCTGCTCGCCTCTGTCAGCCACACCCCCGCCAGCATCCGCGTGCTCTCGGGCGGCACCGCCACCACGGTGCAGGACTGGCCCGGGCGACTGGGCCTGTGGGACGTGGGTGTCCCGCCCTCGGGGCCGATGGATGACCGCTCCCTCAGGCTCGGCAACCTGCTGCTCGGGAACCCGGAAGGCACGGCGGGGCTGGAGATCACCGCCAGCGGCCCGACTCTGCTGTTCGAGGCCCCGGCCCGTATCTGCCTGACGGGCGCGGATTTCGGCGCGAAGCTCGACGGCATGCCGGTGGCGCTCGGCCAGCCGATCGACGTTGCCGCCGGACAGACGCTGACGATGGGCCGCGTCACCGGCGGGGGGATGCGGGGCTATCTCCTGTTTGCCGGCGGGCTCGACATTCCCGCCTATCTCGGAAGCTGCAGCACCTTCACGCTCGGCCAGTTCGGCGGCCATGCCGCGCGCGCGCTGGTGGCGGGCGATGTGCTGCATCTGGGCAACGCCCCCACCACGGCCCCCGTGCTGGCCGAGGGCCTGCCCGAACTCGGCAAGACGTGGGAGCTGCGCGTCCTCTACGGCCCCCACGGCGCGCCCGATTTCTTCACGCCTGACGACATCGCCCGCTTCCTCGAAGCCGAGTGGCAGGTGCATTACAACTCCAACCGCACCGGCGTGCGCCTCGTCGGCCCCAAGCCCGAATGGGCGCGGCGCGACGGGGGCGAGGCGGGGCTGCACCCCTCCAACATCCACGACAATCCCTACGCCATCGGCGCGGTCGACTTCACCGGCGACATGCCGATCATCCTGGGGCCGGACGGGCCTTCGCTCGGCGGGTTCGTCTGCCCCTTCACCGTGATCGCGGCCGATCGCTGGAAAATCGGGCAATTGTCGCCCGATGACAGGGTGCGCTTCGTGCCGGTGACCATCGCCGACGCGCAGGCGGCGGATCGCGCGCCGCTCATCGTCCTGCCCGCGTCCACCCCGGCGCGCGACATTGCCGATCTCTCGCCGATCCTCGCGGAAACGCCGGCTGAGGGCGCACGCCCGCGCACCACCTACCGCCAGCAGGGGGACCGCAACATCCTCGTCGAATATGGCGAGATCGTGCTCGATATCGAGCTGCGAATCCGCGTCCATGCGCTGATGCAGGCGCTCGAAGCGCTGGCCCTGCCCGGGGTGATCGACATCACTCCCGGCATCCGCTCGCTGCAACTGCATTTCGACGGCACCACGCTGGATCAGGCGGGCGCGCTGGCGGCACTGATGGGCTGCGAGGAGGCGCTGGGCCAGCTTGACGATTTCGCCGTGCCCTCGCGCATCGTCCACCTGCCATTGAGCTGGCGCGATCCGGCGATCACCGAGACGATTGAAAAATACATGGGCGCGGTGCGCGACGATGCGCCGTGGTGCCCCGACAACATCGAATTCATCCGCCGCATCAACGGCCTGCCCGATGTGGCTGCGGTGGAAGACCTGATCTTCGATGCCAGCTACCTCGTGCTGGGCCTCGGCGATGTCTATCTCGGCGCGCCGGTCGCCACCCCGGTCGATCCGCGCCACCGGCTGGTGACCACCAAATACAACCCCGCGCGCACCTGGACGCCG
>CAZQOO010000024.1:15382-25570 GCA_964594845.1 uncultured Porphyrobacter sp. | reverse complement strand
CGGCAATTTCACGCTGACCCTGCCGGGGATCGCGGGCTTCGTCATCACCATCGGCGCGGCGGTCGACGCCAACGTGCTGATCAACGAGCGCATCCGCGAGGAGCGCAAGCGCGGGCGCAAGGTCGTCGCCGCGGTCGAGACCGGGTACAAGGAAGCCGGCCGCGCGATCTACGACGCCAACTTCACCAACTTCATCGCGGGGCTCGCGTTGTTCGCCTTCGGATCGGGGCCGGTCAAAGGCTTCGCGGTGGTGCTGGTGGTGGGCCTGTTCACCTCGGTGTTCACGGGCGTCACCCTGACCCGCATGTTCGTTGCCGGCTGGCTGCGCAAGGCGCGCCCCAACGACATAACGATTTGAGGAGCGCGCTGGCCATGAAACTCCTGAAGCTCGTCCCCGACGATACCAACATCAAGTTCCTCAAGCTGCGCATCCCCTTCTTCGTGCTCAGCCTCGTGCTGATCTTCGGCAGCTGGGCGGCGGTGCTGGTCAACGGCCTCAACTTCGGCGTCGATTTCGCCGGCGGCCAGGAAGTGCGCATGACCTTCGAACAGCGCGAGCAGGCCCCCGTTGCCAGTTTGCGCGCACTGGTCGGCGGGCTCGGCTATGGCGAGCCGGTCGTGCAGGAATTCGGCGGGCCCAAGTCGGTCTCGATCCGCGTCGCCCTGCCCGAAGGGGCGGAGGACACGCCCGGCGCCGCCACCGCGATCGGCGAGAAGGTGATCGCCGCAATCGCCAAGCAATATCCCGACGTGCGCACCGACGGGAACGACACCGTCTCGGGCAAGGTGGCGGGCGAGTTCCGCGATCAGGCGATCCTCGCGCTGCTGGCGGCGATGGCGGCGGTGTCGATCTACATCTGGGTGCGGTTCGAATGGCAGTTCGGCGTGGGCGCGATGTTCGCGCTGGTGCACGATGTGTCGGTGACCGTGGGCCTGTTCGCGCTGACGCAGATGGAGTTCAGCCTGCAGATCGTCGCGGCGATCCTCGCGATCATCGGCTATTCCTTGAACGACACCATCGTGGTCTACGATCGCATCCGCGAGAACCTCAAGAAGTTCCGCAAGATGCCGCTCGGCGAACTGCTCGACCTGTCGGTCAACGAGACGCTGGCGCGCACGGTGATGACCTCGCTGACGCTGTTCGTGGCGCTGATCCCGCTGCTGATCTTCGGCCCGCCGAGCCTGTTCGGCATGGTTGCGGCGATCACCGTGGGCCTGTTCATCGGCACCTATTCGTCGATCTACATGGCCGGCCCGCTGCTGATCTGGATGGGCGTGACCTCGAACAGCTTCGTGCCGACCGAAAGCGCGATCGAGCGCCAGGAAAAGGTCGCGCGCGGGGAAGTGTAAGTGGGGGCGGGGCTCAGGCCGCGCCCGTCAGCCTATCATAATAGTCCGCCAGCGCCGCAGCGTTGGCTTCCCAGCTGAACCCTTCTGTCAGCGCGGCCACCGCCTCGCGCGCCGGCGGAGCGTTGAGGATCGCGTTGACCGCCGCCGCCACGGCCTGTGGCGTGCGCTCGGCCAGCAGCCGTCCGGCGGTGTCGCAAGTGATCAGTTCGCGCGCGCCGCCGACGTCGGTGGTGACGACCGGCGTCCCGCAGGCGAGCGCCTCGACCCAGGCATTGGCCAGCCCCTCGGCAACGGTCGGCAGCACCATCACATCGGCGGCCGAGAGGATCAGCGGCATCACGTCGTGATCGCGCGATCCGGCAAAGCACACCCGCTCGGCCACGCCCTCGCTGGCGGCCAGCGCGCGCAGCCGCGCCTCGTCCTCGCCCTTGCCGACCAGCACCAGCCGCGCGCCCGGAATGTCCTTCAGCGCGGCAATCGCGATGCCCTGACCCTTGCGCTCGATCAGCGCCCCGACACAGGCCAGCAGCGGCGCATTGTCGGGCATGGCAAAGCCCAGCTCCTCGGACAGCTGGCGGCGCAGCTGGGTGTGTTCGAGCGGGCGGAAGCGGTCACGGTCGAGCCCGGTGTAGTGCACCGTGATCTTGGCGGGATCCATGCCCATCGCTGCCATCTGCCCGGCCAGATCGCGGCTGACGGCCAGCAGCCCGGAGGCCGCATGGGCAGCCTCCAGTATCTGCGTGCGGGCAAAGTCCTGTTCGCCCCAGAAGCTGATGTCGCTCCCGCGGGCCTTGATCGAAAGCGGCAGGCCCAACCCGCGGGCGATTGCGACGGCGGCGGGGCCATCGGGAAAGAAGAACTGCGCGTCGACCAGATCGAACGGGGCCTCGGCATGGAGGCGGCGGGCCAGCGGCAGCACCGCGCGGGCGATGGCGGCGGCGTTGCGGCGCGCCCCGATGCGCGGGATCAGTGTGAAGCGCGGGCGGTGGACGGTGACGCCGCCTTCCTCGGCCACCTCGGGCAGATCGGCGAGCGGGCGGTAGCGCCCCAGCGCCAGCGGCGGCAGGCCGACCGGATTGACCAGCGTCACCCGCCAGTCGCCGCGCTTCGCCAGCGCCTCCATCGAGCGCGCGACAAAGGTGCCGAACCGCGGATTGACCGGGTTGGGATAGAGCGTCGAGAGGCTGAGGACGTGCTTCACGGTGCCCTTCCTGCGCGCGCGGAGGTTAAAGCGGCCTGACCAGCATGAAGGCAAGCGCGATCCATGCCGGATTGTCGACCACCACCTGCTTCTGCCCCGCGCCCGGCGGCAGGAGGCCGACCAGCGTGCCGCGCCGGTCGATCAGCCGCCCGAAGGCAAAGCGCCCGCCGGGGCGGGGGACCAGGCAGTCGCGGTTGATCGCGCCGGCAGCCTCGGCGGGATCGAGCGGCCTGAGCCAGATCAGATCCCCTGGGCGATACTCGCCCACGCTCTCGCTGACGCTCAGCACCAGCGGGGCAGGGCCATCGGCGAGCGCGCTCGGCAGCAGCGCCTCGCGCGGGGTGGCGAGCGCCTGTGCGCCGGCGGCGACCAGTTCGGCCACGATCTGCGCCGTCTCTGCCGCTTCGGCGCGCATCAGGCTGGCCGGTTCCACCCCCAGCGCGGCGGCGATGCGGTTCATCCAGACGAGCGACAATTGCCGCGTGCCTGTCTCCAGCCGCCCGATGGTCTGTGCGGTGGTGGGCGGATTGCAGGCGGCGGCGAGATCGGCCAGCGTCAGGCCCTTGGCCTTGCGGATGTCGCGGATGCGGTTGAGCACGAAAACCAACCTCAGAAAATAACCAAAATGGTTTTTCACTTTCCTACAGATGAGCCGCTTTGGCAAGTCGTTTCCTGCCATCATCGAGGGGAGAAATGCCATGAAGCGCCAGCTGGGCGAACGCGAACTCACTGCCGAAGGCCCGCGCCGCAGGCCTGCCGGAGACGGGCGACGCGTGGTGCGCACTGTCACTGTCAACCTCGCCGAAAGCCCGCTCGCCTGGCTCCACGCGCGCGGGCATCTGTCCGACCGGCTGTTCGATGCGGGCGAGGCGCTGCGGAGCGATTACGAGCGCGCGCAGCTGTCCGCCAGCATCACCATGCGCTGGGATCCGGTGCGGGTGAAGAGCACCGGCGAACGCGGCCTTGCACCCAATGAAAGGCAGATCGCCGCCCGCCAGCGCTTCGACGGGGCGGTGAAGGCGGCCGGGCGGGGGCTGGAGGACATCCTGTGGCGCGTGGTGTGCGCGGGCGAGGCCCTGCCCGAGGCCGAAAAGACCCTCGGCTGGCCTGCCCGCAGCGGCAAGCTGGTGCTCAGGATCGCGCTCGAACGGGTGGCGGAATTCTACCGGATCACCTGAGCGCGGGGAGGGGCCCCGTTTTTCGCTTCAGGACAGTGTCTCATGTGTCTCCAACAGGCCTGAAGATGAACGGAAACCGCTCTAGCCTTCGACCATCTCGGCCAGCATCAGCCAGCGTTCCTCGGCCGCGTCCTTCTCGGCGCGGGCGGTCTCGATGCCCTTCGAGATTGCGGCGAATCGCTGCGGGTCGCGGGTGTAGAGTTCGGGATCGGCCAGAATGGCCTCGCCCTTGGCGATCGCGGCTTCGAGCTCCGCGATCCGGGCAGGCAGGATCTCGTAATCGCGCTGGTCCTTGTAGGAGAGCTTGGGGGCGGCAGCGGGCCTGGCCGGCATGGCGGGGCGGTTGCCGTCCGGTTGCGCCGCCGTTGCCGGGTCATTGCGGGGTCGTTGCCCACCCGTCGAGGTGTCGTTGCGGGGGCGTCGCTTGGCTTCCCAGTCGGCATAGCCACCCGCGACAATGTCCACCTTGCCCGATCCGTCGAGCCCGAGCGTGACGGTGACGGTGCGGTCGAGGAAGTCGCGGTCGTGGCTGACGATCAGCACCGTGCCGTCGAAATCGGCGATCACCTCCTGCAGAAGATCGAGCGTTTCGAGATCGAGGTCATTGGTCGGCTCGTCGAGCACCAGCAGGTTCGCGGTGCGCGCGAACTCGCGCGCCAGCAGCAGCCGCGAACGCTCGCCGCCCGACAGGATGCCGACCTTGGTATCGACCAGCCCCGGATCGAACAGGAAGTCCTTGAGGTAGGCCATGACGTGCTTCCTCACCCCGCGCACATCGATCCAGTCGCCGCCCTCGGCGAGGATCTGGCGCACCGTGGCATCGGGTTCGAGCAGCTTGCGCTGCTGGTCGATCATCACGCCCGACAGGGTGCGGGCATGAGTGACGGTGCCGGTGTCGGGCTCCAGCTCCTTGGTGAGCAGCTTGAGCAGCGTCGTCTTGCCCGCGCCGTTGGCACCGACGATCCCGATCCGGTCGCCGTTCTGGATGCGCAGGGTGAAGGGCTTGATGACCGGGCGATCCCCATAAGTCTTGGAAATGCCCTCCGCGACGATCACCGACTTGGACTTGAAGTCGTCGTCGCTCGCCAGCTTGAGCTTGGCTGTTCCCGCGCCCGAGATCATCGCGGCCCGCACCGCGCGCATCTGGTGCAGCTTCTCGAGCCGGCCCTGGTTGCGCTTGCGCCGCGCGGTCACCCCGCGTTCGAGCCAGTGGGCCTCGATCTTGAGCTTGGCATCGAGCCGCTCGGCGGCGCGGGCTTCCTCGGCATAGACCGTCTCTTCCCACGCCTCGTAGCCGCCGAAGCCCACCTCCTTGCGCCGCAGGGTGCCGCGGTCGAGCCACAGGGTCGCGCGGGTCAGGCGGGTGAGGAAGGTGCGGTCGTGGCTGATGGTGATGAAGGCCCCGCGGTAGCGCGACAGCCAATCCTCCAGCCAGTCGATCGCGCCCAGATCGAGGTGGTTGGTAGGCTCGTCCAGAAGGAGCAGATCCGGCTCCTGCGCCAGCGCGCGGGCAATCGCGGCGCGGCGCTTCTCGCCGCCGCTGGCGGTGGTGGCGGGACGGCTCATGTCGATGCCGAGCTGCCCGGCAATCGCCTCGACTTCGTGGCGCTCCGGCGCATCCTCGCCGCCGAGCGCGAAGTCCATCAGCGTGGCATAGGGCGCGAAGTCGGGCTCCTGCTCGAGGAACACGATGCGCGTCCCCGGCTTCACCCGCCGCTGTCCGCGGTCGGCCTCGATCCGGCCGGTGATGAGCCTGAGCAGCGTCGTCTTGCCCGCGCCATTGCGCCCGATCAGCGCCAGCCGGTCCCCCGGGAGCACGTGCAGATCGATCGGCGCGGCACCGCTGGTGGGGGTGGGGCCGCCGAACAGCCAGCGCCCGCCCTGTTGCAGCGCGAGTCCTTCGAACGAAAAGATGGGAGGTTGTGCCATGGCCCGCGCTCGTTAGGGACTTGTCCTGTGCCTGCCAAGGCGGTTCAGTCCCGCGAAAGCTCGTTGCGTCCATTGGCGCTGGCCTACTGGAGGAAACCGATGATAATCCGTCCCGCTCTTGCCCTTGCCGTCGCCGCCAGCGCGCTCGCGCTTCCTGCCACCGGCCTTGCCGCCGCCGAAGTCGCGCTGAAGGCCGATGGCCCGGTGGTCGAACTCAGCGTCTTCGAAAGTGTCACGGTCGCCCCAGACATCGCCACCATCGGCGCAGGCGTGACCACTGAGGCGCTGACCGCGACCGAGGCGCTGCGGACGAACTCCGCCGAGATGGCCAAGGTGATCGCCAAGCTCAAGGCGATGGGCATTGCCGACAAGGACATCCAGACCACCGGCATCAACCTCAACGCGCGCTATGACTACGATCGTGACAGCCAGCGCCAGATCTTCCGCGGCTATCAGGCTTCGAACCGGGTGAGCGTGATCCTGCGCAAGATCGAGGACACCGGCAGGGTGCTCGATGCGCTGGTCGCCGCCGGGGCGAATGATCTCAATGGCCCCTCGTTCAGCATCGAGAACGACGAGGCGGCCAAGGACGCGGCGCGCAAGCGCGCGATCGAGCGGGCGCAGGCGCGGGTCAAGGCCTATGCCGACTTGTTCGGTTATGACGGCGCGAAGGTGCTGGCAATCAGCGAGAGCATCGAAGGGCGCGGGGCCATGCCGGAAATGGCGATGATGAAGGCCGACGCCGGCATGGTCGCCGCCGCCCCGCCGCCGGTGCAGCCGGGCATGGTCTCGACCGGCATTGCCATGTCGTTCAAGTTCGAGCTGGTGAAGAACGCTGCGCAGTGAGGCCGCGCGGCCATTCACTCCTTGTTCAAAGCCTTGCAGCTAGGCATGATTGCATGATGATCTCCGCTCCCTCCCGTCTCGCAGCTGTGCTGGCCGCGCTTGCCGTGGCGGGTCTGGCCGTGGCCGCTCCGGCGGCGGCGGCGCAGGAGCAGTCGCTCAGCGATCAGGGCGAGGCGCGGCGCGAGGCGCAGGCCGGCACCCAGCTTTCCCTGCGCGAGATCGAGCGGCGCATCCTGCCGCAGATGCGCGGCAGCGAATATCTCGGCCCTGCCTACGATTCGACCGCGCGCGCCTACCGGCTCAAGTTCATCCGCGAGGGCCGCGTGACCTATGTCGATGTCGATGCCCGCACCGGACGGGTGATCGGGCGATCCCGCTGAAGGTGCGCCGCGCGCGGCATGATCGGGGGACAGGCATGGCGCGCCTGCCCTCGGCTTGCTTGACGCTGGCGTGCCAAAAGCGCACCAAACCGCCGATGATGCAGCAGGAAAATGGTGGAACATGCGAATTCTGATCGTCGAGGATGAGCCCACGCTGGGCGCGCAGCTCAAGTCGACGCTGGAGCACAACGGCTATGCCGTCGATCTTTCGGCCGATGGCGAGGACGGGCACTTCATGGGCTCGACCGAGGATTACGACGCGGTGATCCTCGACCTCGGCCTGCCTGAAATCGACGGGCTGACCGTACTCGGCATGTGGCGGCGCGAGGGGCGCACCTTCCCGGTGCTCGTCCTGACCGCGCGCGACAGCTGGTCGGACAAGGTCGCCGGGCTCGATGCCGGGGCGGATGATTACCTCGCCAAGCCGTTCCAGACCGAGGAACTGATCGCCCGTCTGCGCGCGCTGATCCGCCGCGCTTCGGGCAATACCTCGTCCGAACTGACCGCGGGCGACGTGCGGCTGGACACCCGCTCGGGCCGGGTGACGCTGGCGGGCGAGCCGGTCAAGCTGACGGCACAGGAATACAAGCTCCTGAGCTATCTCATGCACCACAAGGGCAAGGTGGTCAGCCGCACCGAGCTGATCGAACACATCTATGATCAGGACTTCGACCGGGATTCGAACACCATCGAAGTCTTCGTCACCCGCATCCGCAAGAAACTCGGCGCAGACGTGATAACGACCATCCGTGGACTCGGTTACAGCCTCGACGACCCCGCCGAAGCCCCGCGCGCCTGAGGCGCCGGGCGAGGGCGGTGACGCGCTGACCGGCTTGCCTGCGGGCGAGGCGGCCCCGGGTGTGCCGGAAACGTCCGCGCCGCATACCGTGCAGCAGCCGGACCGCACCGCACCACGGGCCAGCCTTGCACGGCGCATGGGGCTGATCGCGGCGGGGTGGATCTTCGTCCTCTTGCTGGGCGGCGGCATCGCGCTCGAACGCACGCTCACCGCGCAGGTCGAAAGCAATTTCGACGAACAGCTCGACTACATCCTCACCGCGATGATCTCCTCGGCCGAGATCGACGCCTTTGGCGAAGTCAATTTCTACCGTGCGCTCGGCGACCAGCGCTTTCTCGAACCGGGCAGCGGGCTGTATTGGCAGGTGAGCGGGGCCGGGCATGATCCCTGGCCCTCGCGCAGCCTGTGGGACCGGACGCTGACGCTCCACGGGGTCGAGGCCGAGGGTGAGCATTTCGACAGCGATGTGCATTTCTACAATTCCGCCCAGTTCGCCGGCGAGCCGCTGCGCATCGCCGAACGCACGGTGATCCTGCCCGGCAGCGAGACACGCTGGACCTTCGCGGTCGCCAGCGCCACCGAGCAGATGGACGCACAGATCGGGCGGGTGCGGCTGATCCTGATCTGGAGCTTTGCGGTCCTCGGTCTCGGCCTGCTGGTGATGGCGCTGCTGCAGATCCGCTACGGCCTTTCGCCCCTGCGGCGGGTGCGCGCAGCGATCCAGAACCTGCGCACCACCGGCGCGGGGCGGATCACCGATCCGCTGCCGCTGGAAGTGCAGCCGCTGGTCGAGGAGCTGAACGCACTGCTCGAACACTCCGAGCGACAGGCGGAGGAAGCGCGCCGCCACGCGGGCAATCTCGCCCACGCGCTCAAGACCCCGCTGACGGTGCTGACCAACGCTGCCACGGCGCGCGCGCCCGATCTCGGGGCCACGGTGATGCGCGAGACGCGCACGATGCAGCGCCATGTCGATCACCATCTCGCCCGCGCCCGGGCGGTGGGCCGCCGTGCAGTGGGCCATGCGCGCACCAATGTCCGCGCCAGCGCCGAAGCGGTGCGCCGTGCGGTCGAGCGGCTCTATCCGCAAGGGCGGCTCGACATCGCCGGGAGCGCCACCGCTGAAGTCGCGATCGAGCGGCAGGATCTCGACGAGATGCTCGGCAACCTCATAGAGAACGCCGCCAAATATGGCGGGGGCAGCGTGTTCGTTACCATCGATCCCGAGGACGAGAGCGCCGAGGCGCGTCCGGGCGAATGCCTGATCTGGGTCGAGGATGACGGCCCCGGCATCCCCGAGGCCGAGCGCATACGCATCTTCGATCGCGGCGCGCGGCTCGATACCGGCAAGCCCGGCACCGGCCTCGGCCTTGCGATCGTGCGCGATGTGGCGGAGATCTACGGCGGCTCTGTCACGCTCGGCACCAGCGAGGATCTCGGCGGGCTGCTGGTCGAATTGCGCCTGCCGCGCGCATGACGGGGCAGCCCGCGAAGGGTTTGGCGGCCAGCGCCGTTAGCCAACCGAGTGCATCACCACACCCAAGAGCAAACGGGGCCATTTGCGCCGAGACATGAAAGCTGGCGGCGAGCCTTCCATGGCGGCCCCGATGGCCGATGACGCGGCGCTGGCGGCGCGCATGGCGGCGCGTGATGCGGGTGCGCTGCGCGAAGTGATCGCGCGGCATGCAGGTGCACTCAACCGGATTGCCTACCGCATGGTCGGCGATGCCCACGAGGCCGAGGATATTGTGCAGGAAGCGTGTTTGAGATTGTGGGACCACGCGCCGCGGCTGGCGCAGCGCCATCCGGCGGGCACGCCTGCGGGCGCGGCCCTGCGCCTGTCGGGCTGGCTCAAGCGGGTGGTGACCAATCTTGCGATTGATCGCCTGCGCGCTGGCCGCCGGATGTCGGGCGAAGAGGTGCCCGAGCGTGCCGACGAGGCCCCGCTCGCAGACAGCCGCATCGAGGCCGAGCAGCGCGATGCCGGCACCCGTGCGCTGGTGCTGGCGCTGCCCGAACGCCAGCGCGCCGCGATCGTGCTGACCTATTACGAGGAACTGCCCAATGCCGAGGCGGCCGAGGCCATGAACATGAACATCAAGGCGTTCGAAAGCCTGCTGCACCGCGCCCGCGCGAGCCTGCGGCAGGCGTTCGCCGCGCAGGGAGGGGCGCAATGAGCCCCGCCGAACACGACGACGGCGCGCCCATCGCTCCCGGCAGCCCGCTGGCGCGCGCGCTTGATGGCTATGCTGTGCCCGATCTTCCCGCAGACTTTGCCGACCGGGTGCTTGCCGCCTCCGCCTCCCGGCCCGCGCCGCTGCCCGAACTGCGCCGCTCAGGCGCCACCGGCACGGCGCGCGGCTGGCGGCTGGGGCGGCGGATCGCCATCGGCGTGGTCGGCTTCAGCGCGCTGGCGACAGCGGCGGCGGCCACGGGCCTGCTCGAACGGGTCGGTCTGCCGGTGCCTTCCGCGGGCAAGGTGTGGGCCAGCATCACCGGCAATCC
>CAZQOO010000024.1:13302-15282 GCA_964594845.1 uncultured Porphyrobacter sp. | reverse complement strand
GAAGAGGAGGCGCGCATCCGCCAGCGGCTCGAGGAGGCGCGCCTGCGTCGCGAAGGGGCGCTGAGCGAGCGTATCGAGGCCCGCCGCGAGGAACTGCGCGAGCGGGTCGAGAGCGGCGAGGCGCTGACCCGCGAGGATATCGTGCGCCCGATCCGCGAGGAGCAGCGTCGGCTCCAGCAGCGCCAGCAGATCGACCGGCTTCGGCGGATGAGCCCGGAAGCACGCCGCGAGGCGTTGCGCCGCCTGCCGCCTGAAGAACGCCGTGCGCTGAAGGAAGCCTGGCAGCAGCTCCGTGCCGAGCGGCTTGGTCGCGAGGCTCCAGCCGCTGTGTCCCCGGTTGAATCCGCGCCCGAACCCGCGCCCGACGCAGCCGCCGAGCCCGATCCGTCCCGCTCCGGCACAGCCCAGGCCGAACCGCCGCGCTGAGCGAAAAAAGTGGGTGCCTGCCGCGAAGGGCGCCCGCCCGCTCCTCCGTTTCCTCCGTGTCGCCCGCCGCATGACCCCGACGCGGCGGGCAGACATCAACGCACGAGGAGTTTCGCCATGATCAAGACCCCCCTGATGCTCGCCTCACTGGCAGCGCTGGCGATTGCGCTGCCCGCCGCCGCGCAGGAGCAGAGCCGCACCCGCAGCTACGAAGGCCCCAATGTCAGCGCCACCACCACCACCACGGTCGACCGCGAGGCCGGCACCGCCACCCGCGAGCGGGAAGCGACGAACCTCGCCACCGGTAACACCGCCTCGAGCAGCGCCGTGCGCCAGCGCACCGAGGCCGGCGCGACCATCGACGTCGTGCAGACCGGGCCGCAAGGCCGCAGCCGCAGCCTTGAAGACGAGCGCACCCGCACCGAGAACGGCTCGACCTTCACCGGCACCGCCACGGGCCGGGGCGGCGAGACCTATGGCCTTGCGGGCAGCCGCAGCCGCGACGGGCAGGGCAATTCGCAGGCCAGCCAGTCGGTTACCGATAGTGCCGGGAACGTGCTCGCCGCGCGGGATCGCACCACAACCCGCAGCCAAGGTCAGGCGAGCCGCAGCGTCAGCCGTACCCGCGCCCCCGGGGTAACCCGCCCGCCGCGGGTTCGTCGTCCGCGCGGCTGAAGAACACGCAATTGCGCTGCTTTGGGCAGGTTTCAGGCGGCCCCGCCTGATCCTGCCACCCGATGGAGCGCGCAAGATGGCGGTGCGCGGGCCGATGCTGGTGGCGCGGCCTGCTCTCCGCCCGGGGGCACGCAGCTTTTGACCCGGCTGCGTGCCCCCCTTCCTTGCCCGGTTCAGTCCCGGTTCACCGCACTCAGGCGATTGATTTTCCTCGCATGATCGAGGAGGCGCGGGCAATGGGCATGGCGAAGTTCGGCATGGTGGCTCTGGCGCTGTTGCTGTCAGCCTGTGCCAGTCCGCGCGAACCCGGCTTTCACGGCCAGCGCAACGTCTTCAGCAATCCCTATGTCCCGCCGGTGATCGATCAGGGCACCATCGGGCCGCGCTGCGACGAGGTGCCGGTGCGGCGTTCGGTGTGCACCTCGGGCGCGATCCTCTATCCGGGGCGGGGTAGCCGCGCGTTGCTCCCCACCGGCGAGATCGTCCGCCTGACCCGCGCCGAGCGGCGCTTCCTGCGGGACCGCGCCGACGCGCTTCAGGCCCAGCGGGACGTGTTCGAGGCGCTCGCCAACGGCACGCCGTTGCCTCCGGGCTCGCCCGCCTTGCCGCGCGAGCAGTCAGGGGGTGTACCCTCAGCCCCGCCGCCCATCCTGCCACCATCGGCACCGCCAACTGCCGGTCGCGGCGGCGGTGGCCGCGCGGCCGACGCGCCGTATTGACTGCGGCCCTAGCCGCCGCGCGCCTTTTCGTGGTGGCGGATCACTTCTTCGATGATGAAGCGCAGGAACTTCTCGGAGAATTCGGGATCGAGGTTGGCCTCTTCCGAAAGCTTGCGCAGCCGCGCGATCTGGCGCGCCTCGCGGTCGGGATCGGCCGGTG
>CAZQOO010000024.1:0-13202 GCA_964594845.1 uncultured Porphyrobacter sp. | reverse complement strand
GAAAGCTTGCGCAGCCGCGCGATCTGGCGCGCCTCGCGGTCGGGATCGGCCGGTGGCAGGGTCGCTTTCGCCTTGTACTCGCCCACCGCCTGCGTGATGCGGAAGCGCTCTGCGAGGATATGGATCAGCGCGGCATCGATGTTGTCGATGCTCTTGCGATAGGCCGCCAGCACCGGGTCGGGCGCATCGGCGGTGGCGGGGGGGCTTTGCGTTTCCTGCGGCATGGCGCGCGAAACTAGCAGCAATTCTGCGCTTGCCAAGCACGCGGGGGTCGCCCTAATGCCCCACTGATATGACTGCCGAAGTCGTCCCCCTGCCGCGCAGCCGGCCGACGCTCGATCCGATGCTGTCGCTGACAGCCGCGGGCATGAACTCCGTCAACGCCGTGATCCTCGACCGGATGCAGAGCGAGATTCCGCTGATCCCGCGCCTTGCCGGGCACCTGATCTCTGGCGGGGGCAAGCGGCTGCGCCCGATGCTCACGCTCGCGGGGGCTGAGCTGGTCGGCTACAAGGGCACCCGGCACCACAAGCTCGCCGCTGCGGTCGAGTTCATCCACACCGCGACGCTCCTGCACGACGACGTCGTCGACGGAAGCGAGCTGCGGCGCGGCAAGGCGGCGGCCAACATCATTTTCGGCAATCCGGCCACCGTGCTGGTCGGCGATTTCCTGTTCAGCCGCGCCTTCGAGCTGATGACCGAGGATGGCAGCTTGCGCGTCCTGTCGATCCTCAGCCGCGCCAGCGCGGTGATCGCGGAAGGCGAGGTCTCGCAGCTTTCCGCCCAACGCCAGATCAACACCAGCGAGGAGCAATACCTCCACATCATCGGCGCCAAGACCGCCGCGCTGTTCGCCGCCGCCAGCCAGATCAGCGCAGTGGTGGCCGAATGTTCGGAAGAGCAGGAACACGCGCTCGAAGCCTATGGCCGCAATCTCGGGGTGGCCTTTCAGCTGGTCGATGATGCGATCGACTATGACTCCGATGCCGCGCAGATGGGCAAGGACCAGGGCGACGATTTCCGCGAGGGCAAGATGACCCTGCCGGTGATCCTTGCCTATGCGCGCGGCAACGAGGACGAGCGCAAGTTCTGGAAGGACGCGATCATCGGTCACCGTTCCTCGGACGATGATCTCGCCCATGCGATCCATCTGATCGGCAAGCACAACGCGCTTGAAGACACGCGCGAGCGCGCGCGCCACTTCGCCACCAGAGCGATCGACGCGATCTCGATCTTTCCCGACGGCAAGGCCCGTCAGGCGATGGCCGAAGCGGCGCAATTCGCGGTCGCGCGCGGGCATTGAGCAAGCTATCGGCCGGGGCAATGCTCCCCGACCTTCCCGTCACGGCCGTTCTGCCCGACATCCGCGCCGCGCTGGCGCAGGCGGGTGCGGGCGTGCTGATCGCGCCGCCGGGGGCAGGGAAGACCACCGCGGTTGCGCCCGACTTGCTGGGCGAGCCGTGGTGCACCGGCCAGATCATCCTCACCTCGCCCCGCCGCATCGCCGCCCGTGCCGCCGCCGAACGCATGGCCGAACTGCTGGGCGAGAAGCCGGGCGAAACCGTGGGCTACCTGACCCGGCTCGACAGCAAGGTCTCCGCGCGCACCCGCATCCTCGTCGTCACCGAGGCGATCTTGGTGAACCGGCTGGTCGAGGACCCGGAATTGCCGGGGGTGTCCGCGCTGCTGTTCGACGAGGCGCACGAACGCGCGCTCGACAGCGATCTCGGCCTTGCGCTGGCGCTCGAGACCCGTGCCGTGCTGCGCGAGGACCTGCGGGTGCTGGTGATGTCCGCGACCATCGACGGGGCGCGTTTCGCCCGGCTGCTGGGCGAGGGCGCGCCGATCATAGAGAGCGAGGGGCGCAGCTTTCCTTTGGAGATTCGCTGGCTTGGCGGCGATGCCTCGCAGGGAATCGAGGACCGGATGGCCGCCGCCGTGCTCACCGCCTGGCGCGAGGAAGCGGGCGACATCCTCGCCTTCCTTCCCGGCGTGCGCGAGATCGAGCGGGTGCGCGAGCGGCTGGAGGCGCGTCTCCCCGATACCCCGATCCACGCGCTCCATGGCCAGATCGAGCCCTCCGCCCAGCGCGCCGCGATCCGCCGCGATCCCGAGGGCCAGCGCCGGATCGTGCTCGCCACGGCGATTGCGGAAACCTCGCTGACCCTGGACGGGGTGAGCGTGGTGGTCGATTCCGGCCTCGCGCGCCTCGCCGAATTCGACCGGGCGGCGGGCACCACGCATCTCGTCACGCGCCGCGCCAGCCAGGCGTCGGCGGCACAGCGCGCGGGACGCGCGGCGCGGCAGGGTCCGGGGGTCGCCTATCGCTTGTGGGAAGAGGCGGGCCATGCGGGCCGTCCCGAGTTCGCGCCGCCCGAGATCATGCAGGCCGATCTTGCTCCGTTGCTGCTGCGCCTTGCCAGATGGGGGACGGCCAATCCGGCAGCGCTGCCGTGGCTCGACCCGCCGCCAGAGGCCTCTGTCGCGGCGGCGCGTGGTGTGCTGGAGGCACTCGGCGCGCTTGATGCGGGCGGACGGATCACCCCGCTCGGAGAGGCGATTGCCAGTCTGCCGACGGCCCCTGATCAGGCAGCCGCAGTCCTGCACGGCGCGGCGGCGGGTTGCGGCGAAGATGCGGCGCGACTGGTGATGCTCTTGCAGGAGCGCGGGTTGGGCGGGCGTGGGGAGGACCTGATGCAGCGTCTCGCGCGCTGGCGCGGTGACCGCGCCCCGCGGGCGGTGTCGGCAGGCCGGATCGCGCAAGGCTGGGCTGGACAGGCGGGCAAGCTTGCCGGTGTGATCGGGGTGAGTCCCGCGCAGGACGCCGCCGAGGCGCTGGCGCTCGCCCGCCCCGACTTCGTCGCCCGGCGCCGCGATGCCTCGGGCGAGAACTGGATCAGCGCGGGCGGGCGCGGCTATATGCTCGATTCCGCCTCGCCGCTCGCGCGCGCGGAGTGGATCGTGATTGGCGATGCGCAAGGGCAGGCCAAGGGAGCGCGCATCATCGCAGGCGCGGAACTCGCGTCCGATCGCATCGCGTCACTATTTGCCGCAGAGCTTGAGGTACGTGTCACAACTCGCTGGAATAGCGACAGGGATCGGATCGATGCCCGGCGCGAGCGGCGGCTCGGGGCAATCGTGCTGGCGAGCGTGCCGGAACCTTCGCCCGATCCCGCGCTCTATGCCGACATGCTGGTCGAGAAGGCGCTCGAGCGGCTCGACAGCCTGCTTCCCCAAGGCTTCCTCGCCCGCGCGCGGTTCGCAGGCATCGCGGCGCTGTCTCCCGATGCCTTGCGCCAGCAGGCCGGCGAGTGGCTTGCCCCGATGCTGGCCGGCCGGCGCGACCTTGATCTGCCGCCGCAACGCTATGCCGATGCCGCGCTGGGCCAAATCGCGTGGAACGAGCGGCAAGCGCTCGAACGGCTCGCTCCCACCCATTTCACCTCGCCCGCCGAAACCCGCCATCCGGTCGACTACGTCAGCGATGATGCGCCGAGCGTCGAGGTGCGGGTGCAGGCGCTGTTCGGGCTCGACAGTCAGCCGATGATCGGCGCCGCCCCGCTGCTCCTGAAGCTCACGAGCCCCGCGGGCCGCCCGATCCAGTCGACCCGCGATCTGCCCGGCTTCTGGCGCGGCAGTTGGCGCGACGTGGTGAAGGACATGAAGGGCCGCTATCCCAAGCACCGCTGGCCCGATCAGCCATGGCTGGAAAAGCCGAGCATGAAGACCAAAAACGCCTTCAACCGCAGCGATTCGTGATCTAAGGGGCAGCTCATGTCGGGACGCGCACGCGGCCCGCAAGGGCGCCAAGGGTTTTGGCGTCCGCCCGCAGCGACGCGGCCGTCAGGCCGCATGAGCGAGGATCGAAGACAAAAATGTCCGCGAGAATTTACCAGAAGACCAAGCATGCCATGCAGTCCGGCAAGGCCCATACCGACGAGTGGGTGCTGGAGTTCGAACAATCGCAGGCGCGCTTTGCCGATCCGCTGATGGGCTGGACGGGGACGGGCGACACCCAGTCTCAGGTGCGGCTGACCTTCCCGAGCAAGGACGCGGCCAAGGCCTATGCCGACAAGTACGGCATCCCGGCGCGGGTCCATGCCACTCCGCCCCGGCGGCTCAAGCTGCAGGCCTACGCGGATAATTTCCGCTGATTTCTTCTCGCAGCCCCATGCTGGGCTGCGTCCTCGCTAGGCCCGCAGCAAAGCTGCGCCCGCTGCGGGCGGGCAGTCGCCCTTGCGGCCCTGCGGGCCGGTTCCTTGTGCCAATGCCCGCTTGAAATCTCCCGCAACCCTCGCCATATGCCCGCCCGGGAGTCGGGTGGACGTTTGCGTCCGCTCACCGTGTCAGGTCCGGAAGGAAGCAGCACAGGTGGATTGCGGCGGGTCGCCCGGCTCCTTTTTCATGCATCCTCCACAACATCGCCGGAACTTACGCGCATCCGGTCGCGCGCCGCCTTGCGCGAGCCTGTTGCGGGGACGCTTCCCGCAAAGCGCGCGAGACCGAAGGGCGGCATGTTGCCATAGACCGTCTCGTGCGCGCCGGCCGGGACGGCATAGGTCTCGTGATAGATGCCCACCGTCCCGTCATCGCCGATGCTGCGGTTGAAGGCGGTCCAGGCGGGCCAGTGCTGCGCATCGCGGCTGCGCGCATAGGCTTCGAGACTGTCGAAATCCCGCCAGTATTGCAGCAGCAGGATCTGTCGCGGGCTGCACAGCGCATACTCCGTGCCAAGAAAACCGCTTTCGGGGTTGCGATAGAGCTCGCGGAGCATCGGCCCCATCGCCCGGAACACCGGCAGCCATTTTCCGATCTTGTGGAAATGGTTGATGCGCATCCCGATCAGGAACACCACCAGCGGGCCACTGTGTGCATCGGTCATGCGACCCGGAACAACTGCCATCGGTTTTCCCCCACACATATGGTCCAGGCAAATTGAATTTCAAAATGCAACTTGATTGTCAAGCGCAAGGGATGTCGAAGATCTTGCGCGAGGGCTTCGACATTCCTTCCGGCCTTGCCTAAGATGGACCGCGATGAACGATTCCGATCCCGATCTGCCCGACGACGAGGAAACCGGCCCGACGGCGGCCGAACTGGAAGCCGCCGGACAGAACGCTTTGTTCGGCGATCCCGCGCCCCCGCCAGCCCCGCCGCCTGCCGCCGCTCCGGCACCCGCAGCTCCGGCACCCGCGCCCGCGGCGTCGAGCCAGCCCTACCGCGTGCTCGCCCGCAAATATCGCCCGCAGACCTTCTCCGAGCTGATCGGGCAGGAGGCGATGGTGCGCACGCTCGCCAACGCGATTGCGCGTGACCGGTTGGCGCACGCCTTTCTGATGACCGGGGTGCGCGGGGTCGGCAAGACGTCCACGGCGCGGCTGATCGCCAAGGCGCTGAACTGCGTCGGGCCGGACGGGCAGGGCGGGCCGACGATCGATCCTTGCGGGGTGTGCGAGCCTTGCACCGCCATCGCCGAGGGGCGCCATATCGACGTGATCGAGATGGACGCTGCCTCCAACACCGGGGTCGATGATGTGCGCGAGATCATCGAGCAGGTGCGCTATGCGGCGGTCTCGGCGCGCTACAAGATCTATATCATCGACGAAGTCCACATGCTGTCGCGCAATGCTTTCAATGCCTTGCTCAAGACACTTGAGGAACCCCCGCCGCATGTGAAGTTCCTGTTCGCCACCACCGAAGTCGACAAGCTGCCGGTCACGGTGCTGAGCCGCACCCAGCGCTTCGACCTCAGGCGCATCCCCGCCGCGCTGCTGGCCGAGCATTTCGCCCGGGTCTGCGCGCTGGAGGGCGTCGAGGCCGAGGGCGAGGCGCTCTCCATCATCGCCAATGCCGCCGAAGGCTCGGTGCGCGACGGGCTCTCAATCCTCGATCAGGCGATCGCCCATGCCGATCTCGACGGCGAGGGCAAGGTTGCCGCATCGCGTGTGCGCGACATGCTCGGCCTTGCCGACAAGAGCGCGCAGCGGCGTCTGCTTGGCCACCTGCTCGAAGGCGATGCGCCCGCGCTGCTGGCGGCGGTCGACGAGCAATATGCGCTCGGGGTCGAACCGCTGGCGCTGATGCGAGCGCTGATGGACCTGGTGCACCGCATCACGCTGGCGCAGGTCTCCGGCACCGAGCCCGAGGCCCCGGCCGAGGAAGAACGCGCCGCCCTTGGCGATTTTGCTGCACGGTTGGGGGCGGGCGAGCTGCACCGCCTGTGGCAATTGCTGCTCAAGGGCCATGACGAGGTGCGCACCGGCCCCGATCCGCTGGTATCGCTGCAGATGGCGCTGCTGCGCATTCTCCACGCTGCGCAGTTGCCCGATCCGGGCAAGCTGGCGAAGCGGCTGGAGGAGTTGGCGGCGGGCGGATTTGCCGCGCCGGTCGCAGCGCCTGCGGTCGAGGGCACCGCGCCCGCGGCGGCCGCGCCTGCCTCTGGCGCTCCGGCGCAGGACTGGGCCGCGCTGGTCGAGGCGGTCGATGCCGCGGGCCAGCTGCGTGTCGCCCAGATGATGCGCGACCGGGTGCGGGTAATCGAGCTCGGCCCCGAAAGGCTGGTCTACGAACAGGCCGACAGCTTCCCCGATGATCCCGCGCCCGACATTCGCGAGGCGCTGTTCAAGGTCACCGGCAAGCGCTGGCAGATGGAACGCGGCAGCGGTGCGGCGCAACCCAGCCTGCGCGAGGCGGCCGAAGCCGAAGCCGCCGCCGAGGAGGCGCGCATCCGCTCCGATCCGCTGGTCGCCGCAGCCTTCGCGGCCTTCCCCGAGGCCGAGCTCATCGGGACCGAGGGCAATGTCGCCCGCGCGTCCCGTCCCCCGTGGAATTGAGGAGTCTCCCCGAAATGAAGTCGATGGAAGAAATGATGAAGGCGGCTCAGCAAGCCGCCGAGACCATCCAGAAGCAGATGAACGAGATGCAGGTGAAGCTCGATGCGATCGAGGTCGAGGGCACCGCGGGCGGCGGGCTGGTGAAGGTCCGCGCCAGCGCCAAGGGCCGCATCCTTGGCGTGAGCATCGACGACAGCCTGATGAACCCGGACGACAAGGGCATCGTCGAGGATCTGGTCGCTGCCGCCTTCAACGACGCGCGCGACCGGGCGGACCGCGTCTCGAACGAGCAGATGAAGGAAATGCAGTCCTCGATGGGCCTGCCGCCGGGGTTCAACCTCCCCGGGTTGGGGTGAAGGCGTGATGGGTCGCAGCGTTGCCTTCGCTGTCCTTGCCGGCTTCCTCGTTGCCGCCCCATCTGCGGCGGAGCAGGTAGAGGCAATCCGGCTCAATCCGATCACGGATTGGCAGGCCGAAAGGGTCGAAGACACCTGTACGATCACCCGAACATTCGGTGATCCTGAAAAGCCCACAACACTGTTTTTGCGCAATCGCGATCCGTGGGATGGTGGCTTTGATGTCGGGATTTCCAGCCAGAAGTATGCGCTGACAGGCACTGCATTCCGGGCAGGATGGCTTCCCAACGGGCGGTTCGTCAATCGCACCAACGCCGCGAGCGGGTCGGCACATGACGGCGGCGCCCAGTTGCTGTTCCACCACGGGCTGTGGGATGCAAAGCTGCCCGAGAAGGGAACGCCGGAATATACTGCCTATTGGCGACGTGATGCGCAGGATGAACCCATCGGCCCCATTACCTTCAAACGTTCAGTCGAAACCTTGCTGGTCGACGGCGCATTCGAACGGCCTTTGCTGTTTGCAACCGGACCTATGGACGGCGTCATCGCCGCAAGGGATGACTGCATCGCCGAAATGCTCGCGGCCAAGGGTGTCGATCCGGCGGACGAAAAACGCTCCGACACGCGGGCCGAACTGACCAACGAATCCCTGCTCGCTCGCTATTTTGTCGGGCGCGCACCATCGGGATTGTTCGTCAAGGGCAAGGCAAACTATGTCACCTTCCTCATGTATCTCGACGCAGACGCCAAGGTCACGTCATGTCGATACATCGATCTTCCGCATGATGCCGCCTTCGAAAAGTTCGGATGTGATGTCTTGCGCGAACGTGGAAAGTTTCGCTTCCGGAAGGGTGAGGCAGCACAGCCGACATTCTTCAAGATGTCCGTTCTTGTTGTGCCGCCCGGATGGTCTCGCTGAACCTTCGTCGCGGCCGCCGTCCACAACCTAACCCGTGCTCCCCATTGCGAGGCCGCCCGCCGCTTCCCATATCTCGGACATGACCCAGACCTACCCTCTCCTCCCTCTGCGCGACATCGTTGTCTTCCCCGGCATGGTCGTCCCCCTGTTCGTCGGTCGCGACAAGTCGGTGGCGGCGCTCGAAGCCGCGATGGAAGCCTCCAAGGACATCGTCCTCATCGCCCAGCTCGATCCGGGCTGCGACGATCCGGAGGGCGATGATCTCTATGATGTCGGCGTGATCGCACAGGTGCTCCAGCTCCTGAAGCTGCCCGATGGCACGGTGCGCGTGCTGGTCGAAGGCCAGACCCGCGCCCGCCTGACCGCGCTGGAGAATGTCGGCACGCACCTCGTCGCCGAGGTCGAGCCGATGGTGCCCGAGACGGTCGCGGGCAGCGAAGTCACCGCGCTGATGCGGCAGGTGACCGAGCAGTTCGGCGAATATGTGAAGCTCAACAAGAAGATGGGCGAGGATTCGGGCGTCGATCTCAGCGAGGTCGATGACGCCGGCCAGCTCGCCGACACCATCGCCGCCGCGATCAGCGCCAAGGTGTCGGACAAGCAGAGCCTGCTGACCGAGGGCAATCCCTTGAAGCGGCTCGAACTCGTCATGGCCTTCATGGAAGGCGAGCTCTCGGTGCTGCAGGTCGAGCGCCGCATCCGCGGGCGCGTGAAGCGCCAGATGGAGAAGACCCAGCGCGAATATTACCTCAACGAGCAGCTCAAGGCGATCCAGTCGGAACTGGGCGGCGGCGATGACGGCGAGGGCAACGAGATTGCCGAACTCACCGAGAAGATCGAGAAGACCAAGCTCTCCAAGGAAGCCAGGGCCAAGGCGCAGGCCGAGCTGAAGAAGCTCAAGTCGATGCAGCCGATGAGCGCCGAGGCGACGGTGATCCGCAACTATCTCGACGTGCTGCTCGGACTGCCGTGGGGCAAGAAGTCGAAGCTGAAAAAGGACATCGCCCGCGCGCAGGCGATCCTGGATGCGGATCACTATGCGCTGGAAAAGGTCAAGGACCGCATCGTCGAATACCTCGCGGTGCAGGCGCGCACCAACAAGCTGAAGGGGCCGATCCTGTGCCTCGTCGGCCCGCCGGGCGTGGGCAAGACCTCGCTGGGCAAGTCGATCGCCAAGGCGACGGGCCGAGAATTCGTGCGCCAGTCACTGGGCGGCGTGCGTGACGAGGCCGAGATCCGCGGCCACCGGCGCACCTATATCGGCTCGATGCCGGGCAAGATCGTCGCCAACCTGCGCAAGGCCGGCACATCGAACCCGCTGTTCCTGCTCGACGAGATCGACAAGCTCGGTCAGGACTTCCGCGGCGATCCGGCCTCGGCGCTGCTGGAAGTGCTCGACCCTGAGCAGAACGCCAAGTTCCAGGATCATTACCTCGAGCTCGATCTCGACCTTTCCGACATCATGTTCGTGTGCACCGCGAACAGCCTCAACCTGCCGCAGCCGCTGCTCGACCGGATGGAGATCATCCGGCTCGAAGGCTATACCGAGGACGAGAAGGTCGAGATCGCCCAGCGCCATCTGGTCGAAAAGCAGGTCAAGGCGCATGGCCTCAAGAAGGGCGAGTTCACCCTCACCGAGGACGCGCTGCGCGACCTCATCCGCTACTACACCCGCGAGGCCGGGGTGCGCACGCTTGAGCGCGAGATCGCCAAGCTCGCCCGCAAGTCCCTGCGCCAGATCCTCGAAAAGAAGGCCGACAGCGTCACCATCACGCCTGAAAACCTCGGCGACTACTCGGGCGTGCGCAAGTTCAAGCACGGCGTATCCGAGGAGGAGCCGCAGGTCGGCGCGGTGACGGGGCTGGCGTGGACTTCGGTCGGGGGCGAGCTGCTCACCATCGAGAGTGTCACCACCCCGGGCAAGGGCGAGATCAAGACCACCGGCAAGCTTGGGCAGGTTATGAACGAAAGCGTCGCGGCGGCCTTCAGTTTCGTGAAGGCGCGCGCGCCGGCCTATGGTATCAAGCCCTCTGTCTTCAACCGCAAGAACGTCCACATTCACCTGCCGGAGGGCGCGGTGCCCAAGGACGGGCCGAGCGCGGGGATCGGGATGGTCACGTCGATCGTCTCGACCCTCACCGGCATCGCGGTGCGTCCCGATGTGGCGATGACCGGCGAGGTCACGCTGCGCGGCCGTGTGCTGGCGATCGGGGGGCTCAAGGAAAAGCTGCTTGCCGCGCTGCGCGGAGGCATCAAGACTGTCCTCATCCCCGAGGAGAACGTCAAGGATCTCGCCGAGATTCCCGCCAACGCCAAGGAAGGGCTGGAGATCATTCCGGTCGCCCACGTCGACGAGGTGCTGGCCCGCGCGCTGGTGGAGCCGCTGGAGGCGATCGAATGGACCGAGGCCGACGATCTGGCGAGCCAGCCCGGAGCCACCGCTTCGGGGGCAAATCCCGGCGCTTCGGAGGTGCCAACGGCGCATTGAGCCGCTAATAGCCGACCTCTTGCCGTGATTCGCGGCAGGGTCGCTTTCAATCCCGGACAAAGGATCGGTTCGACTCAGGGCGTATTGCGCCGTGATTCGCTTTAAAGCATGGCCGCTTCATGCGGGCATCGTGTCGAGGGCGATTAGCCTTTGACAGCCTTGCCGAAACAGTCTCAAGTCCGGATTTTTCGTGAGGCGATTCACCGAAACGACAATATCTCGAGCCGAGGGGGTTCCCAGATGAACAAGAACGACCTGATCAGCGCCGTTGCCGATGCGAGCGGCCTTTCGAAGAGCGACGCCTCGAACGCGGTGGAAAGCGTGTTCGACACCATCACCAAGGCCCTTTCGGGCGGCGACGAAGTGCGTCTGGTGGGCTTCGGCACGTTCTCGGTCGCCAAGCGCAAGGCCTCGATCGGCCGCAATCCGCGCACCGGCGAGGAGATGAAGATCAAGGCGTCGAACCAGCCCAAGTTCAAGGCGGGCAAGGGTCTCAAGGACGCCGTCAACTGATCACTTCACGCGCGCCCTGCGGGGCGTTGCAGTCGGACAAAAACCCCGTCAGCCTCAGCGGCCGGCGGGGTTTTGTCTTGTCTGCGCTGGCGGCGGGGTTGCGGGGCGGTCAGCCGCCCGCGGCGATCAGCGCGGTGGGCGCAGCCGAGGTGCGCGGCGAGATGGTCCAGCGCAACACCTCGCCCCCGGCGGTGACGGCTTCGGCACCTTCGTCGGTATTGTTGGCAAGGATCCGCATGCCGGGCGCGGTGCGGATCGTGAAGGTGCCGTCGAGCACCGGCATTCCCGGGATTTGCGCGCTCTCGGGGCTATTCTTGTTTTCATCCTCGGCGGCGCCCATCGCCGCGAGGCCAGCCAGAGAGCCCATGCCGCCCATCATCGCACCCATCGGATTGTCGCCGTTCTGGAACACGAAGGCCGGAGCATTGATGCGCACCTGACCGCCATCGCGCAGGATCATCTGGACGAAGGGATTGGTTGCCGGGAAGCCCTCGATCGTCGGGAACATGAAATCATGGCCCAGTGTGCCGCTGACCGAGTAGCTCACCTCGAACAGCCCGTCGCCCTTGTGCACCACGCGGTTCCAGCCCTTCTGCCGTTCGAGCAGGCGCACCATTTCGTCGGTCGCCTTGGGATCGGTCGGGTCGATGCCGCCCATCATCGCCTTCATCATCTCGGCGTCCTTCTTGGCCTTGGCAGCCCGCTCGGCAGCGCCCGCGTCCCATTCGGCGCGCTGCGCGGCGAGTTCGTCCTTGGTGCATTCGCGGCTCTCGTAGGTTTCCTCGTCATAGCATTCGGAGGGGGTGAAGGCCTCCTCGGTCGTCGCCCCCATCAGCGCCAGCTTGGACAAGGTGAGAAAGAAGATCTCGCCTTCATAGCTGAAGGTGAAGCTGTCCGCCCCGGTCAGGGCGAGTTCGGACGTGAACTTGCCCGGCGACATGAAGCAGCCCGACAGCACCAGCGCGAAGCCGGTGAGCAGCGCCGCGGCGCGCAGGCGGATCGTCGAAAACATGGTCATGGCATTTCCCTCCCTCGGGCAGCGTTCTACCTGCGCGTGGCGACCGCATAAAGCGCAATCGCCGCCGCGTTCGAGACATTGAGGCTCTCGATCGCCGAGGAGATCGGCAGCTTGGCCAGCGCATCGCAATGCGCAGCGATATTGTGGCGCAGACCCTCGCCCTCGGCCCCGAGTACGATCGCGAGCGGGCCGGTGGGCATGATGTCGGCCAGCGCCGCCTCGGCCTCTCCGGCAAGGCCGATGCGCCAGTAACCGGCCTCGGCCAGTTCCTCCAGCGCACGGGCGAGGTTGACGACGCGCACCCAGGGCACGCTCTCCAGCGCGCCTGAGGCGGCCTTGGCCAGCACGCCGCCTTCGGGCGGAGCGTGGCGATCCTGGGTCACGATCGCCGCCGCGCCAAACGCTGCTGCCGAGCGCAGGATCGCGCCCACGTTGTGTGGATCGGTGACCTGGTCGAGCACGACGATCGGGCGCGACGCCTCGCCAAGCGCAACCTCGTCGAGGAACACGCCCTCCAGCGGCGCGCATTCGAGCACAAGGCCCTGGTGCGGTGCGTCCTTGGCGACCAGCCGGGCGAGATCGGCGACGTCGGCATATTCGACCGGGAAGTCGGCCGGAAGCTCGCCATCGAGGCTGGCGATACCCTCGCGGGTCGCCCACAGCTTGCGGTGCTGGCGTTCGGGATTCTTGAGCGCGGCTTCGACCGGATGGCGGCCCCACAGGCGCACTTGCCCGCTGCTCGCCCGGCCCGAACCGCGCCCGCCCTTCATGCGCCCTGCGCGTCCGCGCAATGCGCGCTTGCGTTTACCCTCGGTCATTGTCGCTCCTTGGCTGTGCCATCAACCGCGCCCCCTGCCAGCAGGGCCATTGACAGGCAAGCAGTGCTTCGCCAAAGGGGCGCCTCTCGGCAGCGGGCCCCATCGGGGACTCGCGCAATTTCAGAGCATCATGTGCTCGGGAACGCCCCCCTCGAAAGCAGGGGACTGTGTGGACAGGTGGCCGAGTGGTTAAAGGCAGCAGACTGTAAATCTGCCCGCGCAAGCGTACGCTGGTTCGAATCCAGCCCTGTCCACCA
>CAZQOO010000023.1:15303-25912 GCA_964594845.1 uncultured Porphyrobacter sp. | reverse complement strand
TGTGGCGGTGCTGTCAGTCTAATCGCAACCCGTCTCTAATCGACAGAGCTATCCCCTACCCGCTGTGACCTCAGGCCACGAGGTTCTGCCACTCAGCCAGTGCGGCTGAACGCGCGGTCTTGCAGGTCTGGCGGTCGGTGAGGTGGCGATCGAGATTGAAGTGGTTGCGGACGTTGGCGTGGACCGAGGCGAACTTCTGTAGCGACTTCATCTGTCGGAACCGCAGCATCGCCCGCTCTCGTCTTCAAAACGGGAGGTGGCTGTTCTCCACCCGGTTGTTGGCCCAGCGTCCCACCTCCTGCTTGTCGGTGTTGCCGAGAGTGGCCATGGCCGCCTTGTAGGAGCGCAGCCCATCGGTGGTGATGGTCTCGGGTGAGCCGTGGCGCTTCAGCGCCTTCTTCATGAAGGTAAGAGCTGCCTGCTTGTCTCGGGTCTTGGTGACGTAGCTCTCGAGCACCTCGCCCTCCTGGTCGACTGCGCGTCACAGGTAATGCATCTCTCCGTTTATCTTCACATACACTTCATCAAGGTGCCATTTCCAATGCCGGAAGCCTTTCATCCGGCTTACCCGCTGGCGCTGCACATCAGCAGCGAACAGCGGGCCGAACCGGTTCCATCAGTAGCGTACCGTCTCGTGGCAAATGTCGATCCCGCGCTCCGCCAGCAGGTCCTCCACGTTCCGCAAGCTCAGCGGGAATCGCACATACATCATCACGACCAGCCGGATGATCTCCGGCGACGAGTTGAAGTACCGAAACGGGCTGGCGGGCTTTCTGGGTCTGGACATTGCACCGCCCTGCCCTCAATTCACGACCAACAGGTGCATTTGCTCTGACGGAGCCGCTTGGGTTCACCGGCGGCGACCCGCGATGGCAGCACCTTCGGCCAGCGCGGCAAGCTTGGCCCAGACGATCTCCGGATCGAGCGCATTGCTGCCCGCGTGGACCGAGAAGCCGCAGTCGACCCCCGCCATCACCCGCTCGGCCCCGAGCAGATCAGCATAGCGACCGATGCGCTGGGCGATCAGTTCAGGGTGCTCGATATAGGGGCTCTGCGGCTCGACCATGCCGGGGCACAGGATCTTGTCGTCCGGCAGCGGGTGATCGGCGAAGAAGGCAAATTCATGCGCGTGGCGCGGGTTCGCGCCTTCCAGCAGCACGGTCTGCGGCTTGGCCTGCCACACGATGTCGGCAATCTCGCCCAGCGCCACGTCGCAGTGGTGCGGGCCGGGGTAGTTGCCCCAGCACAGGTGCATCCGCAGCTGCTCGGCCGGGATGTTCTGCAACGCGTGGTTGAGCGCGGCGATGTTCATGCCGATGCGCTTGCGGAATTCCTCGGTGCCGAGGTGGGTGAACTGCACGTGGCGGCCCATCGCGAGATCGGGACAATCGACCTGCAGGGTGATCCCCGCCGCCGCGATCGTCTCGTATTCGTGGCGCAGTCCTTCGGCGAGGGCGAAGACATATTCCTCGTCGCTGGCGTAGAACTGGTTGGGGAAGAACAGCGCGGTGACGCCCGGCGAGGCGGCCGACATGAAGGTGGCGTGGCCTTGCGCCAGCCGCTTCAGCCGCTCGGCATCGATGCGCGGGGCCTCCATGTCGATCACTTCGATCGGCGCGGTGCAGGCGGGGGCGGAGCGCTTGGCGCGGCCCTTGTTGCCGAAGACCTGCGCCTTGGCGCCCGGAAAGTCCTCGAGGTCCTGGAACTCGTATTGCCCGGCCTCGCCGCCGAAGCCCGACAGGCGGTGCTTGATGTAGGTGGCGTAGCTCGGCTTCGACATCTCGCCGTCGTTGACGATGTCGATTCCGGCCTGCTTCTGCCGCGCGATGACATAGGCCGTGGCCTCCTCCACCGCGGCGTCGAACGCGGCCTCCGACACCGTCTCGCCGCCTTCGCGCGCGAAGACGAGATCGAGCAGCGCCTCGGGGCGGGGCAGGCTGCCGACATGGGTGGTGAGAAAGCGGTTCTGGGTCATCGGTTCGCCCTTGTCCTTGAGTCGGCGCAGGTGCGCAGGAAACCGCCTGCGAGCGCGTTGAAATCTTGCGGATTGTCGCAATTGGCGAGGTGGCCGGCGCGGCCGATCAGGGCGTGCCGGCCGCGCGGGGCGCAATCGGCGAGCGCCGCCGCACAGGCCCGCCGCCACGGCGTGTCGTGCTCTCCGGCCAGCGCCAGCACCGGCACGGCGAGATGGGACAGCATCTCGCGCGGCAGGCCGGGCGGCTCGGAGACGGCGGCAAGGTCGCGCCCGTCGTAATCGGCGAGCATGGCCGCGGCGAGCGTGCGCGCGTCCGGATCGTGGGTGCGCATCAGCGGGTGGCGCGCCCAGTCGCGGCACATCCCCGCAACATCGCCCGCCGCCACCATCGCCCGGTAACGATCGAGCAGGATCGCCTCGTCGCGCTCGACGAGGCAGGGCAGCGGCGCGCCCGAGACGACGAGGCCGGTGAGGCGCGAGGAAAACTTGCGCGCCACATCCAGCGCCACCACCGCACCCTGGGATAGGCCCAGCAGTCCGAACCGCTCGAAACCGAGGAAATCGGCGATGGCGATCACGTCCTCGGCCTCGCGCGAGAGATCGGGCGGGGCGGTCGAGGCGCCGCAGCCGCGCCGGTCGGGCATCACCAGCAGGAAATCGCGCGACAGCTGCCCGATCTGCGGCTGCCACATGCGGTGATCGAGCGTCCAGCCATGGAGCAGGATCAGCGGCAGGCCGTCTCCCGCCATGGCGAAGGACACCTTGCCGCCCGCCACGGAGACCTCTCCGTGCCAGACCCCGTCGGGCGCGCTGGGGCGGGCAGCGAGCATTACCGGCAGGCTCCCCGCACCGCGGCTCAGGCCGCTTCGGCGGCGCGGAACGGGTTGTTGTTGTGATGTTCGCCGGCGAGCCAGCGCTTGAGTTCGGCATGGGCGCTGGCGCGGCGCTCGGCATCGAGTGCGGCGGCGCGCGGGTCGTCATGCGTGAACTCGAGGATCATGCCGTTGGGGTCCTTGACGTAGAGCGAGCGGCAATAGCCGTGCTCCAGCACATAGGTATCGGGCTCGGCGATCCCTGCGGCGGCGATGCGCTTTTCCAGTTCCGCCTGGCCGTCGGCATCGACATGGAGTGCGATGTGGATGAAGGGGCTTTCCGGCATGTCGGGGCCGAATTCGGCCTGGTCCTCGGGATCGGCGAACTGGAAGAAGGCGAGCGCGCTGCCGTCGGCCAGTTCGAAGAACACGTGGCAATAGACGCGTTCCTTGCCGAACAGCTCGTCCTTCTCGCAATAGGTCGCCATCAGCGGGAAGCCCAGCACGTCCTCGTAGAAGGCGCGGGTCGCTTCGAGATCCTTGGTCACATAGGCGGTGTGGTGCAGCCGATTGGCGAGGATTTTCGTCATGGTCGTGGTCTCTCCGTCAGTCCCTGAAACTTAGGCAGCGAGCTTGGCCGCGATCTTCGCGACGTGTGCTCCCTGGAATCGCGCGCCGGCGAGCTCGTTGTCGCTCGGCATGCGGCTGCCGTCATTACCAGCCAGCGTCGATGCGCCATAGGGGGTGCCGCCGCTGATCTCGCCCATCTCGGCATTGCCCCCGAAGGTGTAGGGCAGGCCGACGATCACCATGCCGTGATGCAGCAGCGTGGTGTGGAACGAGGTGATGGTGGTCTCCTGGCCGCCGTGCTGGCTGGCGGTGGAGACGAACACGCTGCCCACCTTGCCCACCAGCGCCTTGGTGAACCAAAGCCCGCCGGTCTGATCGAGGAAGTTGCGCATCTGCGCGGCCATGTTGCCGAAGCGCGTGGGCGTGCCGAAGACAATGGCGTCGTAGTCCGCCAGTTCGTCCGGGGTCGCAATCGGAGCGCTCTGGTCGGTCTTCATTCCTGAAGCCGCCGCCACCGCCTCCGGTACCAATTCGGGGACGCGCTTGACGAAAACCTCGGTGCCGGGGACGCTGGCAGCGCCTTCGGCAACCGCAGCGGCCATCGCCTCGATATGGCCATAGCTCGAATAGTAGAGCACCAGCACCTTGGTCATGTCAGTCGCTTCCTCAACTCAGAACTTGTAGCCGATTTCCACCCCGTAGCGCCGCGGCCGGGCGCGGAACACGAAGCCGCCGGGGGAGAATTCGGCGTTGTAGATCTCGTTGAACAGATTCTGCGCGAATGCCGTGATCGACACCCCGTTCTCCAGCTTAACGCCCGCGCGCGCGTCGACGATGTCGATCGGATTGCGCACCGTGGTGTTGAACGGTTCCCACCACGTCTTTCCGGTACGACGGTAGTCGATCCGCAGCAGGCCGTCGATGCTGTTCGAGATCGGCCCGGCATACTGCGCGCCGAGGTTGAATGTGTAGCGCGAGATCTGCGGGGCCTCGTTGCCGATCACAGATGTGTCGGGGAAGTCCTTGATCTCGCTGTCGGTCACGCCGATCGCGGCGTTGATGTCGAGGTTCGGCAGCACTTCCGCGCTCGCTTCCAGCTCGAAGCCGTTGATCCGGGTCTCGGGGATGTTGCCGAGGTTCTGGGTCGAGGACTGGGCGAGGAAGACGAAGAAGTAGCTGTTCTTCGACTTGGTGGTGTAGGCCGCGCCCGCCAGACGGACCGGGCCGAGCTGCGCCTTGGCGCCGATCTCGAAGGTGTCGGCGGTTTCGGCCTGGAACAAGTCGCCCACGCCGACGATCGCGTTGTTGACCGCTTCGGCCCCGACCCCGGTCTGGTTGAAGCCGCCCGACCGGAAGCCGCGGCTGTAGCCGCCGTAGATGGTGACATCGGCGCTCGGTTCATAGGTCAGGGTGATCTTAGGCTGCCAGTCGTCGAATACCGCGGTGCGCACCTCGCCGCTCTGCGCCTGCGGCACGCCCGGCACCACCGGCAGGAAGCCCTGCGGGGTCAGCGTCGTCTGGCGGCGCTTGTCGCGGTCGTAGCGCAGCGAAGCGTCAACGCGGAATTCCGGGCTGATCTCGTAGCCGGCATTGGCGAACAGCGCCCAGGCGAAGTTGTCCTGCCCGTCCGCCAGATAGCTGAACTGCGGGTTGAGCGGATTGGTCGACGGCGCGCGGAACACCGGGAAGACGCCGTTGCCGGTGTCGATCATGTTGCCGGTGGAGATGAAGCGCTGGGTGTCGATCAGGTAGCCGCCGACCATCCAGTTGAACGCGCGCCCGTCATTGGGCGAGGCAAGGCGGACTTCCTGGCTGAAGGCCTCGACATCGAGGAACTGGCTCTGGTTCAGGTCGAAGCCGTTGCCCGGGCCGAACAGGAATTCGAACAGGTTGAAGAAGAAACTCTCCGGGATCGGCTTGAAGTCGAAGGCGTCGCCGGTGAGCACTTCCTGCAACGTGTCGTAGGACGAGATCGAGGTGAAGACGGCGTTGTCGCCTTCGTATTCGACCTTGAGCGACACACTGTAGATGTCGCGGTCGTTCTGGCCGGGGTTGTTGACCTCGACATCGGCGATGTCGTTCACGTCGGCGACGATGTTGTAGTACAGGCCCTGGGTGCGCAGCTGGTTGACGCTACCGCGCAGATCGAAGGTCAGCCGGTCTGTCGCTTCCACCAGCAGGTTGGCGCGCAGGCTGAAATCCTCGACCGGATCGGCGTCTTCTCCGAGGAAGGTGTTGGGGATGAAGCCGTTGGTGTCATAGTAGGAGCCGGCGACGCGGAAAAACACGTTGTCGGCCAGCGGGCCGCTCACGCCGCCGCGCAGGAAGTAGCCGAAGCCGTTGTCGATCCCGGCGGTGATGTTGCCGGAGAACTCGTCGGTCGGCTTCTTGGTTGTGATGATGATCGCGCCGCCGATGGCGTTGCGTCCGTAGAGGCCGCCCTGCGGGCCCTTGAGCACTTCGATCTGCTCGATGTCGAACAGATCCTGGTTGAACTGCGCGGGATTCACCTGCTGCACGCCGTCGACGATGACCGCGACGCTGGGTTCCGAGTTGCGGTTCTGGGTGATGCCGCGGATGATGACGAAGGCGTTGCCCGCGTTCTGGGTCTCGACGAGGTTGACGTTGGGGGTCAGCGCGATGAAATCGGCCGGACGCTCGATCCCGGCATTGGCGATCGCCTGCGAATCGAAGGCAGTGACCGCGGCGGGAGTGTCCTGGAGGCTTTCCTCGCGGCGCAGGCCGGTGACGATAATGCCATCTTCCTCGGTCTCGCTCGCAGCCGGCGCGGCGGCCGTGTCCTGCGCGGCGAGCGGGGCGGCGGCCAGAATGGCCGCGGCAAGCGCGGTAGTGCTGACGAGCGCGCGGCTCATGCCCGATAACTTCATACGTCTCTCCCCTGTGGGCGCGCGCAACGCGCCGCTCTCTTGGCGACCCCTCCCTAATGCCCCAATAGATAACTTCGTCATGCGAAGTCAACTTCGATATGCGAAAATTGGAGAGTGTGGCGCGGGGGCAACGCACGCCCGGTGCGCGGCCATGCGCGATGGCGCCGGCCGTGCGCGGGTCATCGGCGGGTCGTTGCGGGGTCGTTGACGGGTCGTTCAGGGCCGCAGGCTGGCCTCGAGCGCGGGCCAGCGCCTGAGCGAAGCCTCGATCTCGCCCGCCGCGCCGCGCAGCAGGGGCAAGCGGGTGCGGACCAGCTCGTCCTGCGAGATGCGGGTGGTGGAGGTCGAGCAGTTGATGCTCGCGATCACCCGCTTGTCGCGCCCGAAGATCGGCACCGCGACCGAGACGATGCCGTAATCGAGCTCGTCCAGCGCCGAATCGTAACCGCGCGCCGCGATCAGGTTCAGCCGCTCCTCCATCGCCGCCCGCTCGGTGACGGTGCGCTCGGTAAAGCGCTGGAACGGCGCGCCGGCGAGCAGCGCGGCCCGCTCGTCCTCGGGCAGGTGCGCCGCGAGCGCCTTGCCGAGCGAGGTGGCATGGAAGGGAAAGCGCGTCCCGACCCCCGCCGCCACGCGGAAGCGCCGGTCGGTCGAGACATGGGCGACGTAGAGGATCTCGGTGCCGGACAGCACCGCGAGGCTGGCGCTGTCGCCGGTCTGGTCGCGCAGCGCCTGCAAGGGGGGCAGCACCACCTGCTCGATCTGCATCGAGGCCAGGAAGGCCGAGCCGATCGTCAGGACCGCCGGGCGCAGCAGGAACTTGCGCTCGTGCTGGCCGACATAGCCCAGTTGCACCAGCGTGATCAGGCAGCGCCGCGCCACCGCCGGGGGCAGGCCGGTGCGCGCAGCCACCTCGGACAGGGTCATTTCGGCATGATCCTCGTCGAACGCCTTGAGTACGCGCAGGCCTCGCTCCAGCGTCGAGAGAAATTCCGGGTCTTTTGCGGCCTGCTCAGCCTCTGTGGATCCCATGCACCGGCCTTTCGATGGAGCGGCGGATCGCCGCGTCGTCGGCCCCCAAGAGGGGCGGCGCGGTGACGCTGTCCATCCGTTCGCCATCAAAGCTGAGCGGCGAGCGGATGGTGCGGAACGGGCCCTTGGGGCCATCGGGGTCGGTGACTTCGAGCCCGAGCACCTTCGCCTGCTCGGTCGCGAGCACTTCGGTGGTGTCGTAGACCGGCGAGTTAGGGACTTCGAGGCGGGTGAGCGTCTCGGTCCACACGGCACGCGACTTCGTGGCGAAGATCGGAGCGAGGAAGGCGACGACATCCTCGTAATGGGCGATGCGCGCGTCGCGGCTTGCGAAAGCGGGCAGACTCAGCATGTCGGGCTTGCCGACGGCGGTGGCGAGGTTCTCCCAGAACTTGGGCGGCGAGGACATGTGCAGCGCCAGCCACTTGCCGTCCGAACACTGGAAAACATAGCTCTGCGAGACATGCGGGCGCGAATAGGGCCCCATCACCTGATCTGCGGAGAACAGGTGGGTGAAATCGTCGAGGTTGAAGTGGCACATCGCCTCGAACATCGAGGTTTCGACCACGCGGCCTTTGCCGGTGGTGTGCCGCTCGTTGAGTGCGGCGAGGATGCCGAGCGCAGTGTAGAAGCCCGTCATCGCATCGGCGATCGCCGGGCCCACGACGCGGGGGTGTTCGGGGTTGACCAGCAGGCGCAGGAAGCCCGAGGCGGCCTGGGCCACGGTGTCGAAGGCCGGCCGGTCACGCTCCGGCCCTACGGAGCCGAAGCCCGAGATTGAGGCGTAGACAAGCCGCGGGTTGATCCCCTGAAGCCGCTTCGCGTCCACCTGAAGCCGCCCCGCTACGCCCGGACGGAAGTTCTGGATGAAGACGTCGGCATCCTCGACCAGTCGGTCGAGCACGGCGAGATCATCGGGATTCTTGGGATCGATGGTGATCGAACGCTTGTTGCGGTTGTAGGTCTGGAAGTGCGGGCTGTAGAGCTCGCCCTTGTAGCTGCGGAACGGATCGCCCGAGCCCGGCTGCTCGACCTTGATGACTTGTGCGCCGAGATCGGCCAGAAGCATCCCGGCCGCAGGGCCGGTGATGAAGGTGCCCATTTCGAGCACGGTAACGCCCTGTAGGGGTCTCGCGGTCATCCAACACATCCCATCTGCTTGCCCGACGATCTTGCCAGGCTGCGGATGTGACACTATATTCTTCGTATAACGAAATCAACTTCGAATAACGAAAAGGCTGGACCCATGCGCATCGGCAAGCAGGATAACGCGGTGACCTCGATCTGCACATCGGATGCGACGAGCATCACCGTGCGGGGGATGGACCTGTGTTCGGAGGTGATCGGCCATGTCGATTTCACTTCCTATTTCTGGCTGCTGGTGACCGGCACCATGCCCTCGCCCCCGCAAAAGGTGCTGGCCGATGCAGTGCTCTGCGCGATTGCCGAACACGGGCTGGTGCCGAGCGTCGTCGCCACCCGCATGACCTATGCCGCCGCGCCCGAAGCCTTCCACGGCGCGGTCGCCGCGGGGCTGCTGGGCTGCGGGAGCGTGGTGCTGGGCAGCGCCGAGGTGGCGGGCAAGTTCTACGTGCAGGTCGTCGCCGATGCCGAGGGCGGTGACGTTGCCGCCACCGCCACGGCGGCGATCAAGGCGCTGCGGGCCGAGAAGAAGGCGATCCCGGGCTTCGGCCATCCCCAGCATGCGGGCGGCGATCCGCGCGCACACCGCCTGCTGGCGCTGGCGAAGGAACACGGGATGGAGGGCAAGCACATCGCCATGCTTCGCACCATCGAGGCGGTTCTGCCCGAGGCCATCGGCCGCAGCCTGCCCATCAATGTCAACGGCGCGATCCCCGCTGTGATGCTCGATGCGGGCTTCCCGCTCGCTGCGCTCAAGGGTATCTCGCTTCTGGCCCGCACCGCCAGTCTGATCGCGCACCTGCAGGAAGAAACCGAAAGGCCCATAGGTTTCATCATGTCGGGCGCGGCCGCCGAGCGGATCGGTTTCGAGAGCTAAGCATAATACCGCTTCGCAATCAGGCCGCGGTGCGATCATAGCCAGCTCGATTTCACGTGGCAGGGCAGGCAACGCTGCGCGAAGATAGCAGTGGTCTCGATGCCCAGTCGGCGAACGAGTTCTCGTTCACGGTCTACCGACTGCCTCGCTCTCCCGAAGAGGGCTCGCTTCAGGGGACGCTTACCTGGCGCCGCCGATTAGGAAACGAACTTTGAACGGAAGCGATTAACGACCCGACCATCGCAGTGTCGGCTTCCAATAAAGCCGGTCACTCTGCATGCCATTTGGGAACGACGGCTCAGTTCCAATATCGACCTGTCGAAGAACTTTTTATCGGGCGATCAATATACAAACAACAATAGCCCCATTGGGGAGCATGGCCATCACTCGCCCCCGTGGCTCCACCATTCCGGCCACCGGACATTGTAGGGCGCGCGCATGGCGTTCCAGACCTCTCACGCTGCTCTTCCAGCGTAAGACGGTCCTTGCCGCCTGAGCTATGAGGTCGTGGTGTCAGGCCCACCTAGACCACGAACTAGCAGCCTAATCGGAAGGTCGAGGCATCTGGTACCGCATCGGAGATGGCAACCTTCCCGTTATTCCTAGTATTGTGAAATTCTGCAGACTTCTTTCTCTTGGTCGGCTTTCTCTTGGTCGGCTTTCTCTTGGTCGGCGCACAGGCTCTCGACTTCAATGTCCAGCTGCGATCCTGCTTTGGCATCGGCGATGTCTCCCGGGAGCACTTGCGCTTTAAGAGGCACCTCCCTGAATGACTGGGCGGTAATCGTTAGCGTGCCGTCCTGAAACTGGATCACATAGTTGCTACCACCATCGAGAGTGCCCTGGCCAATTCTATAGTCACCGATGAGTTCCCCGGGATCTCTTGCAAGACTTCCAGAGAGCATATCCCCTTCCACTAGGCCGTCACCGCCAATTACAAAGGTCAGAGAAGGATCGGGGGTTCCCTGGGTCTTTTCCTGATCATCGGCCGTGACCAAGATCACTCGCGCAAGAATATCAGCAAGCGCGGTTGCCGGTACCGTCAACGTGTAGTTGCCCGCATCGGCACCGGTAAGGCTGGTGCCAGCAATCGTGACCGTTCTGCCAGTCCCGGCATTCCTGCTATCGAAGGTGAAGGTCGTACCGGTCGTGCCGACATCATCCCCTGCGATCACGCCGTCGAGCGTCACCGTGCCGGTACCAGCAGTGGTGCCGTCATAGGTCCGGTTGTTGACCGTCACACTGGCCGTGATGGCGCGCGCAAGAATATCAGCAAGCGCGGTTGCCGGTACCGTCAACGTGTAGTTGCCCG
>CAZQOO010000023.1:0-15203 GCA_964594845.1 uncultured Porphyrobacter sp. | reverse complement strand
CGCGCAAGAATATCAGCAAGCGCGGTTGCCGGTACCGTCAACGTGTAGTTGCCCGCATCGGCACCGGTAAGGCTGGTGCCAGCAATCGTGACCGTTCTGCCAGTCCCGGCATTCCTGCTATCGAAGGTGAAGGTCGTACCGGTCGTGCCGACATCATCCCCTGCGATCACGCCGTCGAGCGTCACCGTGCCGGTACCAGCAGTGGTGCCGTCATAGGTCCGGTTGTTGACCGTCACACTGGCCGTGACGTCTCTGGGGGTGATGGTCAGGCGACCATTGCTATCGAATGCCAGCGCGTATCCGTTGGCGGCTACCAGCGAGCCTTGGCCAACATTCATGACATAGGGCCCGCCTGCGACATCGGCGTTAGCGACTGAGCCCGCGGAGGTAATGGAAGGGGCTCCAGTCAAGATGCCGGAGACCGAGTCACCGAGATAGGCTCCGGCCACACCATCCTGCAGGCCGCTGACAGAGAAAAAGGAGCCCAGTGCGCCAGTGAGATCGGTTCCGTAAACCTTGCTGGTGTCGGTCGATGTCACTGTAAGGGTAGGCTGAAATGCAAAGACATAGCGATTTCCGCTGAGGCTTTCGGGCGCCACCGTGTCGATGGTCCCATTCCAGATCGCGGTGTTACCGCTGTCGAGGCCGCCGAATGTGTTCCCTGCCGGGGCTGCAGAATAGACGACCCACCGATCTGATGCGGTGATGGCATCGCTACCGCGCAAATTGATAAACTGATCGTCCGCACTGATGGCAACGATTCCACCCGCGACCTGTCCTGCGCCAGAGATTGTGACATCGCCGCTATTGCGTATGGTCACATCGTTGGTTCCAGCTGTCACGAGCCCCGCAATGGCAAGGTTATCGGTCGCGTTCTCCAGCAAAAGGGCTCCGCCCGCCCTCAATCCGGTTATGGTTTTGATCTGATTGACTGCGCCGAAGGTGAGCAGGCCAGAGACGCGAGCGAACAGCTCATTGGCGGAGACGCTGCCGTTGAACGTCACATCTCTCGGATTAAGGGATGCCCCCACGTTCAGCGCGCCAAGCGCGTTGATCGTGCCGGTGGTGATGTTGCCGGTGGTATCGAGCGTGATCAGCCGGTCGGCCGCCACGTTGCCGAGCGAAAGATTGCCGCCGCCCGTGCTGTCGACGTCAATCCTGCCGCCGACACCGCCAGCTTCACGCGCGGTAATGGTGGTGGTGGTGATCGCGCCGGGCGCGAACAGCACCACATCACCGCCGGTCGCCGAAATGTCCTCGGCCAAGATCGTGCCATTTAGCGCCTGAAGGGCCGCCACGCCTGAAGTGGCGGTAACATCGCCGGCGCTGATGTTATTGACCGCAACCAGATTGACCAGCGCGCCCTTGACCGCGCCCCTCACCGATATAGCCCCAGGAATCAAACCACTAACGAACACGCGCCCGCCCGTCGCGATGAGGCTGGCGAACGAAGCACTCCCGTTGTTGGACGCCTCGAAGAAAATGTCCCCGCCGGTCGCTATCACGTCTCCTGTCAAGACGCTTCCGCTCGTGGCGAATTGTACGGAACCGTCAGTCGCGGTTACATCGTCAAACCTGAGGCCCGTGTCGCCCCGGACGAAAACACCGCTTCCCGCTATAGGCGAGGTCGCCGTCAGACTGCCATCGGTCCGCAGGTCGATATGGCCGGTGGTGCTGGCAACGCCGTCGATCTCCACCGTCACCGAAGCCGAACCGGCCTGATTGGCAAACAGGCGGATGCCGGTATCGGTGGGAAGCGCGGTGGTCGCGTTGAGCGTCGCATCGACACGCAGCAGCGAGTTGACCACGCCCGCGGCCGTGATCATCTGGAAATCGATCGACCCGCCGCTCACCGAGCCGCCGATTGTCATCGCGTCGGCCACGGTAGTGCCGGCATTGATCACGTAGCTGAGCGGGCTGCCGGGCGTGAAATTAACGCTCACATCAGATGCCGCGAGGAAGGCGACGGTGCCTGTGCCTGCATCGAAGGTCGCATCAAGATTGAGCTGCGGCCCGACGAATAGCAGTGAACCATCGGTTACAAAGCGCGCGGTAGCCCCGCCACCGGCAATCGCAGCGGTATTGTTGGACGGCCCCGAGAACCTCAAGGTGGACGAGCCGTTTCCGGCAAGGTTGGTGCCTTGGTAGAAATCGAAGAGGTCCGCGTCCGAGACATCAAGCGTCGAGGCGAAGAATGAGGCGCTGTTGACCGAGGCGCCCGAACCGAACAGGATTCCGTTCTGGTTGATCAGCCACAGGTTCACATCCGGCGCATTGATTGTGCCGCTGATGTCGGAGAAATCCGCCCCGATTACGCGGCTGATCAGCGTCGCGGTCGGATTGACGGTGCCGTTTGCAACATTGACCGTGGTTCCGGTAGGAACGTTTAAACGGCTCCAGTTGGAGACCACGACTGGCGCAAGCACCGTCATGTCGGTCCGGGTCGCGGTGGTATCGACGATTGTCAACTGGCCGGGATTGCCACTGCTGTCGATCGCATCAACAAGATCGCCAGACCTTACCAACTGCGCGGCGGCCGGGCTGGCAGCGACGGCGAGCGAGAGAGCGGTTCCGGCAGCGAGAACGGCGCGAAGATTTCGTGCAAGCATGTGTGCTGTCCTTGACTGGCTTATCGGCGGCCCGACGGGCCGAAGGATGCGGTAAGGGAAACGAGCAGGCGGTCAGGCGCGCGCTCGGCCCCCGGAATATTCATCGCCTTGTCGAAGGGGCGCGCCCAGCCTGCGTCGAAGACATAGCGGTTCGCTATATAGACCCTAGCGCCAAGTCCTGCCGAAACCAGCGTGCGACCGTTCTCCGCGGTGATGCTGTCTTCGTTCCAAATCCGCGCCGCATCGGCAAAGAGGTAAGGTTCGAATATGCCGTCATCGGCCCGAAGAAAGAGGCTCGGCTGCAACCTTGCCCCGATGGCGCTGTCGCCAAGGGTCGCCGCCGGATCGTAGCCCCGGCCGATCGTGAAGTTGCCGACGGCATATTCCTCGAAGCCTAGCAGAGGGCTCGCGGAGTATTGGCCTTCGACGCGCGCGAGGAGCGCGAAATTGCCTTGCTGCGTGCGTGCCGAGAGACCCCCACGCACCACGAGCGCGGTGGGATCGCCTTCAAGGCTGCTCGGGAAATAGGGCCCGTCAGCGACCCCGCGCTCGCTGGCCCCGAAGATATCAAGGCCCTGGCGAAGCTGCAGCGTACCATCGAGCGAAAAAGCCTCGCTCCCATCATGACGCAGCTTGCGGTGGGCCCCATCCATCTTGAGGAAGGCGACGCGCAGGTGGTCGCGCGTCAGTGGCATGGAGAAGCCACCCCCGCGAACGCTGCTTTCCTGATTAATCAGTTCCAGGCCACCGCCAAATGTGACGCGGGTGACGACCGTACGGACGACAGGAACATAGGCTTCGATGGCGGCAAGCAACGAATTCGCCCGCAGGTGGATACCTCCGATGCTGGGACGGGATTCGGCGTAGACCGCGCTTCCGCCAAAGGTGAACCCACTGTTGAGGGAGAAATAGTGACCGCCCTGCAGCGTCCACTGCTCCTCGAAATCAGCAGTGCTGCTTGCGCCGAAAAAGGTGACATCGGAAAGACCAGTCAGGCCGTAGAACTCGGCGCGGACGCTGGCGATCTCGCGCCCGATCGCCAGTGATCCATAGTTCTGAATATTGGCGACGATTTCGAAGTCGCGTCGGCTAACCTCAAGGCGTCCAATCACCTCGCCCGGTGCGGTTCCTGCAGAAACCAGTGTCATCTTGACATCCAGACCCGGTGTATCGGAAGCCAGCATCAACTCGCGCTCGACGTCGCCAGAGCGCAGCGGATATATCGCCTTCAAGCGCTCGCCGCGAGCGGCCAGCCTTCCGGCATAACCGCCTACATCACCGACGACTTCGACACCAACCAGCCGGGCGGGGATCACTGCGAGCGTCGCTGTGCGCGCATCGCGCGAGATTTCCTGCGGCGGAATGGAAACCGCTGCGATGTAACCCGCCGCCGACAGCCTCGCCGCAGCCGCATCGCGCAGATCGCACAACTGGGAAATGGGCCACTCTTGGGCTGAGGGCGCAATCCCCTCAAGCAGCAGGCCGATTTCGGACGGAAGCGGTGCGTCGTTCACGCCGACGAAGCGGACTTCGTCGAGCCGCAAGGTAAGGTCGGCTCGATCAAAAGGGCATGGAAGTGCGCGGCTGGCCTCGTCGGAAATCCGTACATCGACGGCCGCGGGCGGCGTGGCGCGATCGGGCAATTCTATTTGCTGCCGGCTGGGAAGGCCGCTTTGCTGAGCAGTGGCAGAAACCGGGACGGTTGAAAGCAAAGCACCCCACGCAGCGATGGCGAAGCCATGCGACCCGAGCAAAGAACGGTTTTTCAACGCCCAACAACCTTTGATTTGAAAAATTTTTCAGTAAATCTCCTATGTCCGGTACATGGCATTAGCACGCTCGTAAAGTAAGTATTGAATGAAACCGAATGCTCTAAGAAGTATTAATTCGCCTTAGCTCCCTAAGAGCTCTAAGAAGTATTAATTCGCCTTCGTTCCCTAAGAATCTGTCTATGAACAGGCAACAAGGTCATGATACCAAATTCGCAGATTCAGCCATCGGTGCACATCGGCAGCCTAGTGCACTTTCAGACGATCGATGCGCAAGTCGCTTTAGATGAATTGAAGGCGCAAAGCAGTCATTCGCCGAAATAGCCCCACCATTCCGGCCACCGGACCTTGTACGGCGTGCGAGTGGCGTTCCAGACCTCGCGCTGCTGTTCTGGCGTGAGCAGCCGGTCACCGAGCCGCGCAATTGCTGCCTCGACGATCCAAGGATTGAGTTCCCAACGCACGCGGGCTTCGTCGGTCGGATATTTCAGCTGCGCGATGCCAAGGGTGTCGATTATCGCGTCCATGCCCGAGCCAACTGCTTTCCAGACAAGTCTGGCTGGTCCAGTGTAGGTATCAGTGCGGCTAGCCCGCGCAGTCTCGATCGCCTCAAGTGAAGCGCGTGCTGCAGCACTGTCTCCGGCGAGGCCCTTCTGGGTGAGCTGGAGCAGGAACGCCTCGGCGGCGGTCACACGGCGTTCGCGGCCCTCCTCGCGGATCGTGACCATCTGGCCGAGCACGGCATCATAGGGGATCTCACGACGGCTGTTCTTTGGCCGCCCGCGCGGATTGCCGGACTGCCCCTTGCGGAACCGGGTCTTACTCGGCGGTTGACCGTAACCGACAGGCTCCGGCTCGCTCACGCCATGCGTCCGCGCGGCCAGCGCAAGGTTCCGGGATCGCTGGTAAAGAACTTGATGTCCTTCACGTCCTTGTCCGTGAACTTTCGGCGGCCCGGTTTGCTGAGGGCGGCTTGGGTTGCCCAGGTATTGACCTTCCAGCGAGAGGGGAACTCAGAATCAGGTGCTGCGATGCCCAAGATACGCATGGCCTCGTTCGCATTGTCGGCACAGTGATGCTGTTCGAACATCATAGAGGTCCGCCTGACGCCGCCCTTCTTGTGCAGCGCGGCCTCGCGCTTCTCGATCATCTTCAGGACCTTGCGGATCGCCAGGCGCTTGCCGGCGAGCGCATCTTTCAGCGTCTGCTGCTGCAGCACCTCCTCGACGGTAAGCTCGCGCTCTTTGCCGCCAACGTTGGCGGTGAGGCGCTTGTCGAGGACGATTTCGAACGCTGAGACATTGGGCCGCCGCGCCTTCGGCGGCCGCCCTTTCGGATTGCCGGACTGACCAGGCTTGAATCGTGAGTCACTCATCCCGCCGCCTCTTCTGCGCACTCGCGGTGGAGAAGCACGGGCTCCTTGCCGGTGAGATCGGTCCAGCGCTTCATGGCAAGGTCGACATAGGCAGGATCGATGTCGAGCCCGCGGAAACGCCTACCTACGCGCTCTGCAGCGATCAGACTGGTTCCCGAACCGAGGAAGATATCGAGGACAAGCTCGCCCTGCTTCGTGACGTCGCAATACGCATCGGCTACCATCGCCACCGGCTTCACCGTCGGATGAAGCGTAAGGTCCTCGCGGCGCGAGCCCTTCATCGAATTAACGCTCGGGTAATCCCAGACGTTGGTGCGGTTGCGGCCGTGCTTGCCGAGTTCGACATTATTGACGTGCGGTGCGGAGCCGACCCGGTAGACGAACACCATTTCATGCTTGGAGCGGTAGAGCGAGCCCATTCCGGCATTGCTCTTGTTCCACACGCAGATATTGAGCAGGTCATCGTAGATGCCTCTGACCGACGCGGTGACATCGTCCATGTGACGCCAGTCCATGCACACGAAGTGGACCGCACCATTACGCGAGACCTTGGCGCAGGCACCAAGCGTATCAGCGAGGAAGGCGCGGAACTGGTCGTCGCTCATCTCGCCCGAAGCCATCGCAAACTCGCGGTGGCGGCCCTTGGCATTGGCGTGGCCGTTGATCTTCACGTTGTAGGGCGGATCGAGGAACGCGCAGTCGATCGATTGCCCCTCTCCGATAATTGCCTGAAGGAAAGCGACATCGCGGCCGTCTCCGCAGCCGATGCGGTGCTCGCCCAGCTGCCAGATGTCGCCAGGTCTGACCCGCGGGCTGTCGGGAACGGCCGGGATGACCTCGTCATCCGGATCTTCGCTCTCCGAAAGAACCACGTCGATCTCGCCGGGGCTGAAGCCGGTGAGGCCCAGATCGATATCGATCTCGGGCAGCGAGAGTTCGGCAAGCTCGAGCTTGAGGATCTCGGTGTCCCAGCCTGCGTTCAATGCGATCTTGTTGTCCGCGAGCCGGAGCGCTTTCTTCTGCGGCTCGCTTAGGCCATCGAGGGTGATTACCGGAACGCTCTCGAGCCCCATCTCCTTCGCCGCGCGCAACCTGCCATGCCCAGCGATGAGGTTGCCTTGCGGATCTGCCAGGATCGGGTTGGTGAACCCGAAGGCGCGGATCGAGGCAATGATCTGCGCGACCTGCTTCTTTGAGTGTGTGCGCGCATTGCGCGGGTCGGGGGTGAGTTCGACGGGGGCCTTGTAGACCACTTCGAGCGTGCGATTGGCGGGCAAAGCCGCCTCGGAGAGGGTTTCGAACATAACATGAACATAGTTCGAGCACCGGCCGTTTTAAAGGGGCTCCGGCAAGTAATCGACAGTTCTATTCCGCACGTCCCGAAATAACTGGACTGTGCCACGACAACGAGCATTGCTGTCTGCGCCCGCCTAGCCGGGCTTGTCTCGGTAGCGGGAGCCATTCTGGCCTCGCGATGCAAACCGGAGACAATCATGGCTATCAGCAACCACGGAACCACTCCCGCCACTTCGAGGGCAGGCAGGGCGGCGAGCAAGCTCGACACGCTCGAGAAGCTGCTTCGCCGCAAAAACGGCACGACCATCGCCGAGATGGTCCAGGCGACCGGATGGCAACAGCACTCGGTACGCGGCGCGCTCGCAGGCGCGATCAGGAAGCGCGGGCACGCGGTGACCTCGGACAAGATCGACGGCACCCGCCGCTACCGCATTGCGGAGGCAGCCAATGCATGAGGCGTTTGAGGAACATGATGCGGTCAAGCAGATCGTCGCCGAGCTCCAGACGCTCGATCTCGATGGTCTGCGCGGGTTCTGGAGGGTGCGCTACGGCGCCCCTCCTTCGCTTCGCTCCACGCCGCTACTGCGTCGGCTGCTCGCATGGCGGGTTCAGGCAGAGGTCTACGGCGGACTCGATGTCGAAATGTGCAAGGTCCTTGCCCGCAGCGGGCCTGTCCAGCCCGAAGGTCGGCATCTCGGCGTGGGCGCACGGCTCACCCGCATCTGGAAGGGACGCGAGGTGACAGTGGTGGTCGAGGAACAGGGGTTCCGGTGGGAGGACCAACTGTTCCCCAGCCTCTCTGCAGCCGCGACCGCCATCGCCAGTACCCGCTGGAACGGTCCGCGCTTCTTCGGTCTGCGAGACAGGTGATGCCCAGCAACATCAGGCGCTGCGCGATCTACACCCGCAAGTCGTCCGAGGACGGCCTCGACCAGTCGTTCAATAGCCTCCACGCCCAGCGCGAGGCATGCGCCGCCTACATCATGAGTCAGGCGAGCGAAGGGTGGGAAGCGCTTTCCGAGCACTATGACGATGGCGGGTTCTCGGGCGGTAACACCGAGCGTCCGGGTTTGAAGGCCCTGCTCGCCGACATAGCGGCAGGCCGGATAGACATCGTGGTCGTCTACAAGATCGACCGTCTCACCCGTAGTCTGGCCGACTTCGCGCGGATCGTCGAGGTGTTCGAGAAGCATGACTGCAGCTTTGTCTCGGTCACCCAGTCCTTCAACACCACAGGCTCGATGGGCAAGCTCATGCTCAATGTCCTGCTCTCGTTCGCGCAGTTCGAGCGCGAAGTCACCGGCGAACGCATCCGCGACAAGATCGCCGCTTCCAAGGCCAAGGGCATGTGGATGGGCGGCCTCTCACCACTTGGTTACGACCCACCGACCGACGGCTCACGCAAGCTCAAGGTCAATGTACGGGAGGCCGAACGTGTTCGGCAGATCTTTGCCCGCTACCTCGAGTTGGGCTCGGTCCATGCCCTCCAACGCGATCTCGAACAGCGGGGCATTCATTCCAAGCTCCACGTCACCGCAAAGGGCAGGACCATGGGCGGGCAGGCATTCAGCCGCGGCGCCCTGTTCCACCTCCTGCGCAACCGTGTCTATCGCGGCCAGATTGTCCACAAGGGCACCGTGCACGAAGGCGAACACGAGGCGATCATCGATGCCGAACTGTTCGACCGGGTGCAGGCCCGGCTCGATGCCCAGGTCCGGCGGCATCAGACGAGGGCGAAGAACCGCAGTGTCAGAGCGCCGCTGACCGGCAAGCTGTTTGATGCCGCTGGCGAGCCGATGTCCCCGACCACCTCGCGCGGCAAGTCGGGACTATCCTATCGCTACTATGTGTCGGCGCCGCTCCAGCAGGGCGGGCGGCGCGCCGCCACCGATACCATTCAGCGGCTATCGGCGCCCGAGATTGAGCGGGTCGTGAGCGAGGCAATCGGGCGCTGGGTCCCGAAGGCTTGCGATCCTTTGGCGATCATCCGCTCGATCCACCTAAGCGAGCGGGGTCTTCAGGTCTCGCTCGACGCCGAGCATTGCTCGAACCTCGCCGCAAGGTTGGGCGACGGCGAGGTGATCCGCGATCGTACCTCCGACTGCATCACCGTCTCGCTGCCTGTCCTGTTTGCAGCCCGCGGGTCCCGCACGCTCATTCTTCCGGCGACGTCACGACCGCGCCAACCGGACCTCGTGCTCATCGCTGCCCTCAGAAAAGCCCACGCCATTCTCCGCACCGAGCGCGGCATGCCGATGATCGATGGATCGCCACGTTCGCCCTATGACCGCTTCATCCTCGGCCTCGCCTTCCTCGCTCCCGACATCCAGCGTGCCATTCTTGATGGGCGCCAGCCGCCCCATCTGAATCTCGAATCGCTCAAGGCCATCGACCTTCCGCTCGCTTGGTCGAAGCAGCGCGAAGTGCTCGGATTCGCAAGCTGCCGCACTTCCTGTTCCGGCGAACAAATCACCTGATTGCGGCGATTAAAGTCCCTGTTCCGGACGATTAAATACCCTGTTCCGGCGAAGAACAGGAAAATGGTCTTTTCGCGCGCGCAACCTACTGACAAATCGCGCTTTCCTTCGAGCCAAATCCCGCGATGTGGCCCAAAACGGCCCGTTTTGCGGCTCAAACTTACATTTTTCCCTGTTCTTGCCTGTTAAACAGGGAAACCGAACCGATGCGAGCGGCCCAAGAGACGGGGACACCAAACGGCGCCCGAAAGAGCTCAAGAGACGTCTCGAATGATGCGCCCGTTATCGGTTCAGCCCCGCAAACCCGCCTGTTCTCGGGGTTTTCGGGCACCACCTCAACTCAGAGACAAGTGCCGGGGGTGGCTGGCGGAGCAGGAGGGATTCGAACCCTCGATACGCTTTTGACGTATACACACTTTCCAGGCGTGCGCCTTCGACCACTCGGCCACTGCTCCGTCTCGACCGCGCTCAAGCAGCGAAGCGGTAGCGCGACAAGATACGCGCCGATAGCGGCGAATGCGGGGCTTCGCAAGGCGACAGGTTTGGCCGCCTTCCGGAATCGTGGTAAAGGAGTCGCATTGGCCAGCGCTGCGCGGATCCGGCATTCCCTGCGAACGCTGCTATCGAGAACCCCTTTCCGCCCTCCAAAACGCGTGGAAAGGGGTTTTTGATTGGGGTTTTCCCTTCCAACCCGCTTAAGCACCCTCACCCCGTGCCCGGCACGGGGTTCGGCTTTTCTGCTTGATCGCCTGTCCGCACGACAGCCAAGCCCCGTGTCAAGCACGGGGCGACGAGAAGGCCGGGTTTCGAAAAACATCCATCTGCCTTCCGGTTGGTAAGCAGGTGTGCCAGATATCGGTGCATGAGAACCGCACTCCTCGCCGCCTCGGCAACCCTCGCCCTGATTTTGCCAGCATCTGCGCAGGACGCGCCCAAGCCAGCCGCCCTTGCTCCCTCAGAAATCGTCGCCGCCGCGCCCAAGAGCGACTGGGTGGCGATCCCGGCGGAGGATTTGCTGGTGATGACCCTCGCCCCGGACGCGGAGGGCAAGCCGCGCACCGTGGTGATCCAGCTGATGCCCGCGCCCTTCTCGCAAGGCTGGGTCCACAACATCCGGCTGTTCGCCCGCGCCAATTGGTATGACGGGATTTCCGTCAACCGCGTGCAGGACAATTACGTCACCCAGTGGGGCGATCCCAATTACGACAACCCCGAGGCCACCGGGAAGCCGAAGCCGTTACCCGAAGGGCTGAAGGTGATGGGGGAGGACGAGTATGTCGTGCAGGCGACCGAGGAAATGCTCGAACAGCATTTGAACTCCCTTGTAGGCCAGATTCGAATTGCCTCCCGCGACATTCGCGCCGCGACCGCCGTTGAAGAAGGTGCAAAGAGCGTCGAAGATCGGGGCGACTGGCGCTATTCTGACCCTTACTCGCCTTCAGTCGGTCATCAGAAAGGCTGGCCCTACGCGACTGATGTGAACACAATCTGGCCCACCCACTGCTACGGCATGGTCGGCGTCGGGCGGAACTACTCTCCCGACACCGGCTCGGGCGCGGAGCTCTATACCGTGATCGGCCATGCGCCGCGCCACCTCGATCGCAATATCGCACTCGTGGGCCGGGTGATCGAGGGGATGGAGCACCTCTCCTCACTCCCCCGCGGCAAGGGCGCGCTCGGGTTCTACACCGCCGAGGAAGCCGCCAAGCGCACGCCGATCCTGACGGTGCGGGTGGCGAGCGATCTTCCCGCCGCCGAGCAACCCAAGTTCGAATATCTCTCGACCGAAAGCGAGACTTTCGCGACCTACGCCGAAGCCATCGCCAACCGCCGCGATCCCTTCTTCATCACCCCCGCCGGCGGCACGGACATCTGCAACATCCGCGTGCCGGTGCGGCGGGTGGCGCCTTAGTCGTCATTGCGAGCCGTAGGCGAAGCAATCCATGGGCTGACATCTCCACACGGGGCACCGTCAGTACATGGATTGCCGCGTCGCTTCGCTCCTCGCAATGACGAGGATGGGAACCCTACTGCCGCTCCGCCTGTGCCACCGCGTCGCTGGCGCGCAGGGCGGACAGGATGCGGTTGAGGTGGGCCACGTCCTCGACCTCGACCTCGACATCATAGGTCACGAAGGGATGGTCGATCTGGGCCTGCATCAGCGTGATGATATTGGCCTTGTTCTGGGCGAAGATGCCCGCCATTTCCGCCAGCGTGCCGAGCCGGTCGTAGATCGTCACCGACAATTGCCCCGCCGCCCCGACCGAGCGTGTGCCCCAGGCCAGGTCGATCCAGTCGCTGTCCACCCCGCTCGCCAGTTCCATGCAGTCGATCGCGTGGACCAGCACCGTATCGCCCTTGCGGCGGATACCCACGATGCGGTCGCCCGGCACGGGATGGCAGCACGATGCAAGCTCGAAGGCGACGCCCGGGGTGAGGCCGCGGATCGAGATCGCCCGCTCGCGCCGTTCCCAGTGCTCGTCCTCCTCGATCCCCGCCGTGCAGCCGGGAACGAGCGCCTCCATCACCTCGCGGTCAGCGATCTTGGCCGCGCCGATGGCGTACATGAGATCGTCGGGCTCCTCCATGCCGAGCCGCTCCACTGCTGCGCGGATCGCCTTCTTGCCGATGCGGGCTGGCACGCGCGCGGCGATCTCGTCGAACAGCTTGGCCCCGATCTCGGCCACCTCGGCGCGCTCCTTCATCCGCACCGCCCGGCGGATCGCGGCGCGCGCCTTGCCGGTGACGACGAAGGCAAGCCATGAAAGCTGCGGGCTGGCGTGGGGGTTCTTGATGATCTCCACAACATCGCCGTTGTTGAGCGGCGTGCGCAGCGGCATGTGGCGGCCGTTGATCTTCACGCCTGCCGTCTGGCTGCCGAGATTGGTGTGGACCGCGAAGGCGAAGTCGACCGCGGTCGCGCCCTTGGGCAACTGGAACAGCGCGCCCTTGGGGGTGAAGGCGAAGATCCGGTCCTGATAGATCGCGAGGCGCGTGTGTTCGAGCAGTTCCTCGGCATCATGGCTGGCATCGACGATCTCGATCAGGTCGCGCAGCCAGCCGACCGCCCCGTCGGGCTTGTCGCCCTGCTTGTAGGCCCAGTGCGCCGCGAGGCCGAATTCGTTGGTGCGGTGCATGTCGCGCGTGCGGATCTGCACTTCGACCCGCATCGAGTTTTCGTACATCAGCGAGGTGTGCAAGCTGCGGTAGCCGTTCGACTTGGGGGTCGAGATGTAGTCCTTGAACTTGCCGGGCAGAAACTGCCAGGTGGTGTGCAGGATGCCCAGTGCGCGGTAGCAGTCCTCCTCCGTCTCGGTCAGCACGCGGAAGGCCATGATGTCGGTCACCTGCTCGAAGCTGACATGGCGTTCGGCCATCTTGTGCCAGATCGAATAAGGATGCTTCTCGCGCCCGTAGACCTCGACCTTGAGGCCCGCTTCGGCCAGGCGCTGCTTGATCTTCAGGGCGATTGCATCGACCTGACCGCCATCCTCCGAACGCAGCGCATCAAGGCGATTGGTGATCGTGGCGTAGGCCTCCGGCTCAAGCTCGCGGAAGGCCAGGGCCTGCATTTCGTGCATGTATTCGTACATGCCCACCCGCTCGGCGAGGGGGGCGTAGATGTCCATCGTCTCGCGCGCGATGCGCTGGCGCTTCTCGGGCGACTTGATGAAGTGCAGCGTGCGCATGTTGTGCAGACGGTCGGCGAGCTTGACCAGCAACACGCGGATATCCTCGGACATCGCCAGCAGGAACTTGCGCAGGTTCTCCGCCGCGCGCTCGTTCTCGGGCATGGTCTCGATCTTGGAGAGCTTGGTCACCCCGTCGACCAGCCGCGCGACCTCGGTGCCGAAATGGGCCTCGATGTCGTCGATCGTGGCGAGCGTATCTTCCACGGTATCATGCAGAAGCGCGGTGATGATGGTCGCCTGATCGAGCTTCAGATCGGTCATCAGCCCGGCGACTTCGACCGGGTGCGAGAAATAGGGATCGCCGCTGGCGCGCTTCTGGCTGCCGTGCTTCTGCACGGTGTAGACATAGGCGCGATTGAGCATCGCCTCGTCGGCGTTGGGGTCGTAATCGAGGACCTTCTCGACAAGTTCGTACTGGCGCAGCATCGCTGGCGAATATGTGCGCTGCAGCATCGCGGAGCAAGCGATAAGGCGCAGCCGGGACGAGCCGAGGCGTGGTAGGCGGCGAGCCGCACCAGCTTGTCCACTTCCTACAAGCCGCTGACCGGTTCACGCTTTATCCAAGGCGATGCAACGGGATACATGGTGCAGGCGACAGGCTTGCGCCCGACTGGAAGGAGCCATGCTGTGCGCCCGATGATCTGCGCTCGCGCCGCCGGACTTGCGATTGTGGCCCATGCTGCCGGCCTGTTCGCGGAACCGGCGACGGCGAATGCCGGATCACCCTTTGCCATCGCGCCGATCGCAGGTGCCACGGCGGTCGACCATCAGCAGGGCGAGCAGGCAGCCTATCGCCGTATCACCGGATTCAAGCCGAAGCTGATCAGCTATCAGGACCATACCGGACGGTTGACCCGCACCCGCTATGAAATGACCGGCGGCCAGCCCCCTGCAGCGATGATCGCCGCTTGGCGCGAGCCGCTGCTGCGACAGGGCTTCGTGATCGAATGGCAGTGCTCGCGCAAGGCGCAGTGCGGTTCTTCCGCCTACCATCAGCTTGGTGCGGGCTATGCGCCGGTCAACGGGATCAACCTCGGCATTGCCGGGGATGTCGAATACTTCACCGCGCGCCGGACGATCGAAGGCCAGCCGACGGTCTATGTCGCGATCGCGCTCAACCGCAGCGTCGCCTTCGTCGATGTGGTCGAAGTGGCACCCTAGACGAGCGCAGACCGCCGCGCCGCGCCCTAGGACCAGGTGGCCCGCGGCGGCAGGCTCATCAGGATCGCGTCGATATTGCCGCCGGTCTTCAGGCCGAAGATCGTGCCGCGGTCATAGACGAGGTTGAACTCGGCATAGCGGCCCCGGTATTCGAACATCTGCGCCTCGTCCGCCGCATCGAAGGGCGTGTTCATGCGCTTTCTCACGATCGCGGGGAAGGCGGCAAGGAACTGTTTGCCGATGTCCTGGATGAAGGCGAAGTTGCGATCGAAGGCGGCATCGTCGGCACATTCGAGGTGGTCGCAGAAGATCCCGCCGACCCCGCGATGGACCTTGCGATGGGGAATATAGAAATACTCCTCCGCCCACTTGCTGTAGCGCTCGTAATAGGTGTCGTTGTGAGGATCGCAGGCGGCCTGCATCGCGGCGTGGAACTCCTCTGTATCCTCGGCATAGGGGATCGGCGGATTGAGGTCCGCCCCGCCGCCGAACCACGCCTTGGTGGTGGTAAGGAAGCGGGTGTTCATGTGCACCGCGGGCACGTGCGGGTTGCTCATGTGCGCCACCAGCGAGATGCCGGTCGCGGCAAAGCCCGGGTTCTCGGCGCTCGCACCGTTGATGCTGCCCGCGAACTCCTTGGCGAAGCTGCCGCGCACGGTCGAGACGTTGACGCCGACCTTCTCGAACACCTTGCCCTTCATCAGGCCCTGAACCCCGCCGCCGGGATCGGGATTGCCCTCCTCCTCGCGGTTCCACGGGGTGTACTGGAAGCTGGCGTCAGAGCCCGCCTCGCGCTCGATCGCCTCGAATTCGGCGCAGATCTG
>CAZQOO010000022.1:21817-27185 GCA_964594845.1 uncultured Porphyrobacter sp. | reverse complement strand
AGGTCCGCGCCCGAGAAGCCCGGCGTGCCGCGCGCGATCACGCGCGGGTTCACGTCGGGGGCGAGCGGCACCTTCTTCATGTGCACGCCGAGGATCTTCTCGCGCCCGTCGATGTCCGGCACCGGCACCACGACCTGACGGTCGAAGCGGCCCGGACGCAGCAGCGCAGGGTCGAGCACGTCGGGGCGGTTGGTGGCGGCGATGATGATGATGCCTTCGTTGGCCTCGAAGCCGTCCATCTCGACAAGGAGCTGGTTCAGCGTCTGCTCGCGCTCGTCGTTGGAATTGCCGAGACCGTGGCCGCGGGAACGGCCCACGGCGTCGATTTCGTCGATGAAGACGATGCAGGGCGCGTTCTTCTTGGCCTGTTCGAACATGTCGCGCACGCGGCTCGCGCCGACGCCGACGAACATCTCGACGAAGTCCGAACCCGAGATGGTGAAGAACGGCACGCCCGCCTCGCCTGCGATGGCGCGGGCCAGCAGGGTCTTGCCGGTGCCGGGCGAGCCGACCAGCAGCGCGCCCTTGGGGATCTGGCCGCCGAGCTTGGAGAAGCGCTGCGGATCGCGCAGGAATTCGACGATCTCCTGCAATTCCTCGCGCGCCTCGTCGATGCCGGCGACGTCATCGAAGGTGACGCGGCCCGAACGCTCGGTCAGCAGCTTGGCCTTGGACTTGCCGAAGCCCATCGCTCCGCCGCCGCCGCCCTTCTGCATCTGGCGCAGCGCGAACACGGCGATCCCGAGGATCAGCAGGAAGGGCAGCGACTGGAGCAGAATGAACAGCAGCATGCTCTGCTGTTCGCGCGGCTTGCCGGTGAACTGCACCCCGTTCTGTTCCATCAGCCGGGTGATCTCGATGTCGTTGGGCACCGGCACCGTGGAGAAGCTGTCGCCGTTCTTGAGCGTGCCGGTGATCAGCTCCTCGCTCAGCTGGACGTCCTGCACCTCGCCCTGAGCGACCGCCTCGCGGAAGTCCGAATAGCGGATCGAAGTGCCCGGATTCTGCCCGGCGTTGCTGAACAGGGTAACGACCAGCAGCAGTGCGAGGAAAATCCCGCCCCAGATCATCAACTGCCTGACCCAAGGGTTGGGGCCATCCGGCTGCTGGTTGGGATCGTTCTGCTCGCTCATCGGCTGGATTCCTTTTCTGCCCTGTAATGTAGGACGCGCAAGGTGAATGGCAAGATAATGCGCGAGTGCGCGCATCGTGCCATTTTTCAAACAGCGTGATGCGGATTATCGATCACCGGCCCCGCAGGGAGCGGTGCCATAGGCGGCGAGGAACAGCTCGACCGCCCCGTCGATCCGGCGGCGGCGACTCTCGGGCGTGACCGTCGCGCCGAAGCGGTGTTCGAGATCGCCCATGCCCTTGCACAGCGAGACGAACTGCTCGGCCGCCAGCTCGGTATCCGCAATCGCCAGATCGCCGGCCGCATGGGCATGCTGTAGCCAGGCGGCGAAGGCGAGCTTCATGCGCCGCGGGCCGGCTTCGAGAAACGCAGCGCCGATCGCGGGCTCGGCTTCGGTCTCGGCAGCAATGCGGCGTTCGAACCGGGTCATCTCGGGGCGGAACAGGAAGGCGAAGATCGCCTCGCCGATCGCGGTCAGCCGGTCACGGATCGCGCCCTGCGGCATCGCCTCGAGCGAGAAATGCCCGCGCATCTTCTCGCATTCGCACTCGACCGCGGCGGCAAACAGCGCACGCTTGTCGCCGAACTGGTTGTAGATCGTGACCTTGGAGACGCCGGCATCCGCGGCGACCTGTTCGATCGACGTCGCGGCATAGCCATTGTGAAAAAAGAGGTGCGAAGCGGTGTCGATGATCGCCTGTCGCTTGGCGGCATCAAGCGGCCGGCCCGCTCGGCGGCGGCCGGAAAAGCCTGTTTTAGCGGATGAACACCCGATTGACAAAATGAACGGCTCCGTTCAATTAAACGCGACCGTTCAATAATGCGTCGATTCGCCACCTCACGCAACCCTCACCGCAACCCCGCCCGCTGACAAAGGTTCCTCCCGCGTGCTCTGGATCGCCATCAGGATGCTCACCGGTGATGCCCAGAAGTTCTACGGGCTGCTGTTCGGCATTGCCTTCTCCACCCTGTTGATCACGCAGCAGATGACGATCTTCGTCAATCTGGTGCAGCGCGGGGCGAGCGGGGTCTACAACGCGCCCGAGGCCGAGGTGTGGGTGATGGATCCGGTCAGCCGCACCACCGATGTGAGCTACGCCATGCCCTCGACCGCGCTCGACAAGGTGCGTTCGGTCAAGGGCGTGGAGTGGGCCGTGCCGCACCTGCGCGCGCAGGCCAATGTCCGCACCGCCGAGGGCGATCTGGAAGGCGTGGCGGTGATCGGGGTGGACGATGCCACCCTCATCGGGCTGCCCAAACGCATGGCGGAAGGCGACAAGGCGGTGCTGTTCGCGCCCGATTCGGTCGCGGTCGACGATACCGGCGCGCTGCGCTTCTTCCCCGCCGGTGTCAGCCCGATCGGTGCGCGGCTCGAACTCAATGATCAACGCGCGGTGATCCGCGGCATCGCCGATGCGATCCCGAGCTTCACCAGCACCGTGGTGCTCTACACCCGCTATTCCAATGCCCTGAACTTCGTCCCCGGCACGCGCAACCGCCTCTCCTTCGTGCTGGTGGGCGTAAGCGAGGGGCAGACCCCGGCAGAGGTCGCCGACCGGATCGAGGCGGAGACCGGCCTCAAGGCCGAGACCCGCGAGGAATTCGCGCAGGCGGGCATCGACTTCATCATCGAGAACACCGGCATCCCCACCAATTTCGGGATCACCGTGTTCCTCGGCTTCGTCGTCGGCGTGGCGATCGTGGGGCTGACCTTCAGCCTGTTCATCCGCGACAACATCAAGCAGTTCGGCGCTTTGAAGGCGATCGGTGTCACCAATGGCAAGATCGTGCGGATGGTCGCCGCGCAGGCAGGGCTGGTCGGGATGATCGGCTATGCGCTGGGCGTGATCGGCACGGTGCTGTTCATCTTCGGCTTTTCCGCCAACCCTTTCTTCAAGGGCTTCTACATCCCCTGGCAGGTGCCGCTGATCAGCCTGGTGGCGGTGGTGATCATTCTCGCCATCACCGGCATGATCGCGATCCGCTCGGTGCTGAAGACCGAACCGGCGGCGGTGTTCCGGTGAGCGAGGCGATCATGACCAACCCCGCCAGCCCCCCGTGCGATGCCGAAGCCGCGATCTGCGCGCGCGGCATCACCCGCGATTTCGAGGCCGGGCAGACAACCATCCGCGTGCTCCACGGGATCGATACCGACATCCGCTCGGGCGAGATGACCTATGTCGTGGGCGAGAGCGGATCGGGCAAGACGACGCTGATCTCGATCATGTGCGGCATCCTGTGGCCGACCGAGGGCGAGGTGAAGGTGTTCGGCACCGACATCTACAAGCTGTCGGACACCGAGCTGGTGAACTTCCGCCTCAACAACATCGGCTTCATCTTCCAGCAGTACAACCTGATCCCCTCGATCGACGCCGCGGCCAATGCCGCCGTGCCGCTGATCGCCAAGGGCATGCCGGTCGACGAGGCGCGCGAGAAGGCCAAGGTGCTGCTCGACAAGCTCAACATCGGCAATCAGGCTGACAAGCTGCCGCGCCAGCTTTCGGGCGGGCAGCAGCAACGCGTCGCCATCGCCCGCGCACTGGTGCACGAGCCGCGCCTTGTCGTCTGTGACGAGCCGACCGCGGCGCTCGACGCGCGCTCGGGCCGCCGGGTGATGGACCTGCTGCGCGAAGTCGCGGTGGCGCCCGATCGCGCCTGCATCATCGTCACCCACGACAACCGCATCTTCGATCTCGCCGACCGCATCATCGTGCTCGAGGACGGCCGCATCACCCATGACGGCAAGGACATGCCCGATGGCCACTGATGCCCCCCTCCCTTCCCGCCGCGCCCCTTCTCTCTCCTGCTACCTGAGGACACCATGGCTCTCCTGCCCCGCAACCTGAGTTTCTCGCGCCAGCTCCTGCCGGTCATCGCGGTGATCGGGGTGCTGATCGCCGCGTGGTACATCGTCGGCAGCCTGCCTGACCGTACGACCACCGACCCGGCTGAGCAGCCGCCCAAGGCGGTGGGCGAGCTCGCCAATGCGCCGCGTGTGGCCGGGGCCGGGATCGTCGAACCCGCGAGCGAGGTGATCGACATCGGTTCGGCGCTGTCGGGCCTGGTCACCGATGTGCGGGTGAAGCCGGGTGACAAGGTGGCGGCGGGCGAGGTGCTGTTCCTCGTCGATGCCCGCGCCGCGCGCGCCAATCTTGCGCAGGCCGGCGCCGCGATCAGCGAGGCGCGCGCCGCCATCGCCGAGGCGGTCGCCGCCCAGCGCACCGCGCGCCAGCAGCTCGATCTCTACCGCAGCCTGACCGATCCGGCCGCCGTCAGCCGCGCCGAGGTGATCCGCGCCGAGGGCGAGGACGCCGCCGCCACCAGCCGCCTCGGCCTTGCCCGCGCGCGCCTCGCCGCCGCCGAAGCCGCCGCCGCCGCCGCGCGCACCGAGATCGAGCGCCTCACCGTGCGCGCGCCGATCGCGGGCGAGATTCTCAGCGTGAACATCCGCCCGGGCGAATTCGTCGCCACCCAGGGCGGCAGCTCGCAGCCCTTCATCCAGATGGGCAACACCGACCCGCTGCATGTGCGGATCGACATCGACGAGAACGAGGCCGTGCGGGTCAAGCTCGGCGCGCCGGCGGTGGTCAGCCCGCGCGGGGCGGCCGAACTCCACGTCAACGCCACCTTCGTGCGCGCCGAACCGCAGGTGGTGCCCAAGCGCTCGCTCACCAACAGCGCCGCCGAGCGCGTCGACGTGCGGGTGCTCCAGCTGATCTACGCCCTGCCCAAGACCGATCGCTTCCGGGTCGGCCAGCAGGTCGATGCCTTCATTCCCGCCACGGGCGCTCCGGCGGGCGAGGAGAACTGAGCCATGCGGCGCCCCGCCCTCCTGTCCGCCGCGCTGCTGCCGCTCGCTCTGGGGGCCTGCGTGATGCAGCCCGCGCCCGAGATCGCGACCCCGGTGCCGGAACTGCCTGCGGCGTTCTTCTTCACCCCCGGCAGCGCCGAGCAGAACGGCCTTGCCGCGCTGATGCCGGGGAATGATCCCGCCTATGCCGCGCTGTCCGTCGCCGCGCTGGCGGACGCGCCGAGCCTTGCCGAGGCCGCCGCGCGGATCGACGCCGCCCGCGCCGGAGCCCGCCGCGCCGGGGCAGAGCGCCTGCCCAATGTCACCGCCGATGGCGATGTCACCCGCAACCGCATCAACCCCGCGCAATTCGGACAGGCCGGCCAGCAGGGCTTCATCCCGCGCGAACAGACTGCCTATGGCGCGAACATCGTCGCCAGCTGGGA
>CAZQOO010000022.1:19697-21717 GCA_964594845.1 uncultured Porphyrobacter sp. | reverse complement strand
TTCGACCGCGTGCGGGCCGAGGCGACCGCCAGTTCCTCGCAAGTGCGACTCGCCGCGCTGGAAAGCGAACGCGCGCGACTGATCGGGCGGCTGGTGACGCTGACCGCGCAGGACGGCGCCAGCGTGCGCGCCGCGCTGGCGGCTCCGGTGTCCTCGCTGACGCTGGCCGGATCGCCGGCCGCGCTGCCATCCGACCTGCTGGCGAACCGGCCCGACGTCGCCGCCGCCGCCGCCGATCTTGCGGCCAGCGATGCCGATCTGGCCGCGGCTGCCCGCGCCCGCTTTCCGCGCATCACGCTATCGGGCGTGATCGGCCTGCTCGCCTTCGATCCCGAGGATTTCTTCAACGATTCCATCGTCGGCACACTGACCGCCGCGGTCGCCGGGCCGCTGCTCGATTTCGGCCGCGTCGGGGCCGGGATCGACGCCGCCGCTGCCGACAAGCGCGCCGCCTTTGCCGCCTATCGCGGGGCGGTGTTCCAGGCGCTGGGCGATGCCGAAAGCGCCTATGGCCTCGTCACTGCCGCCGATGCCGAGAGCCGGCTCGCGGTCGACGAGCACAACCAGCTGACCCGCGCGGCGAACCTTGCCGAGACGCGCTACAAGGCCGGCCTCGCCAGCTTCCTCGACGTACTCGAAGCGCGGCGTGCTGCCGATGCCAGCGGCGAGCGTTCGGCGGCGGCGATGGGCCGCGCGCTGCGGGCGCGGGTGCTGCTGTGGCAGGCGCTCGGCGGGGAAGCACCCGCGGCGCGCTAACCGATCACCCGCTCGATCAGCCAGAAGCTCCCCACCGCGCCGATCGCATAGGTAGCGAGCCGCAAGGCCGGTACCTCGGCCTTCGGCAGCGCACGGGTCAGCGCCCACAGCAGCGCCAGCGTCAGCGCGATCACCAGCAATTGCCCCGCCTCGACCCCGAGGTTGAAGGCCAGCAAGGCAGTCACGACCTCGCCCTGCGGCAGGCCGATATCGGCCAGCGCGCCGGCAAAACCGAAGCCGTGGAACAGCCCGAAGGCGAAGGCCACCGCCCACGGGAAACGGCGGGTGAAGGTGTGCCTGTCAGGATCGCGCAGCACCAGCAGCGCCTCGAACGCGAGGAACACGATCGACAGCGCGATCAGCGCCTCGACCGGGCGACCCGGCAAGCCGGCATAGCCGAGGCTGGTCGCCACCAGCGTCAGCGAGTGGGACACGGTGAAGGCGGTGGCGGCCTTCACCACCTGCCACGGCGTACGCACCAGCAGCACCAGCGCGATCACGAACAGCAGGTGGTCCCACCCGAACAGAATGTGCTCGGCCCCGATCACAAGGTAGTCGATCAGCACCTGCATGGTGTCGGGTTCGGCAGCGATGGTGGCGGTCGGCGCGGCGGCGGTGAGGCGGAAGGTCTGGACCGGGCCATCGCGCGGAATGAAGCGCGCAATCGCATCGCCGTTACCGATCAGCTCGCTGAGGCCGAAGCTCTGGCCGGGCAGATCACCCGCACAGCGCAGGTCCTGCCGCCCCAGCAGCGCCAGCGGCGCCGCCCGCCGCACGGCCTCTCCCGCCGGCGTGCATGTGCGCGGAAACACGGGCTGGGCCAGCACCACACCGGTCTGCCCCGGAGCGACCGCGCTGACCGGCAGCTTCCATTCGAGCACCCATGCCCCGCCGTCGCGCTCGGTCAGCTCGATCACCGCCGGGCGCAGCTCGTCGGCAAAGGCAGGCGCAGCAAGCAGCGCGAGCACCATCGCCAGCAGGACGCGCAAGGGCTGGCTCACTTGGCGATATCGACCCGGTAGGCGCTGCGCAGGATCGCATAGGCGCGCTCCTCGCGCGCGGCGATCTGGGTGCTGCGCCAGTCGTTTGCGATACGCGGGCGCAGGCCATCGAAATCGGGCTCGGACGAGGAGCGTGCGGTGACGCGGACGATATGCCAGCCGAAGCCCGAGGGGATCGGGCCATGCCACTTTCCGTCGGCGGCAATGCCGGCCAGCCCTTGCGCAAACTGCTGCCCGAAGCGCGCCTCGACCTCGCGCATGGG
>CAZQOO010000022.1:0-19597 GCA_964594845.1 uncultured Porphyrobacter sp. | reverse complement strand
TCCTGCGCCTTGCCGCTGGCATCGACCCAGCCCTTCACCACCTGCACCCGATCGAGATTGGCCCCGTCCGGGTCTTTCAGGGCACTGATCAGGAAGGTCGGCGCGCTCCCCTTGTCGGTCAGCTCGCCGCCCATCGGCACCCCGCGGGTATAGCCCGCGCGCACCCAGTCGCCGCTCCAGTCCTTGTCCGAGAAATCGAACCCGCCGAAGATCCGCACCGTCATGCGCGGGCCGGTGGTGGCATAGACCTCGCGCCGCCTGAACGCGTCGAAGATCTCCGCCCGGGTGTTGCCCCGCGCCCAGGCCGCGGCATAGCCGCCCGCCAGATAGTGCCAGCCGAACCGCCCCTGCCGCGTGCCGAGGTTCTGCGGCTGCATCGCGCGGTCCTTGTAGGTCGGCTCGTTGCCGGTGTGCTTGCCGAAGAAATTGTCCTCGTCCCCGGTGGCCAGCCCGGTATGGCTATCGGTCGAGCCGATCATCCCGAAGGCATAGGGGTTGACCCCCAGCCGCGTCTCCAGCGACAGCCCGCGCAGCAGCGCCGAGCGGGCGTAGGAACCGGCATACATGTCGGGCGTGCTGGTGGCGGTGAGCGGCAGGTTGCCGAGCTCCCACCCCTTCACCCCGAAGCCTGCCATCTCGTCATTGGGCGAGAGGAAGGGGTGGGTCTCGCTATCGCCCTTGATCTGGGTAACCTCGACCACCGGCTCGGCCGCAGCGCGCCTTGCGGCATATTCGGCGGTCATGGGCGAGCCGTCGGCCATGGTCATCTCGAACATCAGCCCGTTCGAGACATTCGAATTGTGCGGGATGGCCAGCACCTTGCCGCCGGTCTTCTGTTCATAGCCGGCCATGTAGTCCCACAGCTGCTCGACCGTCGTGTCGATCCCCTGGATCGGCAGGGTCTGACGGGTACGGTCGCTGCCGTCGCGGAACATGACGACACGGTGGAGATTGTTGCCGTCAGGCATCAGCGTCCATTCGAACCCGGCAAAAGCGGTGAACACGCCCGGCTCATTGTAACGGTCGAGCAGGCCGAGCTGGGTATTCCAGATATCCTCGGTGCCTTCGCGGGCCATCTCGGGATCGCTCAGGGCTGCGGGCAAGGTCCGGTTGGCAGCCGCGGTGATCAGTTCCGCCATGGCGCGCTGCGACCCTTCGGGCCCTTCGTGCATCATGTCGTACCAGCGCAGCACGGTCTCGTCGCCGATCACCCACTTCACGTACCAGCGCGGCGCATCATAGAGCCGCCGGGTCGCGCCGAGGCCGTCCGAGTGGTCGGCAATCACCAGAAAATCGAGCGGGCGGTCGAGCTGCGCCTTGCCGCCGGTGGTGGCGGTGACTTCCTCGCCGCGCGCGAACCGCAGCGCCTCCTCCGGCCCGAGCCGCACGCCGAAGCCGAAGGCGTCGATCGAATTGTCGGTGTGCAGATGGGTGTCGCCCCAGTAGGGCCGGTCGGGAAACTCGGCGAGCTTGATCGTGTCCTCGCCATTGCCGGTCTGGGCCGGATCAAGCGCCCCCTCGCCGCTGCATCCGGCCAGTGTCAGTGCAATCAGGCTCGCCGCAGCCAGCCCATTCCATGTCTTGCGCATGGTTTGTCCCTCCTCGTCTCTCGGGTGCGATTGTTCGCGGGCAGCAGCGCTTTCGTCAAGCGGCGGGTATGCGGTGAAGCAATGCCGAACGTTCGCAGCGGCACACCACTTCGCCGCGCTGGTTGTGCATTTCATGGATGAAGGTGACGATCCCGGCGTCGGGGCGCGACTTGCTGGCGCGCAGTTCCTTGACCTCGCTCGACGCGCGCAGAGTGTCGCCGATGAACACCGGATTGGGCGTCACCACCTTGTCGAACCCGAGGTTCGCCACCAGCGTGCCGAGCGTCGTGTCGCCCACCGAAAGCCCGACCAGCAGGCTGAAGGTGAAGGTCGAATTGACAAGGATCTGCCCGAACCCGCTGGCCTTCGCCGCCTCGACATCGAGGTGGAGCGGCTGCGGATTGTGGGTCATGGTCGAGAACAGCAGGTTGTCGGTCTCGGTGACGGTGCGCCGGATCTCGTGCTCGATCCGGTCACCCACCTGCCACTGATCGAAATAGCGGCCCGCCATTACGCGCCCGCTGCCCAGCGGGCTATGACGTCGGCCCCGTCATCCGCGCTCGAGCGGACAGCGCCCGGCGTACGGCTGAAGCGCGGTGCGGGGGCAGTGTGCCACTCGCCCTCGTGTTCGACATAGGCTGCGCGCGCCTTCATGTGCGGATGATCGCGCGCCTCGTCGAGTTCGAGGACCGGCGCAAAGCAGGCGTCCGAGCCTTCGAGCAGTTCGCACCATTCGGCTTGCGTCTTCGTGAGGAACAACGCGGCCAGCCTGTCCGCGTAGTCGTCCCAGTTGGCGGGGTTCATCTGGCCCTGCGCGAGCTCTTGCGGAGCGCCGGCCTTGGCGATGAGTTCGGCATAGAACTGGCTCTCGATCGCGCCGAGCGAGATCTCCTTGCCATCGGCGCACTTGAAGCAGCGGTAGAAATGCGCCGCCCCGCCGAGCATGCCCTTGCCGCGCTCGGTGGTGATGAAGGGCCGCCCGCGCACGCCGAAGAAGAAGCTCATCAGGCTGGTCGCCCCGTCGACAATCGCGGCGTCGACCACCTGGCCCTTGCCCGAGCGTTCGCGTTCATAGAGCGCGGCCATGATCCCGAAGGCGCAATACATCGACCCGCCGCCGAAATCGCCGACGAGGTTCTGCGGCGGCGTGGCGGTCTCGCCGGCCTTGCCGACCGCCGAGAGCGCGCCGGTGATCGCGATATAGTTGATGTCGTGCCCGGCCGCGTGGGCGAGCGGGCCGTCCTGACCCCAGCCGGTCATGCGGGCATAGACGAGGCCCGGATTGACCGCGAGCAATTCGTCCGGCCCCAGCCCCAGCCGCTCCATCACGCCCGGACGGAAGCCTTCGATCAGAACATCGGCCCTGGCGGCGGCCTCGCGGCAGAAGGCCTTGCCTTCCTCGCTCTTGAGATCGATGCCGACACGGTGCCGCGCGCGCTCAACCACCGGATTGCTCACCACCGCCCCCGGACGATCGATCCGCACCACCTCGGCGCCGAGATCGGCAAGCAGCATCGCAACGTGCGGCCCCGGGCCGATACCGCTGAATTCGATGACCTTGAGGCCGGTCAGCGGCCCTGATGGCTGGTTCATGTCTCTCTCCCTTTGCGCGTGTCTCTGGCGCGAGCGCTGGCCGAGGGCAAGCCCCGAGATTGCCAGTGTCCCGGCCCGCCCGGAAGCGCCCGCCGCCCAAGCCCCGCCATAATGGCGCAAAGGCAAAATTGCTTGTCGCCGGCGCAGCAGCGTATAGCTGCACCGCCATGCGCAATCTGACCCATCTCGAACGGCTAGAAGCCGAAAGCATCCACATTTTCCGCGAGGTCGTGGCCGAGGCGGAGAACCCGGTGATGCTCTATTCGGTGGGCAAGGATTCGTCGGTGATGCTGCATCTGGCGCGCAAGGCGTTCTACCCTGCCCCGCCGCCCTTTCCGATGCTGCACGTGGCGAGCGGGTGGGACTTTGCCGATCTGTTAGCCCACCGCGACCGCACCGTGCGCGAGTACGGCCTGAGGCTGATCATCGCCCAGAACGAGGAAGCCGAGGCGCAGGGGATCAACCCCTTCGATACCGGCAGCGCGCTCTACAGCCAAGCGCAGCTCACTGATCCTTTAAAGCGCGCGCTGACCGCGCACGGCTTCGATGCGGCCTTCGGCGGCGGGCGGCGCGACGAGGAAAAGGCTCGCGCCAAGGAGCGCATCTTCTCCTTCCGCACCGCGGCGCACCGCTGGGATCCCAAGAACCAGCGCCCCGAACTTTGGAACCTTTACAACGCCAGGAAAGCCAAGGGGGAGAGCATCCGCGTCTTCCCGCTCTCCAACTGGACCGAGCTCGACATCTGGCAATACATCGCGCTCGAAAACATCGACATCGTGCCGCTCTACTTCGCCAAGCCGCGCCCGACGGTGGAGCGCGACGGTATGATCCTTGTCGTCGATGACGAGCGCTTCCGGCTCGAAGCGGGCGAGCAGCCCGTGACCCGCTCGGTCCGGTTCCGCACGCTGGGCTGCTATCCGCTCACCGGCGCGACCGTCAGCGAGGCGACCGAGATGCACCACATCATCCAGGAAATGCTGCTCGCCACCAGTTCCGAACGCCAGGGCCGCGCGATCGACAAGGGACAATCGGCCAGCATGGAAGACAAGAAGCAGGAGGGTTACTTCTGATGAATACCCCCTCCTCTTTTCAGACTGACGCCCTCATTGCCGAGGACATCGACGCCTATCTTCATGCGCATCAGCACAAGAGCCTGCTGCGGTTCATCACCTGCGGCAGCGTGGATGACGGCAAGTCGACGCTGATCGGACGGCTGCTCTATGATTCCAAGATGATCTTCGAAGATCAGCTCGCCGCGCTCGAAACCGACAGCAAGCGCCACGGGACGCAGGGGCAGGAAATCGACTTCGCGCTGCTGGTCGATGGCCTCGCCGCCGAGCGCGAGCAGGGCATCACCATCGATGTCGCCTACCGCTTCTTCACCACCGAAAAGCGCAAGTTCATCGTCGCCGACACCCCGGGGCACGAACAATACACCCGCAACATGGTAACCGGCGCCTCGACCGCCGACCTCGCCGTGATTCTTGTCGATGCGCGCAAAGGCGTGCTCCAGCAGACCCGCCGCCATTCGTGGCTGGCCCACCTGATCGGCATCCGCCACGTGGTGCTGGCGGTGAACAAGATGGATCTGGTGGGCTACGATCAGGCCACCTTCGATAGCATCGTTGCCGATTACCGCGCCTTTGCCGAAGGGATCGGCATCACCGATTTTACCGCGATCCCGATTTCGGGGTTCAAGGGCGACAACATCACCGCGGCCCCTTCGGCCAATACCCCGTGGTATGCCGGACCGGCGCTGATCGAGCATCTCGAAGCGGTCGACGTCGACAATGCCGCCGAACAGGCCCAGCCGTTCCGGATGCCGGTGCAGTGGGTCAACCGCCCCAACCTCGACTTCCGCGGCTTTGCCGGGCTGATAGCGAGCGGCACGGTGCGGGTCGGCGATCCGGTGCGGATCGTGCCCTCGGGCAAGACCAGCACTGTCAAGAGCATCACAACCTTTGACGGCGATCTCGACGAGGCTGTCGCCGGCCAGTCGGTCACCATCAGCCTTGCCGACGAGGTCGATTGCAGCCGCGGCGACGTGATCGCAGCCGCCGGCGATCCGCCGCAGGCCTCCGACCAGTTCTGCGCCACCTTCGTGTGGATGGACGAGGAAGCGCTGAAGCCCGGGCGCGGCTACTGGCTCAAGCTCGGCACGCAGACCGTCACCGCGACGATCCAGCCGCCCAAATACGAGATCGACGTCAACAGCCGCGAGCACCTCGCCGCCCGGACGCTCGGGCTCAACAGCATCGGTGTGGCCGAATTCGCCACCGACCGGCCGATCACCTTCGAGCCCTACGAGGTCAACCGCCAGCTCGGCGGGTTCATCCTGATCGACAAGTACACCAACGCCACTGTCGCCGCCGGGATGATCGCCTTCAGCCTGCGCCGCGCGGAGAACGTCCATTGGCAGCCGGTCAGCATTACCCGCGAGGATCACGCGGGGATGAAGAACCAGACTCCGCGGGTGCTGTGGTTCACCGGCCTTTCGGGCAGCGGCAAATCGACCATCGCCAACGAGGTCGAAAAGCAGCTGTTCCTGATGAACCGCCACACATTCCTGCTTGACGGGGACAATGTCCGACACGGCCTCAACCGCGATCTTGGCTTCACCGAGGCCGACCGGATCGAGAACATCCGCCGCGTGGGCGAGGTCGCGAAGCTGATGGCAGATGCCGGGCTGATCGTGCTGACCGCCTTCATCTCGCCCTTCCGGGCCGAGCGGCAGATGGTGCGCGACATGCTGCCCGAGGGCGAATTCGTCGAGATCTTCGTCGACACCTCGCTCGCGGTTGCCGAGGAACGCGACGTGAAGGGCCTCTACAAGAAAGCGCGGGAAGGCAAGCTCAAGAACTTCACCGGGATCGACAGCCCCTACGAACCGCCCGAAAACCCGGAAATCCGCGTCAACACGGTGGACATGACTGCCGAGGAAGCGGCACGCTACATCATCGCCAGGATCCTGCCGCTCAAATGAACCTTTCCGCGCTTGATGATGCCGCGCTGGCGGCAGAGCTCGCCCTTGCGGCGGGGCGCCTTCTGACGGTTGTGCGCGAGGAATCGGGGCTGGCCGGAAAGGCGCTGGGCGATGAAGGGGACGCCGCCGCCAACCGCTTCCTGTGCGAAGCGATCCGCGCCGCGCGGCCAGACGATGGCCTGCTCTCCGAGGAGGAGAAGGACAATCCCGCGCGCCTCGTTCGGTCGCGGGTGTGGATCATCGATCCGGTCGACGGGACGCGCGAATATTCCGAAGGGCGCGCCGACTGGGCAGTGCATGTCGCGCTCGCGGTGGACGGTGTGCCGGTGCATGGCGCGGTCGCTCTGCCGGGACTGGCGGGCGAGGTGGTGCTGCGCTCGGACTTGCCGCAAGCGCTTGCCCCGATGGCGCCGCGCCCGCGCTTCCTCGTCAGCCGCACGCGCCCTGCCGCCGAAGCGCAGGCCGTCGCTGCCGCGCTGGGCGGGGAACTGGTGCCGATGGGCAGCGCCGGGGCCAAGGCCATGGCGGTGGTGCGGGGCGAGGCGGAGGTCTATCTCCATTCCGGCGGCCAGTACGAGTGGGATAGCTGCGCGCCGGTGGCAGTTGCGGCCGCGTACGGGCTTCATTGCTCACGCATCGACGGGGCATTGCTGGTCTATAACCGGCCCGACACCTACATGCCCGATCTGCTGATCTGCCGCCGCGAATGGGCCGCGCCGGTGCTGGCCGAAGTCGCACGCCTCGCCGCGGGCGATTGACAGCCGCGCCCGCTTGCTCATAGGCCCGCATCCACGCGATTGTGCGGCGCAACAAGCGGGATCTCGCCAGCCATGGGCAAAGACAGCATCAGGGTGCTCGCCGTCGCCTCGGGCGGAGGTCACTGGGAACAGCTGATGCTGCTGCGGCCGACGCTGGCGCAATATGATGTCCGCTTTGCCACCACCGAGCCGGCGGTCGCAGAGCAGCACGGCGTCACGCGAGTCGAAAGCCTGCCCGACTGCAACCAGAACATGCCGGTGCGATCGGCGCTGTGCGCGCTGGTAGCGCTGTGGGTGGTGCTGAAGCACCGCCCGAAGGTGATCCTCTCGACCGGGGCGGCACCGGGCTTCTTCTGCATCCTCGCCGGGCGTCTCACCGGCGCACGCACGCTGTGGATCGATTCCGTCGCCAATGGCGAGGAACTGTCGATGTGCGGCAAGCTGTCGAAGCGGTTCGCGCACCAGTGCTGGACCCAGTGGGAGCATCTCGCCGGGCCGGATCGTCCGCGCTATTTTGGAGCGGTGCTGTGATCATCGTCACGGTGGGAATGCAGCTCGGGTTCGACCGGCTGATCGCGGCGATGGACGCGCTCGCGCCCACCCTCGGGATGCCGGTGATCGCGCAGACCGGCAAGGGCACCTACCAGCCGCGCAACATGGAGGCGCGGGTCAAGATCGCGCCCTCCGAATTCGAGGCGCTGATGGGCGAGGCGCGGCTGGTTGTCGCCCACGCGGGGATCGGCACGGTGCTCACGGCGGCACGCTGCGCCAGACCGATCCTGCTGATGCCGCGCCGCGCCGATCTGGGCGAACACCGCAATGATCACCAGCTGGCGACAGTGGGCAAGCTGGCGGGACGGCCGGGCATTCTTGTCGCCGCCGACGAGAACGAACTGGCCCCGCGCATAGCCGAAGGCCTCGCGCTCACCGACTGGTCGGCCACCCGCTCGCCGACCGCGCAGCAGCTCCATGCAGCGCTGGCGGCCTTCATCGAGAACCGCCCGCTCTGAAGCGGCGGCGCAAGCGTGGTAAAGGGCTGGCAAGCCTAACGCGATTTTAAGGGCTTTGCGGCCATGGTCCCGCTCGCAATCGCGGGACCGTGACACAATGAATGCTCCTTTCAAGACCGCCGCCGCGCTCGGCATCGAGGCCGGCCTCCATCCGTTGCCCGATCATCAGGTCGCGGTAATCGGACTGGGCTATATCGGCCTGCCGACGGCGGCCCTGCTCGCCAGCTATGGCTGGAATGTCTGCGGAGTCGATGTGTCGCAGCGTGTGGTCGAGACCGTCAACGCCGGCTGCGTGCACATCGAGGAACGCGATCTCGACAAGCTGGTGCATGATGCGATCGGCGCAAGGACACTGGTCGCCTCGACCGAGGTGCCGACCGCCAGCTTCTACATGATCGCCGTCCCCACCCCGCTGGGCGAGGGCAATGCGCCCGACATCTCCTATGTCGAAGCCGCCGCCAGAGCGATCGCGCCCAAGATCCTGCCCGGGGCTTGCGTCATTGTCGAAAGCACCTCGCCGGTCGGCACGACCGAGCGGGTGGCTGAGATCATCAGCGAATTGCGCCCCGATCTGGTGGTGCCGCGCGACGGCTCCAGCGACGAGGCCGACATTGCGCTGGCCTATTGCCCCGAGCGCGTGCTGCCTGGCCGGATCGTCAACGAGCTAGTGCACAATGACCGCGTGATCGGCGGCGTTACCCCGGCCTGCGCCGAACGCGCGGCGGTGCTCTACACGAGCTTCGTCAAGGGCGACTGCCTCTACACCACCGCGCGCGTGGCCGAGACGGTGAAGCTGGTCGAAAACTCGTTCCGCGACGTCAACATCGCCTTTGCCAACGAGCTTTCGATGATCGCCGACGTCATCGGCGTGGACGTGTGGGACGTGATCCGCCTCGCCAACCGCCACCCGCGCGTGAACATTCTCCAGCCCGGCCCCGGCGTGGGCGGACACTGCATCGCGGTCGATCCGTGGTTCCTGGTCGCCGGCGCGCCCGAGGCCGCTAGGCTGGTAAGGACCGCGCGCGAGGTCAATGATTACAAGGCGGTGCACACCGAGGCGCGCATCCGCGCCCTGCTCGATGCCGCGCCGGAGGGCAAGGTCGCGCTGCTCGGGCTCGCCTTCAAGCCCGACATCGACGACTTCCGCGAAAGCCCGGCGCTCGAAATCGCCGAGGCGCTGGCGCATACCCACGGCAACCGCATCCTCGTCGTCGAACCCTTTACCGAGGATATGCCCGCCGGCCTCGCCGGCAGCGGCGCACAGCTGGTGACGCTTGACGCAGCATTGCGGACGGCGGAGATTGTAGTGGTGCTGGTCGATCACACCGCCTTCAAGCATCTCGGCCCCGATGATCTCGCGGGCAAGCTGGTGTTCGACACGCGGGGCATGCTGCGGCGATGAGCAGTAGCGGCGGGAAACCCCGCATCCTTGTCACCTTCGGCACCCGGCCCGAAGCAATCAAGATGTTCCCGGTGGTGTTCGCGCTGCGCGAGACCGGGCGTTTCGACGTGCGCGTGGCGGTGACCGCACAGCACCGCGAGATGCTCGATTCGGTGCTGGCGATGGCGGGGATCGAACCCGATATCGATCTTGATCTGATGCAGCCCGGGCAAAGCCTCGATGCGCTCTCGGCACGGATCGTCACCCGTTTCGGCGAGGCCCTCGATGCGCTGAAGCCCGATCGGGTGCTGGTTCACGGCGACACGCTGACCACGATGATGGCGACGCTGGCCTGCTATTTCCGCCGTATTCCGGTCGGGCACGTCGAGGCGGGCCTGAGAAGTGGGGACATCTATTCGCCCTGGCCGGAGGAAGTGAACCGCAAGGTGACGGGCGCTGTGGCCGATCTCCACTTCGCCCCGACCGAGACGGCCGCGGCGGCACTGCGGGCCGAAAACGTGCAAGGCAGCGCGATCCACGTCACCGGCAACACCGTGATCGACGCGCTGATGTTCGCGCAAGGGCGGGTCGCGGCCGATCCGGCGCTCGCCCCGGTGGTCGCACCGCTCAAGGAGCGTTTCGCTGGCAAGCGCATCATCGCCGTTACGGCGCACCGTCGGGAGAATTTCGGCAGAGGAATGCAGGAAATCGCCGCCGCGCTCCAGTCGCTGGCTGCACGCGAGGATGTCGCGATCATCTATCCGCTCCACCCCAATCCCAATGTCGTCGAGGTCATGCGTCCGGCCCTGTCAGGCGCGCCTAACATCGCCCTGATCGACCCGCTCGATTATCTCGACTTCGTCGCGATGATGGCCATCTGCGACATCGTGCTGACCGATTCCGGCGGCATTCAGGAGGAAGCGCCCAGTCTCGGCAAGCCGGTGCTGGTGATGCGCGATACCACCGAGCGGCCCGAAGGCGTTGCTGCCGGCACGGCACGTCTGGTCGGGGCTGACGCGGGGCGGATCATTTCCGGTACTCTTGCCCTGCTCGATGACCCGGCCGCCTACGAAAGCATGGCCCGGGCACACAATCCCTACGGCGACGGGACCGCCAGCAAGCGGATTGCGGCGATCCTGAGCAGCGCCGGATAGGCGCGGGGTGAGCCCCGGTCAGGGACGGGCGCGAACCAGGCGCGTGTAATAGACCGCCGCCGCCATCACCACCATGCTCGATCCGATGTCGATCACCCAGTTGAGCTTGAGTGGGCCGTAAAGCAGCGTGTCGATGAGGTGCAGCGATGCGATCCGGAGCGCCAGCAGGAAGATCATCGCTACAGCCGCAAGGTTGGCTGCCAGCCGCGCAAGATTGCGGCGCCCTTGCAGATTTCGAGTCGCTTTATAGATCCATCCCAGCATGCCGATCCCGGCAGCCGCTATCATGGCCGACACGATCAGCGCCTGAATATTGCGCCGCTCACCATATTCACCGCTGGCCCTGAGCGATGCACGGACTGTCTCGCGCAGCATCTCTTCCGCTGCCGTAAGCCGGAGCGCCATGAACACGGCGAACAACAACGCAATGAGCAGCCATGCCCGCACGTGCCTGCGCATCTGCCGAGCGCGCGAGGCGGCAATCCCGGCCACGATGCAGGCCAGCATCACAAAGCCGTAAACGCCTGCGGCTGCCAGGCTGAGAACAGAAGGAGCGAATGACATCGTCGGCCTTTCCAGCGGCAACCGCGAAGCGGTGCGCGTCACCGTCCCAATGCGAGCAAACAAGTCGCGCTTCAAGAGACTAACGCAATGCCAAATCGGCTCGACAGAGCGACACAGCTCCAGTCCTTCCCGCAGCGGGACAGCGCCCCGACGGTCCCGCCCCAGGGGGTCGTTTAGTGTTGCACTGCGATATTCCTGCGGCTAAGCAAAACCCCGTGCCAAAGAGGGCAAAACTGCCTGCTCGAGGAGGGCTCCGTGACTTCGCTGACATCCAAACAGGTGCGTAAAGCATCCGTCATTGCCGTTGCGATGGCCGCGCTGGCGGGTTGCGCATCGACGCCGGAACCGAGAATCGGGCCCAGCGTGATCCAGCCCCGTGCGGAGCTCGGCCAGTCCGGCTACTCGTTCCAGCGCCCCACCAGCTACCTGCTGCGCCCGGCTGACAAGATTTCGATCACGGTGTTCCGTGAACCGGAATTCTCGCTGGAGCAGGTCCAGATCGGGGTGGAAGGGAATGTTTCACTGCCGATGCTCGGTTCGATTCCCGCGGCGGGCATGACCGCCAAGCAGTTCGAGCAGGACGTGACCCGCCGGCTCGCGGCGGCCGGTCTCAAGACGCCTCTCGTGAGCGTCAATATCGCCGAATATGCCTCGCATCTCGTGACGGTCGAGGGCGCCGTCGAGACACCGGGCGTCTACACTTTCCAGCCCGGAGCCCGGCTCTCTTCGGCGATCGCGATGGCGGAAGGCCCGAAGCGGACCGCCAAGGTCGATCAGGTGGCGGTTTTCCGGGAAAGCCCGGAAGGGATCATGATCGCCAAGTTCGATTATCAGCAGGTCCGTCAGGGCACGATGCTCGATCCGGTGCTGCAGCCTGGCGACCGGGTGGTCATGGGCACCGATGGCCTTTCGGTGTTCTGGGAAGATCTGCTCAAGGCGCTCCCTGCCTTTGGCGTGTTCGCGGTCGCCGGCCTGAACAACAACTGATTCCATGAACGAAAGATCGATTGTCCAGGCCCCCGAGGCCGGTCGCCAAGGTGCGTGGCTTGATGCCTATATGCCTGACGGCCCGCTGGGACCCCCTGCCCCGCGTCCGCCGCTGATCAACTTCGCGACGATCCGCGGGATCATCTACCGGCAGCGATGGCTGGTGGGCGCAGTGATCGTCCTCTCCCTCATCGGGGGAGTGATCTTCACGTTGCTCTCGACGCCGATGTACGAGGCTAGCGCAAAAGTGGCGGTCAAGCCATTTAGCGAGAGCGTTGTCGAAGGCCGGGATACGATGCAGGGCTTCTCTCCCATGCAGATCTTCGACTATCTGGGCACTCAGGTCGAAGTCATCAAAAGCCGGAGCCTGGCACAGGTCGTCGTTGCCGATCTCGATCTGGCATCGCGCAACGACTTCCTTGGTGAGGACATCGATGAAGGCCGTGCGCCGGGGATCAGCGACGAACAGTGGCGCAAGCAGAAAGAGGAAATCGCAACCTCGATCCTCGTCGGCGGCGTCGTGGCTGAACTGCCGACCGACAACTGGGTGATCGACATCGGCTTCCGCTCGGCCAGCCCGGTTCTCGCTGCCGAGATTGCCAACGCCTATGCCGACGCCTTCGTGTCGACTGGCACGCGCAATTCGATCGAGAACAACGAATACGCGCTCGAGTATCTCAAGAAGCAGATCGAGGAGACGCGCGTTCGCCTTGCCGAGGCCGAGCAGGTCTCCAATGCCTACGCCCGCAGCAACGGGATCATCGTGGCAACGCCCGGCGACGAGGAAGGCTCGGCCCCGGTCACCCTGACCGGCGCAAATCTCGCCAATATCAACGCCCGGGTTGCCAATGCCCGCGCCGCCCGGATCGAGGCCGAGCAGCGCTGGCGCGCGATCCAGAGCGTGCCGGCTGCCGAGCTACCCGAAGTGCAGAGCAATCCTGTCCTGCAAGGTCTAGTGTCGGAACGGACCGGCAAGGTGGCGCAGATTGCCGAACTGCGGCAGCGCTACAATGATGACTTCCCGCAGATCCAGACCCTGCTCGCCCAGCTCAAGGTCCTCGACACCCAGATCGAGCGCAGCAGCGGCGACATCAAGGCCAGCGCCCGCAGCCAGTTTCTCGTGGCCCAGAGCCAGGAGCGCGCTCTGGAGGCCGAGCTCGCATCCTTGACCGGCAACCGGCTTGTGGAGCAGGATCAGCAGGTCGAACTGAGCGTGCTTGATCGTGAGGCGCAGGCGCTGCGCGATCAGCTCCGGATGCTGCTCGACCGCTACAATCAGGTCAACAGCTCCGCTAATGTCGATCCCGGTACGATCACCAAGATCGATCTGGCGACTGTCCCCAGCTCGCCTTACGCGCCGAACATTCCTCGCAACATGGGCGTTGCGCTGATCATCGGCATCGGCCTCGCCCTTGGTCTTGCCACGTTGCGCGAGACGCTGGACGACCGGATCCGTTCGCTCGACGAGGTTGAGGAAAAGATCGGGCTTTCGCTCCTCGGCCACACGCCCCACGTGGAAAATCGCGACCTTCAATCGCTGGGGACCAATCGTTTCAGCGCACTCATGGAGGCGTATTCCTCTATTCGTGCCGCGATCGATTTCAGCCTGCCTCGCAACCGCAACGTCATCCAGCTGACCAGCAGCCAGGCCGGCGAAGGCAAGAGCACCACCGCGGTGATCCTTGCCGAGCTGTTTGCGAGCCTCGGCCGCAAGACCTTGCTGATCGATGCCGACCTGCGACGTCCTTCGGTCGCTGGCCTGCTCGACATCGAACGGCCCAGGGTCGGCGTGGTCGAGGTTGTGCTTGGGCATGTCGAGCTCGAAGCTGCAGTGGTCAAGGGTGTCCACGAGAACCTTGAAATCCTCCCGGTTGGCGAGATCCCGCCGAACCCGACGGAAATCCTTGCCTCGCGCGAAATGCGCGACTTTATCGAGAAGTATCGTCACGAGTATTCGCTGATCATCTTCGATTCTTGCCCGGTTATGGGGCTGGCCGACGCCCCGACGCTCGCCAATCTGGTCGACGGGACCGTGTTCGTGCTGGAAGCCAACCGCATACCTTTCGGGCAGGCGCGTACCGCAGCCCGGCGACTGGCGCTTGCAGGCGGAACCATGATCGGCATCGTCTTGACCAAGTATCGCGCGCTCGAAGCCGGTCAGTCCTATGGATACCAGTACGGCTATTACGAATACGGGCGCGACAAGTGACGCGGGCGGACGCATCATTCGCTCTGATGCGTCCCAGTTTACACAGGTGAATTCGGACCGCGCTGGCTCCTCTCCCAAACCGGCCAGCGCAACCGGACGAGGACAGAAAAAACGCGATGAGCGAGGCGCAACCTTTCACGGTCATTATTCCGGCCCACAATGAAGAAGCTGTCATTGCGCGATGCCTGGAGACGATTCTGCAGGACGCACCCGCGGATCACCGGATGGAGATCATCGTGGCTGCTAACGGTTGCCGCGACCGGACGGTAGAGATCGCCCGCGCGTCAGCACCTGACGCGAATGTGCTCGATCTGAAAGCGGGCTCCAAGACCGGAGCCATCAATGCCGCCAACCGGATAGCGCAGCATTTCCCGCGGATTTACGTCGATGCCGATGTGGAATGCAGCTACGTCACGCTCGCCGCGCTCGCGGCGGAGCTGCGCAAACCGGGTGTGATGACGGCAGCACCCGCAATCCGCATGGACCTCACCCGCTGCAACTGGCTCATGAAATCCTATTACCGGGCGTGGTCTAGCCAGCCCTATGCCAAAGCCGGCAAGGGCGGAGCAGGTTGCTATGGCCTGTCGGCGCACGCCTTGGAAAGGGTCGGAGAATTCCCGCCGATCATCGGCGATGACATCTGGATACACACCCGCTTCCCTGATGAAGAAAAGCGGTATGTTGCTCAGGACGACCAGGGTCGTGCGGTCTTCTCCGTCGTGTACCCGCCACGGACGGCCTGGCAGCAGATCAGAGTCGAGGCGCGACGCCAGATCGGAAATGCCGAAGTTCGCAGGCTTTATCCCAGCCCATATTTTGCAAACGCAAACAACGGTGGTGGACTTCGAGCCGCATTGCGCAGCGGCACGAACCTGTTTGACCTCGTGCCTTTCCTCGCCATCAAGTTGGCAGCGCGTGCGCGCGCGCGGTGGAACGACAGCCGCGGCAGAGGCAAGACATGGGTGCGCGACATGTCGACCCGGCAGGCTTCCTAGGATCACGAAGGACATGACCGAGATCGCCTCCGCTCCGGCTACCGGAACTTCCTTCGCACAGGGCCAGCCGCGCCCAGAGCCGCAGATCGGCGTGGCCGTTGTCGCCTATCAGTCCGCGCCAGTGATCATCGCCTGCCTCGAGAGCCTGTTTCGCTCGGAAGGGGTCGGACTGCGCGTGGTGGTTACGGATAACTGCTGCACCGATCAGACCGTTCCGCTGATCCGCGATTGGGCGGCGCAGAACAGCAAGCGCATCAGCTTCGAGGAAGCCGCCATAGGCGAGATTGGGTGCGCCAGCGCTGACCTCACCTTGTTGCGCTCGCCCGTCAATGGTGGCTTTGCCTACGCCACGAACGCCGGCCTCAAGCTGCTCACGCCGATCGACGGGCTTGACCTGTTCTGGCTGGTGAATCCGGATTGCGAAGTCCTGCCCGACACAGCGGCCCGTTTTGTCGCCGCCGCCAAAGCGGGGCCCTTTTCGCTGATGGGAGGGCGTACCGTCTTCCGGCATCGGCCAGACCTCGTCCAGACCGACGGTGGCCGGGTCTCGAAGCTCACCGGAATCTGCACCTCGGTGAATTTCGGGCGACCCCTCGACCAGGCACGGATGCCGAGTCCGGACGAGATCGATTTCATCACCGGCGCCAACTGCGTCGCCTCGCGTCGTTTCATCGAAGAAGCGGGGTACATGGTGGAGGACTATTTCGTCTATTACGAGGAAGTCGACTGGGCCTTCCGGCGCGGGAACCTGCCCTTGCGTCAGGTGCCCGAAGCCGTGATCCTGCATCACGGGGGCACGGTTATCGGAACGGGTTCGCTCAATCGGGTTCCTTCGCCATTTGCCTATTATTTCAATTGCCGAAACCGGATCCGCTTCGTTCGGCGGTTCATGCCGATGTCCTTGCCGATCACCTATATGCTGATCATTGCCCAGGCCGCCCGGAACGCCTTGCGCGGCGCCATGCCGCAGGCTTTGGCAGCGCTGGCAGGCGCGTTCGGCGGCAGACCTCCGGCCAATGTCCGCAATGTTGTGGCCAGGAATGCATGGGAACACGCATTTGCGGTCGCTCCTGATCAGTGGGCAGACCGATGATCGCCCTCAATTTCCACGGCGTCGGGGAACCGCATCCGACGGTGCCAGCAGACGAGCGGCCCTACTGGCTTTCCCTGGCAGGCTTCCGGCAGGTGATCGAACGCGTGATGCGGACAGATAATCCGGCTAAGTTTCTCTTCACCTTCGATGACGGCAACAAGTCGGACCTTCTGGCCGCGGAAATCCTCGCGGAGCATGGCCTTTCAGGGCGCTTCTTCCTGCTTACCGGCCGTTTCGATCAGCAGGAGTATTGCAGCCGCGACGATGCCCGCCGTCTGCATGCGCAGGGCATGATCGTCGGACTCCACGGGCGCGACCATCGCGACTGGAAAAGGCTCGACGATACCGGGCTCGCCGACGAGACCGTTGCGGCAAGAGCAGAGCTTACCGATGCGATTGGCGCTCCGGTCGACGAGGTCGCCATCCCGTTCGGCAGTTATGATCGCCGGGTAATGCGATGGCTCAAAGAGCAGTCGTTTGCCCGCATTCACACCAGCGATGGCGGCACCCTGGATCCTTCCGCAATAATCTGGAACCGCAACACACTCCGATGCGACATGTCGGAAGCGGAACTCGACAGGATCTTGCGGGGAAGTTGGCCGGTTTCGCGAAATTTTCGTCGATCAGTCGCAAGCTACATCAAGCGCAATATTGCTTGATCACAAATCGGCATTGGCAAGCGCACGGTTCTGATTTTCCTTTGTAAATCAATCGTTCGAGAATTTCGCACCACATTGTCGATGATGGCGCAACAACAAGATGACGAGTCTGCCCGATGTTCCTATTCGATAGTCTGAGCGGAAAATCCTCGGCCAAGGTCCCGCCCGAGTTCGAGAATGACGCTGACGCATCAAAAAAGCCGCGCTCCCTGCTGATCTGGGAGGAGCACTGCGTGGAATGTGCGGCTCCGGCCTGTTATTCTTCCTGCGACCTGTATTCCCCTACGGCGAACGGGAAATGCCGCAGGTTCGAGGGCGGAATTGTCGAGTTGCGCACGCCGCAACGTTCGCTTGCCCACATTCGTTACCGCAAATGGGGTAAGCTCGAAGCGCGCGGCAATGCGTCATTGCTTGCCGATGGGGAGATAGAACAGCTCGAACGTCGCTATGTGGCGCTTTCGGGCATTCTCAATCGTCTTGGCGCAGCCTTGGGAAAGTTTCCGCCGACGCGGGCCTATGCCAATCTCGCCGAGCGGGTTCTGCGGCGCCTCGCCGCAGCCCGATCGGCTGACAAGTCGGAGCCTGTCATACTGCCTGCGAGCTTCGAGGCAGAGATCTACAACCCGGACAGCGCGCATGCGCAAGTGCAGTTGGCGATGGTGATCGACCAGAACCGGTTGACCCAAGCAATCGCTATGGCGGATCAGCCCCGCCCTTTCCGGACAGTCTGGCAGCTCTCCCCGGGCATGAACCGGCTCTCGATACCGGCAGCCGAGTTCGTCCACATCGTCTCTTCGGGTCTGCCGTTTCTGGTGCAGCTGACAAGTTTTGACGAGCGCCTGCCGGAAATCATCATCGGCAAACTCGATTTTGTCGGAGCCGTGCCTGCCGCGAACGTCGAGGAAACGGCGGCGGCAGACCGCAAAATGCTCGACGCCAAGGCCCCCCAGGTCAAATGCGTCGTCTTCGATTTGGACAACACCCTGTGGGAGGGCATCCTGCTTGAGGGCGCGGTAACCTTGCGTCCGGGCATTAGGGAACTGTTCGCCTGGCTCGACGAGCGCGGCATTCTGATTTCGGTCGCGAGCAAGAATGCCGAAAGCGATGCCCTCGAGCGTCTGGCACGGGAGGGCCTGGACCAGTATCTGCTGCATCCCCAGATCAACTGGGATCCCAAGTCGGTCTCGATCAAGCGCATTGCCTCGATGCTTGACATCGGGATCGACACCTTCCTGTTCATCGATGACAATCCCTTCGAGCGGGCGCAGGTCAGCGAAGCTCATCCCGAGGTAGAGACGCTCCCCGAAACCCGCCTTCCCGATCTGCACAATCACCCCAGGCTGCAAGGCGGTGTGACGGACGAATCGAAACGGCGGCGGGCGATGTATCAGGAAGCCGCCACGCGGCAGCAGGCGGCAGAGGAATTCGGCGACTATCATCGCTTTCTGGCCGACTGCCGCATCGTCCTCGAGATCCGCCCGGACAGGCCAAGCGATTTCGAACGCATCGCCGAGCTGGTTCAGCGGACCAACCAGCTCAATTTCTCGGGGCGCAAGTATGATCGCGAGACGATCAAGGGCATCTTGCAAGACGAAAGCAGGGATCGTTTCGTCGTCGACGCCAAGGACCGTTTCGGTTCCTACGGCACGGTCGGTTTCTGCCTGGCATCTCGCGACGGCGATACCGTCGTGATCGAAGACTTCATGCTGTCGTGCCGGGTCCAGGGCAAATATGTCGAACAGGCGCTGTTCGACTATCTCGCAAGCTTCTACGACCGCAGGCAAGCAGATGCAGTGGCGAAGGAAGGCGCGACATACCCGGCAAGGATTGTGGTCAACTTCACCCCGACAGCGCGCAACGCTGCCGCCCTGAAAGTGCTGAAGACGCTCGATTTTGCCGAGCGCGAGACAGGAGGATACGAGCGCCCGATCAAGCCTGGCGATCTGGCTGTTTCATTCATGAGCATCAATCCCGACTGAAGCCCGAAGGTCGTCGCTACGGTCACTTGCAGCACCCAAAGTTGGGAAATGTTTCCTGACGCTAGATCTGGACTCGCCCATCTCTTCGGGGTTCTGGAAACCAGCCCCGTTTTTTCATTTTCCTACTTGGAATCGAACGCATAGGTCATTTGTTCTTGCTTTGTCTTGAAAGGATGTCCCTATGCCATCGACCGATTTCAGCAGCACCACAGACAGCCTGATCGCACCGGCGCGCCGCTGTTATGCCATTCAGCCTGACGACGCCGCGACCCTGCCGATCCTGCCCAAGGCGCTCTTTATCGGCACCGGAGGCAATCTCGTTGTCCGCGCCGTCGACAGCAATGACGATGTCCTGTTCGCCAATGTGCCTAGCGGCGCGATTCTCGACATCCGGGCGATCGCGGTCCGTGCGACCGGCACGACCGCAGCCGATCTGGTTGGCCTTGCCTGATGCCGGGCTTCGGATACGGGCACTGGCTGGGCCATTCGCGCCGCAGTGCGGTTACCTTCAACGGTGTCGAGACACCCGAGCTGGTCACCCAGCACGGCGTGACCTTCAATTTCGCCGCGCCGCGCCCTGTCGGCCAGTATGCCAACGGCGACTGGTGGGTGCTTGGCCCGGTGTCGATCACCAGCATCGACC
>CAZQOO010000021.1:0-27423 GCA_964594845.1 uncultured Porphyrobacter sp. | reverse complement strand
GCTCGCCCGAGATGCTGGAGAAGCTGGTGCGTGCCGGCGCGGATGCCTTCCGCCTCAACATGAGCCACGGCAGCCACGCCGATCATGAACCGGCGATCGCGGCGATCCGGGCGCTGGAAAAGCAGTTCGCGCGTCCGATCGCGATCCTTGCCGACCTGCAGGGGCCCAAGCTGCGCGTCGGCACCTTCAGGGACGGGCAGGCGGTGATCCGCCATTCGGGCCACTTCGTGCTCGACCGTGACGAGACCCCGGGCGACGAGACCCGCGTCTGCCTGCCGCATCCCGAGCTGTTCGGGATCATGGAGCGCGGCCAGCGCCTGCTGATCAACGACGGCAAGATCCGGTTGAAGGTGCTCGAAGCCTCCGACAGCCGCATCCTGTGCAGCGCCGAAGTCGGCGGGGTGATCTCCGACCGCAAGGGCGTGAACGTTCCCGATGCCGAAGTGCCGATCCCGGCGATGACCGAGAAAGACCGCCGCGATCTCGCCTTTGCCACCGAGCACGGCGCGGACTGGATTGCGCTGTCGTTCGTGCAGCGCCCCGAGGATATCGCCGAGGCGCGCAAGCTGATCGGCACCCACGGCACCGCGATCTGCGCCAAGATCGAGAAGCCGCAGGCCGTCCACCGCCTTGATGCGATCATCGAGCTGGCCGACGGCATCATGGTTGCGCGCGGCGACCTCGGCGTGGAGCTCGAACCCTTCGAGGTGCCGCCGCTGCAGAAGAAGATCGTCAACATCGCGCGCCGCGCAGGCAAGCCGGTGATCGTGGCGACCCAGATGCTCGAATCGATGATCGAGGCCCCGACTCCGACCCGCGCCGAAGTCTCCGACGTTGCCAACGCGGTCTATGACGGGGCCGATGCGGTGATGCTTTCGGCCGAGAGCGCGGCGGGCGCGTGGCCGGAGGAATCGGTCGCGATGATGGACCGCATCGCGGTGCAGGTCGAGAATGACGAGGGCTACAAGGAGCGCGTGCGCTTCCTCGACACCCCGCCCGATGCCACCACCTCCGACGCGCTCGCCCATGCCTGCATGACCATCGCCGACACTGTGCCGATCAGCGCGATCACCGTGTTCACCGCGTCGGGTTCGACGGCGCGGCGGGTCGCGCGTGAACGGCCCGCGACCCCGGTTCTGGTGCTCACCCCCTCGATCCGCACGGCCCGCCGGATGGCGCTGCTGTGGGGCGCCCACGCTGTGGCGACCAAGGATATCGGCAGCTTCGAGGAGATGATCGGCAAGGGCAAGCGCATGGCGCTGCGCCACGGTTTTGGCGTGGCCGGAAGCAAGCTGATCGTGCTCGCGGGCGTGCCGTTCGGGACCCCAGGGGCGACCAACCTGCTGCACGTGGTCACGGTCAGCGGCGACGAGCTCGACAAGCACGCGCGCTGAGTCGTCGAAAGACGCGCGCACGGCTTCAATTGTCGCGCCGGGGCTGTTATCCATGACCTGCAGCCAGCTCCCTCCGGCGCTGGCAGGGGAGAGAGCGGACAGATGCGGCAGACAGCAACACGCATGGCCTTCACGGGCATTCTCGCGACAGGCCTTTCGGCCTGCGTGGTCAACATCGGCGACGAGGCTCCTGACCGGGCCGAAGCCGTCCCGCCGCCGCCCGTGCCGATGGTCTGCAATGCCGCACCCGCCCAGTATCACGTGGGCCATGACGCCACGCAATCGATGGGCGAGGCGATCCTCAAGGACAGCGGCGCGCGCACCCTGCGCTGGGGCCCGCCCAATGCCGCGTGGACGATGGACCTGCGGCAGGACCGCGTGAACGTGCGCTACGACGAGAAGATGAAGATCGTCGAAATCACCTGCGGATGAGCGAGCGCGCACGGGCGACCTCGGGCTCGCCATATGAAGAGACCTTCGGCTTTGCCCGCGCGGTGAAAGCGGGCGAGCGCATCATTGTCGCGGGCACCGGCCCGGTCGAGCCTGACGGTTCGACCACGCCCGGCGGCGCAGCCGAACAGGCCGCGCGGTGCTGCGCCATTATCGTCGCGGCGATCGAGGAACTCGGCGGCAGCGCAGCCGATGTGGTGCGCACGCGGATGCTGCTGACCGACCCCGCCGATCAGGACGCGGTGGGCGAAATCCACGCGCGCTTCTTCGGCGCGGCGCGTCCGGCGGCGACCATGGCGGGGGTGGCGTGGCTGTGCCGCCCGGAATGGCGCGTCGAGATCGAGGCGGAAGCGGTGGTGCACGGCTGATGCTGCGGTTGCTTGGCTATCTTGCGGCGCTTGTCGCGGGCGGCGCGCTCGGCCTCGGCAGCGCCGTGTTCATGGCGGGCCTGTGGCCGGATGCCAAAACGCTCGCCTTCGGGAATGTCGATGTCGATGGCTGGCGCGGCGACTTTGCGGTCGGATCGGGGGCGGCCGATCCCTATACCCGCGCCCGGGTCGCGCGCCATGGCCTGCTGGCCCTCGCCAAGAGCGAGGCCGTCTATCTCACCCGCAACACCGATTCAGCCGGGCAGCCGCTCCGCGAGGACTGCACCTACCGGCTTGCAGGCGGGGCGATGCCCGCCGGTTGGTGGTCGGTGACGCTGTATGACGCGCAATCGATGCTCCCCGCCAACGATGACGGCGCTCTCAGCATCGATGCCAGCCGCGCGGGAGCCGGGGCATGGGAGGCGGCGATCGCGCCTGAACGGCCCGTCGATGCCCCCCACTGGATTTCCAGCCGCAAGGCGGGAGCCTTCGATCTCACCCTGCGGTTGTATATGCCCGATCCGGCCCTGCTCGCGGCGCCGCGCGAGGCGCTGGTGCCGCCGCGCGTGGAGCGGCTGTCCTGCGGAAAGGGCGCGGCATGAGGCGCTGGCTCGGCCCGATCGCGGTGCTGCTTGTCGCTGCGGCGGCCACCCACGCGGCAGCGCTGCATTTCGCGCCCGCCTTCATCATGAGCCGCGCGATGGATGCGCTTGCCGCGCGCGGCGTTGCGCTCCACCGCTTCACCACGCCCGCGCGCATAAGCCCGCAGACCCAGACCGTGGTGCGCTCATCGCCAGATCTGTACTATGCACTGTGCCGCTATGATCTGAGCAATCCGGGCATGCAGCTTGACGTGCGGATGGGGGACTGGCCGGACTACCAGTCGCTCTCGTTCTTCGCCGCGCAGACCGACAACTTCGCGACCATCCGGGGCACCGGGCGCGCAGTGGCGGTGCGGCTGCTGCCGCCTGGCAGCGCGACTGAAACCGGGGCGATCGTCAGCCCCACCGCCAAGGGCGTGATCCTGATCCGCCGCCTTGCGCCGAGCGCCGAACGCTTTGCCGCCGCCGCAGGCGCAGGCAAGGCCGATCGCTGCCGGCTGCATTGGAAGGACCGGATCGGCGCGCCCGGTCAGGAATGACCGGCCGCTTCCAGCCGCGCCGCAACCAGCGCGATCAGGGCCGCAAGATCGGGCAGAGCGTCGAGCTCCGTTGCACTTACCAGCACTTGCGGCCCGCCCTCGCCCTCGGCCAGCAGAATTGCGGGCAGGGGAACATCCTGTCCGGGAAAGGCGCGGGCAAAGTCGTCGCGGTGATGGAACACCTTGGCCTGCGGCAATCCCGCAAGAAACCGGCGCCAGCGCCGGCGCATCGATACCCAGCCATAGGTCAGCGCGCAGAGCGAACATGGATAGGTCGCCGGCCGCATCACCTTCCACATCGCATCCTTCGCCGCATTCAGCAGCCCGCTATCGGCATTGTAGACAAGGATCAGGCGTGATGCTGCGCGGTTCATGCCGGCAGATACGCCTGTGCGCTGCTTCGGGGTGCGGCGATTCGTCCGCAGCCTAGCAAAAAACCGCAAGGCCGCTGTCTCCGCCAGCCTTTTCCAACGGGGCAAAGCCGGTTAGAGCACCTCGCCATGCACGGACAGTTTCAACTCACCGACGATCAGCTGGCGATCCGCGAGGTGGCCCAGCGCTTCACCGCCGACAACATCACGCCCCACGCCGCCGAGTGGGACGCAAAGCACATCTTCCCGCGCGAGACGATCCAGCGCAGCGCGGAGCTGGGCTTCGGGGCGATCTACGTTTCCGAACAGTCGGGCGGGATCGGGTTGGGGCGGCTGGAAGCGGCGCTGATCATGGAGGCGATGGCCTATGGCTGCCCGTCGACCAGCGCCTTCATCTCGATCCACAACATGGCGGCCTGGATGATCGACCGCTTCGGCGGGGAGGCGGTGAAGGCGAAGTACCTTCCCGATCTCGTGACGATGGACAAGATCGCCAGCTACTGCCTGACCGAGCCGGGTTCGGGTTCGGACGCGGCGGCGCTCAAGACCACGGCGCGGCGGGACGGCGATCATTACGTCCTCAACGGCACCAAGCAGTTCATCTCGGGCGCGGGTGCGAACGAGATCTACGTGGCGATGGTCCGCACCGGCGAGGATGGCCCCAAGGGCATTTCCTGTGTGGTGATCGAAAAGGACATGCCCGGCGTCAGCTTCGGCGCGCAGGAGAAGAAGCTCGGCTGGCACTCCCAGCCGACCGCGCAGCTGATCCTCGAGGATGTGCGCGTTCCGGTGGAGAACCTTGTCGGCGCCGAGGGCGAGGGCTTCCGCATCGCGATGATGGGGCTGGATGGCGGGCGGCTCAATATCGGTGCCTGTTCGCTCGGCGGGGCGCAAAGGTGCCTCGACGAGGCGATCCGCTACACCAAGGACCGCAAGCAGTTCGGCCAGGCCGTGGCCGATTTCCAGAACACCCAGTTCATGCTCGCCGACATGGCGACCGATCTGGAGGCGGCACGCGCGCTGCTTTATCTGGCGGCGGCCAAGGTCACCGACAACGCGCCTGACAAGACCCGCTTCTCGGCGATGGCCAAGCGGCTCGCGACCGACAACGGCAGCGCCATCGTCGACCGTGCACTTCAGCTGTTCGGCGGCTATGGCTACCTGCAGGACTATCCCATCGAACGCTTCTGGCGCGACCTGCGTGTGCATTCGATCCTCGAAGGCACCAACCAGGTCATGCGCATGGTCGTGGGCCGGGACCTGCTGCGGCAGTGAGCTCCGTTCGCCTCGCCCTGACGACGCTGGTGGTGCCCGATTACGATGCGGGTATCGCCTTCTTCGTCGATACGCTCGGCTTCGATCTGATCGAGGACAGCGACATGGGCGGCGGCAAGCGCTGGGTGGTGGTCGGCGGCAGGGATGGCGGGCGGCTGCTCCTGGCTGAGGCCGCCAACGCGTCGCAGCGCGCCGCAATCGGCAACCAGACCGGCGGCCGCGTCGGCTTTTTTGCCCGCACGGATGATTTTGCAGTTACCCACGCACGCCTTGCCGATGCAGGGGTGCAGTTTCACGAGCAGCCGCGCCACGAACCCTATGGCACCGTTGCCGTCTTCAGCGATCCTTTCGGCAATCGCTGGGACCTGATCGAACCGAAAGCCTGACGCCCATGACCGATGAAGTCCTGATCCGTACCAATGGCCCGATCGGCCATATCAGCCTCAACCGGCCCAAGGCGCTGCACGCGCTGACGCTGGAGATGTGCCATGCGATGAGCGCGGCGCTGACCGCATGGGCGGCAGATGACAGCATCAAGGCGGTTATCCTCGATCATGCCGAGGGCCGCGGCTTCTGCGCGGGCGGCGATATCGCCTTCCTGCGCAACTCGGCGCTGAACGATGGCGGCGTTTCAGGCCGCAAGTTCTTCCACGACGAGTACCAGCTCAACCACCAGATGTTCACCTATGCCAAGCCGATCGTCGCCTTCATGGACGGCATCACCATGGGCGGCGGCGTGGGCATCTCGCAGCCCGCCAAGTACCGCGTCGCGACCGAGAACACCCGCTTCGCCATGCCCGAGACCGGGATCGGCCTGTTTCCCGATGTGGGCGGCGGCTGGTATCTTGCGCGGCTCGGCCGGCGGCTGGGGCAATTCCTCGCGCTAACGGGCGCGCGGCTCGATGGTTCGGAATGCCTGTGGACCGGTCTCGCCACGCATTACGTGCCGCACGAGATGGTGGAGGACCTCAAGGCCCGCATCCACGATCACCCCGACCGGATCGCGGGGATCCTTTCCGAGCCCGTCGGCACACCGCCCAAGGCGCGGATCGAGGCCAACGCCGACAAGATCGCCAAGCACTTCGCGTCCGACGCTTACGAAGACATTCTCGCCAGCCTCGAAGCCGCTGCCGACGCGGGCGACGACTGGGCAATGAAGGAGCGCGACACGCTCGGCACCAAGAGCCCGCAGACCTGCAAGGTCGCGCTGCGCCAGCTGGCGGAAAGCGCGGCGCTTACCGACTTTGCCGACAACATGCGGATGGAATACCGCATCGCTTCCCGGGTCCTGACCCGCCCCGACTTCGCGGAAGGGGTGCGCGCGGTGATCGTCGACAAGACCAATGATCCCAAGTGGGACCCGGCTACCCCCGAGGGCGTGACGGAAGATCTGCTCGACGCGATCTTCGCGCCCCTGCCCGAGGGCGAGGAGTGGGCGCCGCTCGCCTAACTATTCCGTCATTCCCGCGAAGGCGGGAATCCGGCTAGGCTTCTGCGCGAAGCTGCAACGTCAGACAGGCCCCTGCCTTCGCAAGGGCGACGAGGGAAAGCATGACCTACGAAACCATCACCGCAGAAACCGATGCTCGGGGCACGAAGGGCGTCACGCTGCTGACGATCAACCGGCCGCAGGCGCTGAACGCGCTCAATTCGCAGGTGCTCACCGAGCTAATCGCCGCTTTCGCCGCCTATCAGGCCGACAGCACCCAGCTTTGCGCGATTCTCACCGGCAGCGGCGACAAGGCCTTTGCCGCAGGCGCGGACATCAAGGAGATGGCCGACAAGCCGGCGGCCGATTTCTACCTCGACGATTTCTTCGGTCCGTGGACCAGCGAGATCGTCAAGAAGACCCGCAAGCCGTGGATCGCCGCAGTCAACGGCTTTGCGCTGGGCGGCGGGTGTGAACTCGCCATGATGGCGGATTTCATCATCGCGAGTGACAAGGCGAAGTTCGGCCAGCCAGAGATCAAATTGGGCGTTGCCCCCGGCATGGGCGGCTCGCAGCGGCTGACGCGCGCGATCGGCAAGTCGAAGTCGATGGAAATGTGCCTCACCGGCCGGATGATGGGCGCGGAAGAGGCCGAGCGCAGCAACCTCGTCGCCCGCGTGGTGCCGCATGAGGAACTGATCGCCGAAAGCCTCAAGACCGCCGCGACCATCGCCGCGATGCCGCCGATGGCGACCATCGCCAACAAGGAGATGGTGAATTCGGCCTTCGAAATGACCCTCGATCAGGGGCTGATCGTCGAGCGCCGCATCTTCCAGATCCTCACCGCCTCCGAGGACAAGGCCGAGGGCATGGCGGCGTTTATCGAGAAGCGCGAAGGGCAGTGGAAGGGGCGGTAGCTTAGTCCCCCTCCCGCTTGCGGGAGGGGTTAGGGGTGGGCAAGTCCCACCGAAATTCTCGGGAGGCGGGCCCACCCCCGGCGCCTCCCGCAAGCGGGAGGGGAATCAGACAATGAAAATCGCCTTTATCGGCCTCGGCAACATGGGCGGCGGGATGGCCGCGAACCTCGTCAAGGCGGGCCACGAAGTCCGCGCCTTCGACCTCAGCGACGCCGCGCTCGCCGCCGCGCGCGAGGCAGGGTGCAGCACCTTTGCCACCGCGAAGGAAGCCTGCGCGGGCGCCGAGGCGGTCGTCTCGATGCTGCCCAACGGCGCGATCGTTCGCCAAGTCTACTGGGACGAGGTGATCGGCCATGCGCCCGAGGGCGCGATCCTGCTCGATTGTTCGACCATTGACGTCGCCACCGCGCGGGAGGTGATTTCGGTTACCGAGGCGCACGGCTACCAGATGGTCGATGCCCCTGTCTCGGGCGGGATCGCGGCGGCGGCGGGCGGCACGCTCACCTTCATGGTCGGCGGCTCTGACGAAGCTTTCGCCCGCGCCAAGCCGATCCTTGAGGCAATGGGCAAGGCGGTGATCCATGCGGGCGCGGCGGGGAACGGGCAGGCGGCCAAGATCTGCAACAATATGCTGCTCGCAATCCACATGATTGGCACCTGCGAGGCCTTTGCCATGGCGCAGAAGCTCGGCCTCGACCCGCAGACCTTCTACGACATTTCGAGCGTCTCAAGCGGCCAAAACTGGTCGATGACCTCCTACTGCCCGGTCCCCGGTGTCGGCCCCAAGACCCCGGCAGACAACGACTATCAGGGCGGGTTTGCCGCCGGGCTGATGCTGAAGGACCTCAGGCTGGCAATGGAAGCGGCGCAGGCTGCCGGAGCGAAGGTCGAACTGGGCGATCACGCCCGCGCGATCTACGAGGCCTTCGCCAAGGATAACGCGGCCACCGATTTCTCGGGCGTCATCCGCACCCTTTGACGAGCAATGGCCCTAGCGGCCTAGCTCGGGGCATTGGCCGCGCGCTGCCATCGCGACCCGCTCGCCTGCGGCAGGTTCGGCCTGGGTCACGCCCTTCAGCGTCTGCGCCAGCACATCGCAGTCGAACTGCGTTCCGCGCTTGATCGCTGCCACCGTTATGTCGGCCAGAGTTGCCGGCGGCATCACCAGTGCACCCCGCCGCAGGAACAGACTGTTCCAGCGATCGGTCCCGCTGATGATGTCGACCAGCGTCTCCTGGCCCGCGCCGCCAGTTTCGCCCAGCACGGCCGGGCCGAGTTCGCGCAGCAGATCGTCGGGTGTGGAGCGGCGCAGGAAGAGTGCGGTATAGCGCCGCGCGGCCTCGGGCTTGTCTCCCGCAGCCAGCGCCAGACGGAGCACGGCCTCTTGCGCGAGGGGTTCGCGCCACCCGCGCTTGGCGGCGATCTGGATGGTCGTGCCGGCCTCCTCGACCGCTCCGCTCCTTGTCTGGGCCACTGCCAGCAAGGTCAGATGCTCCGCGGGCACGGGCCGGCGACGCACCAGCTTGCGGGCTTCTTCAAGCGCAAGCGCAGGGTCGTCACTCTCCGCTGCCAAAGCGGTCACCCGGACCTGCGAATAGCCACGCATCGGCTCGGGAACCAGCGATGCGAGGGCAGGAGTGGCAAGCGACTGGCGATCGATCTGCGCGAAGGTTGTCACCGCAGCGATCAGGAACAGCGCCCCGTACCAAGTCAGTCTTGCGATCATGGGCGCGTCCTCCCGCGGGCGTTTCCTGCGCGCGCCAGCAGCAGCAGCGCGAAGCCCGCGAAGGCCAGGATCGTCTGGCTGCGCAAGGGATAGTCCGTGATCGACTGCAGTGCGACCGCGAACAGGAAGCTGCTGCCCGCCCAGGCGACCCAGCGCTGCGAGGAGTGACGCGCGCGCCAGGTGAGCCAGCCGACAAGCATCAGCCACAGTCCTGCCAGCACGATCCCGGGGACACCGGCTTCGATCGCAAGCTCGAGATAGTCATTATGCGCCCGCCCGGCTGTCTTCTGGGTCAGGTTTTCGAGCGATTCGTCGACCTGGAACACCTCGTCGAAGGTGCCCATGCCCGCGCCCACCGGCCAGTAGCGCGAGACCGAATAGCTTGCATCGTCCCAGATGTAGCGGCGTGGATCATCCTTGGCCTCGAACCTCTCGAGTGCCTCACCGATCGGGCCGGGCGCGGTAATCAGCAAGGCGCCGCCGCCGATCGTCAGCAGCGCAAGGGCGCCAAGCGACGCGGCAAGGTAATGGTTCGACCTTGCCCCCCCGGTGCCGGCGGCCCTGCGCTCGCGCATGACCGACCAGAGCACCTTGATCGCAGCCAGTCCCAGCGGCAGCGCGGTCAGGACGATCCCGGTGCGCGACTTGGTCAGGATGATGGTGAGCACAAGCAGGGTGCAAGCGCCGATTCGCGCAGCCAGCACGGCCGGATGAGGTCTGGGGGCGGGCAGAAGCGCGGCGAGTGCCAGGGCAAAGCCCAGGAGCAGGCCGGTGGAGTTGCGGTTGGCGAAAGTGCCAAGCAGAACGTCGCCAGGATTGCGGGCGCCGTAGAGTGTTCCCGATCCGTCGGTTGCCCCGATCTGGAAAAGCCCGATCAGCGTTGTCGCAATGCCGCAGGCGACCACCACCCAGCCAAGCAGCACCAGCCGATCCCGCGGCACGGCCCAGCCGACAATCAGCACCGCGACCGGCGTGACCAGTGCTGTAAGCGCAAGGAGCGTACGAAGGGGATCGAGGCTGAATGGCATCCAACCCGATTCGCCGGCGACTTCAAGCGATTGGGCGGCCAGCTCGCGACCAGGCAATGCTTGCCATACTCCGGGCGGGAGCGGGATGATCTGGAGCAGCGGCATCAGCAACGAAATGCCGACAAGTATTCTCAGCGCCAGAGGCGATTCCCGCAGGAACTGCATCAGGGCTGATCGGTGCGGGACAAGTGCGGCGACGGCGGTCAACTGCACCAGGAGATTGGCGAGGCCCTGCCGACTGCCGCCTCCTCCGAGTGCAAAGGCTACGACGAGCGTCGTGAGAAGGGCCAGAAAGGAGACCCGTGCTGCGAGGTTGTTTTCCAACAGCGATACCTCGGTTCAAGCAACGCAGTGCCAGATCGGAATGGCAAAAAGAAAAAGCCCGGCACGTTATGTACCGGGCTGTCTTTTGAAAAAGCCCTCAGGCTTGCGGTGAATGAAGCGAATCAGGTGCCCGGCGACTGGCCGTCGTCATCCGAGCTCGAAGCCATGATCACGCCGCCGATGATGGCGGCCAGACCCAGCAGGCCGATGATGATCGGAACGCCGCCAACAGCAGCTTCGCCCTCGGCAGCGCGACCGATGCCCGGAGCCGAAGAAACGCTGTAAACCGACCCGTTGTCGCCGGCACGGGTGCTTGCCTGAGCAGCAACCGGCGCAATTGCCATGGTGGCCGCGGCGGCTGCCATAGCCATGCGAGAAGCGATCTTGACCATTTCTAAGCCCTCTTCGATAGAATCTTCACGGTTATTACTAGTGCAGTGCAGCAAGCTTGGCAACCGCCTCATAGCAAAAAAAGGTAAATGCGAGGTTCAGTGCTGCCAAAGGCGCGAGCCGACCCGGCTACGCACCGGCATCATCGGCGCCCAGCAGCAGTTCGTAGCTGCTGATGTCGCCGCCGCTGATGATCCGGCCGTCATGGACAAGCCAGGCGTGGGCGCCGAATTTCTCGCTCTCGTCGCGCCGGACACCGATCCGGATCTCGCTCGCCAGACCCTGTGCCGCAAGCCAGTTCTGGCCGGCAATGGCCTGGACAAGGCAGTCGCTTCGCCATGGCAGGCGCGACGACAGCCGCGGCAGGACATAACTGATTCGCGCCGCGACGACTGGATCGGCGGTCGCGCCATCGATCGCCCTTTCCCTTGCGGCCGCATTGCGGGCGGGGATGTCGGCGGCGTTGAGCACCGCGAAGACAAGCCGCGCCCGCACGAGCTCCCGCAGGCCCCGCAGCGAATAGCGGGCCAGCCAGCCGAGGTCATCAAGGCGGGGCGGTTTGCCCGGCAGCGGCACCGGCGATGATTGCGAGCCTTCCATCGCTCGCCTATTGGCACAGTCGTGGCGAGCCCGCCAAGTGTCTGCTCCCGGGAGGCAACCCGCAATGACCGGAATCGCCGCCATCTTCTCCCCGGCTCCGGGCCGGGCCGGGCAGGCGGCCCGCATGATGCAGGCGCTTTCGCATCGTCGCCATGAGGACAGGGCGTGGCTGGCCAAGGGGGCGATCGGCCTCGGGGCCTGCACCATGCACACGACGCCGGAATCGTGCGAGGCCGCGCAGCCGCATGCCAACGAGGACGCCAGCGTCGCGATCGCTCTGGACGGCTTCCTCGCCAACTGGGAGGAGTTGCGCAGCGATCTGCTGTCCCGCGGGGCGCATTTGCGCAATCGCTCCGATGCAGAGCTGGTGCTTCGCGCCTATGAACAATGGGGTGAAGATTGCACCGGTCGGCTGGACGGGGAGTTCGCCTTCGTGGTGGCAGACTGGCGCAGGCACCGCATGTTCTGCGCGCGCGACCATCTCGGACTCAAGCCGTTGTACTTCCACCGCTCCGGCAACGAGGTGCTGGCTGCATCCGATGTCGCGGTCATCATCGAGGCGCTCGAGCGCAGGCCCGAACCCGATCTCGATTTTCTCGCGTGCCTTGCAGCCGGCGATGTGTTCTCGGGAGAGCGCACCGCGTGGCAGGGCATTCAGTCGCTCCCGCACGCGCACTGGCTGGCCTGCGATGGGTCGGCAGCGATATTGCGGCGCTACTACCAACTGCCTTGCGGTCCCTTGCTCCGCTACCGGTCGGAACACGAATATGCCGAGCATCACAGGGCCGAACTCTTCGATGCGGTGCGCCGGACATCGCGATCACAGGCACCGCTCGCGTTCGAGGTCAGCGGGGGACTCGATTCGTCGGCCCTGTTCGTGATTGCCGACCAGCTGCATCGCGAAGGGCGGCTGCAGGCACCCGACATCAGGGGCTATACTCTGGCCGGAGAGCCCGGCACGGGTGCCTATGAGCTGCCCTATGCGCGGGCCGTGGCCGATCACGTCGGGCAGGACATTGTCGAGGTGCCGCTGTTCGCGCCCGCGCAAGACTGGTATGCCCGACAGGCCGGTATCGATCACGACGTGCCGCCCCCGACCAACGGGGTCATGTCGATCAACCTCGAAGCCCGTGCCGCCGCAGACGGGGCAAGAGTGCTGGTGACCGGTATCGGGGGCGACGAATGGCTGGGCGGCTCGCATGTCTTCTATCGCCAGCTGGCGCAGCGGCGCGAAGGCCGTGCATTCATCAGGTCCTTGCGGGCGGACATGGCGGCGCGCGGGGCCGCCAAACCCCTGCGATCGGCGATTCGCATGGGCCTTGCCGGTCTGCTGCCCGATTCTGTCCTCGCGCGGATCAAGCAGATGCGAGGAGCCGATCCTTTTGCCGGAGCCGCCGACCCGCTGTGGCTGAGACCCGAATGGCGGGCGCGTGTCGCGCAACTGCGGATGGACTACCTTCAGTCCCTGCCGTCCGGGTTCGATCAGCGCCTGCAGGAGGGACGCTACGCCGACCCCTGGGCGCTCTACTATCGCTCACGGATGCAGCGGCAGCCTGCAGCAAACGGGCTGGAGTTGCGCTATCCCTTTCTGTCCCGAAGGTTCGTGGAGTTCAGCGCAGCAGTTCCCGAGCATCTGCGCTTTCATGGCGGGATCAACAAATATACCCACCGCAATGCCCTGCGAGGACTATTGCCGGAAGCCGTGGTGAACCGGACTTCGAAAGCTGAATTTAGCGCCCCTGCGGCTAACCGCGAATTCATCCGGTTTTGTTCGGGCGCAGGCGCGGCCTCGCTCGGAGCACTGATTTCCGAGCAAGAAATCGTTAGGCATTTTTGTTTCGGAGAGGTCTCAGCTGTTGACGACAGTTTAACGTGGGAGATATACGGGGTCCACGCAGTGGCATGCTTTCTGCAGCATGTGGGGTGGGAAGGCTGCGCGCCTTCGCGAGATTCAAAACTGGAGAATGATTGTGAACAAGCCTGAAATCAAGTCCGAGTACAAGGCGCCCAAGCTCGAAGTCTTTGGTTCTGTTCGTAATCTCACCGGCGGCAGCACCGGCCGTAACAACGATGGCGGTGGCACCCGTCGCCTCTGATTCAGGTGCCGCAGGCATCTAGAATAGCAATGTCCTGCCCGTTCGGGCGGGACATTTTGCGTTTATGGTGATTCGCGGCCGTGATGGTCAGTCGGGCGAGTTCGGTGGTCGTTCTGCAATACTGCCCGGCGCGCGAGCAAGCACCGCTTGCCAATCCTCCCTACGACTATTGGGTTACCCCGGCAGGGGACGTCAGGGCGGAGTTTTACAGGATCGCGGGAGGGTATCTTCTAAGGTTCCCCGGCGAGACCGATTTTGAAATATTCCCAGACCTCGGAATTGTCCGCCGCTGGCCGGCCTCCGAATGCGACCCGGATCACCTCGACAGTCTTTATCGCAATGCGGTCTTGCCGATTCTCGGCAATCATCGCGGCGGACTGTTCCTCCATGGCAGCGCCGTAGTCATCGACGGGACGGCCGTAGCTTTTCTCGGCCTGTCCAGAAGCGGGAAGACAACCCTCGCCGCGGCACTCGCAAAGCAGGGGCACGCTCTGCTGACCGAAGATGTGATCGAACTGACGGCCATACCTTCGGGTTTCGCGCTTCATCCCAAAGCATCTGCGCTGCGGCTCTTTTCGGACAGTGCGGCCTACCTGCTCGGTCAGGACCCCTCCGCGCCCGGCTCCGTCTTCAAGCAGAGCATTCCCGCATCTGCCGGCATTGCCGTGCATGACGAGGCGGTGCCGCTCGCGCGGATCTATTTCCTCGGGCAGGATCACGACGCGGCTCTGGCTATCCGCCAGACTGGGCCGGCCGATGCCTTGCGGGAAATGCTCAAGCACTCGTTCATTCTCGATGTCGAGGACAAGCAGAGGCTGAACGCGCACTTCTGTCGCATTGCGGGCCTGTCTGAAAAGATCCCCTGCTTCACACTTGACTACCCTCGCCGTTACTCCGAACTGGCTCGCGTGCTTGAGGCAATCATTGATGCTTCGCGCCAAGACGGGGGGTATTATGCAGATTGATAGGCTCTTCCAGATCGCGGGCGATGTGGTGTCACGCGAAGTGGCGGGCGAAATGGTTCTGCTCGATCTTGCGAGCGGCACCTACTTCGGACTCAATAGTGTGGGTGCGAGGGTCTGGGAACGTTTGAAAGAAGGTGCGTGCTCGATCACCGAGCTGGCCAAGCTTATCGAAAGCGAATTTGACGCTCCGTACGAGCAGATCGTGCAAGATGTGATCGAGCTTGTCCGCAATCTCGCCGAAAACGCGCTGATCCTGGAGATGGCGGACTAGCCTCCGGACTTGTCGGCCCTGTCTCTGTGCAGCGCCGCCGTATCGATAATGCGGTCGGCGAGCGCGAGGCTTGCAGGCCTGTGCGTAATGATGATCACGGTGCGATCTTCGAGCGCGCTGACGCAGCTCTCGACGAAGGCTGCCTCGCTATCGAGGTCATACATGCTCGTGGCTTCATCGAGGATGTAGACAGGCGGATCGCGCAGCAGCGCCCGGGCCAGAGCGATCCGCTGGCGTTGCCCGCCCGACAGCCGCACGCCATTGTCGCCGATCCGGGTCGCGAGACCTTCGGGAAGGCCGGCAATCAGATCGGCAGCCTGAGCCAGTGCGATGGCCCGTTCGATGGCGCGAGGGTCTTCCGGTGATGCGCCGAGCGTGATGTTTTCTGCGATCGTGCCGTTGAACAGCAGGGGTTGCTGCGGGACATAACCGAATTGCCGCCTGAGATGCTGCACCTGCAGGTCGGCAATGTTGACCCCGTCAAGCGTGATCTGCCCTGCATCAAGCTCGTAGAAGCGCAGCAGCAGCCGGATGATGGTCGATTTGCCGACACCGTTCTGCCCCGTGAGAGCGACGATTTCTCCCGGCGCGATATCGAGATCGAAGCCGTCGAGCACGGCCGGGCGGCCGGGGTAGGCGAAGCGCACCTTATCGAACTTGATCGCGCCCTGCGCACGGCCTGGTCGTGCCGTCGCCGCATAGCCCGGCTCGGGGGGCATGGCGAGCACCGTCTCCAGCCGGGCCAGCGTGCCGCGTGCGATCTGGAATGCGCCATATGTCTCGGCAAGACCGCCCACGGGGCGGGTCAGCAGCGCCGCGTAAAGCAGGAAGGTGAAGACTTCGCCGGGTGTCCGTCCTCCGGCTTCGATCTGGGCGCTTGCCGCGATAAGGATGGCGATGACCGCCAGCGCGGCCCCGAGCGTCATAAGCGGCCCCGGCAGCGCTGACAGCCGGGCCTGCACCAGTTCGAGGATGCGCGCCTTCTCGACCGCTTGTCCGTAGTGGTCGCGATAGTCCTGTTCCGCTCCGAAGGCCTTGATCGCCGTGATCATGTCCAGATCGCTTTCCGCGATCGTCAGAAGGTTCGCCTCGGCGCGGCGGACCTTTCGGGCCACCGTGCGCAGGTGACGGCCGAACAGCCGGAACATCATGAAGAACATCGGCACGATCACCGGAACGATCAGTCCCACCTTGGGATCGATCATGATCAGCAGCACGGACGCACCAGCAGCGGTCATGACCATCGCGGGCACATTGGCCAGGGTCGTTGCCAGAAACCGGCTGAGGTTGGCGACCTCATAGGTCATCAGCGCCAGCAAGTCGCCACCGCGCCGTTGCTCGAAGAACCCGACAGGCATCGCCTGGATGTGTGCGTAGGCTTCCCGGCGCAGTCCGGCGAGAATGCGGCCCGAGGCCGAGGCTGACAGGATCGCAACGCCGATATTGATCGCGGCCAGGCCGAGCAGCGCGCAAACGAGCAGGAGAACGGTGCTGCCCAGCGCTATGCTGCCATCTCCAAGCACGCCGGCCAGAAAGCTTCCTGCCAGCCACGGGATCGCCAGACTGGCCAGCGAACTCAACAGCGAAAGCGCGCTGATAGCTGCAATCTGCCCGCGATAGGGCCGGGTGCGTTGCCAGAGCGATGCCGGACTCAATGCCGCCATTCTCCTCTGGCAATGCGGACGAGCGCTTCGAAATGACGGCGCATATGCAGCAGAATGACCGGCCAGTTGGCGAACTGCGGGTACTTCGACTGCAAGTGCGCCCGCGAGGGGAAGGCCATGCTTGTCAGCATTCGCCAGCGGCCCGCCATGGTCGGCGCGGCCTGCACGTTCAACATGAAATCGACGATGACGCTCTGGTTGGCGAGGTAGCTGACGGTTCGCGAACCCACGCCGTCCGCTGCCAGTCGTGACAGGACCCCGTCCGGCAGCGCAATCCCGAGATCACGCTGCGCCCCGTCGAGCGCGGCGTGCACGACCGCGGCAGCATCGCGCTCGGCACAATAGGTCAGCAGCCTGTCCCAGTCGGCCGGGCCGAAATCGCGGATGATCCGCGCGTAGTCGACCGACCAGATCAGCCTGCGCTCGCCGAACAGCCTTTCGCCTTCCACCAGAAAACCGCGCTGGGCATGCCATGCCTGATTGAGTGCGCCGTGTACCAGCATCACCAGACCTTCGGGCGCGCTGGTGTGCGGCGAGAGTCGCGGCAGCGGGACACGGTTTTCCCAGTAGCGACCGGAATTCACTACGCGCTGCAGGACAGAATGATCCACTGGTTCCCAGTGCAGATCGATCACATGCTGCATCCCCAGGCCGCCGTCGAACAGCCAGGACTCCTGGAAATACAGTCCCAGCGGGTGCTGGCGGGCAACGCATCCCGCGTCTGCAAGCACCTTCCGGGTGACGGCCAGATCTCTGGCGTGGATCAGCAAGTCGGTATCACCGCGACGCCGCGCAGATGGCTCGGGATAGTGCAGATAGGCAAGCGCCGTGCCCTTCATCACCAGAGTTTCAACACCAGCCTTCGCAAGCTGCGCGATGATGTCGACAATCCGTGACCTGTGGAGTTCCTCCCACAGCGCTGCCAGACGCATCTCCTCCCGCAACGGCGCGGCTGCGGCGTCCGGCCAGCCTGCAAGCGGCTGCGGAGCCTGGCAGAGCAGCGCGGCAATCCCGTGAAAACTGGCCCTTTCCGGCAATACTGCCGTGATGACCGTGTCCGGCGCAGCAAACGGCCAGGGTGGGCATGGTGTTTCTGCCAGAGCCGCGCGAACGCACTCTGCAAGGTACCGATCTGCTGTCTCGCTCGCCCGCTCGGTTTGCACCTGCTGCGCTCTCATTCCCTTGACAGTCCCCCGGTCGCCTCGTCCGGCCTTAGACGATCCTCTGCCAGATGCCACTCTCTTTGCACGAATGGCCGTGCTTTCCAGATTAGCGGTTGACCGGCTTTGGCCATGCTGCAATGCCGCAAAAAGGGTCGCAGTGAAATTGCGAGATGGGATCTTCAATCCATATGGACGTCGGTAAAAGCAGGCGCGGCATCATTCTTGCCGGTGGCTCGGGTACGCGGCTTTACCCGCTGACCCGCGGTGTGTCGAAGCAGTTGATGCCGATCTACGACAAGCCGATGATCTACTACCCGCTCAGCACACTGATGCTGGCCGGAATCCGCGAAATCCTGATCATCACGACGCCCGAGGATGCGTCGCAGTTCGAGCGGGTGCTGGGGGATGGTTCGGATTTCGGGGTCTCGCTGACCTATGCGGTCCAGCCCCGGCCCGAGGGGCTGGCGCAGGCGTTCCACATCGGCGCGGATTTCGTGCGCGGTGGCCCCAGCGCACTTATTCTCGGCGACAACATCTTCTACGGCCACGGCCTGCCGCAGCTGCTCCAGAGCGCCAATGCGCGGGACAACGGGGCAACCGTGTTCGCCTACCGCGTGAATGACCCGCAGGCCTTCGGCGTGGTCGAATTCGATGCGGCCGGCAAGGCGGTGTCGATCGAGGAAAAGCCCAAGGTGCCCAAGTCGAACTACGCCGTCACCGGGCTCTATTTCTACGACGAGACCGTGGCTGACCGTGCCCGCGATCTGAAGCCCTCGGCGCGTGGCGAACTGGAGATTACCGACCTCAACCGCCTGTATCTCGACGAAGGCACCATGTCGGTCGAGATCATGGGGCGCGGCTTCGCGTGGCTCGACACCGGCACCCACGCCTCGCTGCTCGATGCCGCAACCTATGTGCGCATCACCGAGGAGCGGCAGGGCCTCAAGATCTGCTGCCCCGAGGAAATCGCCTGGCGGCAGGGCTTCATCACGGCCGATGGCCTGCGTGAGATCGCCGAGCCGCTGAGGAAGTCGGGCTATGGTGAATACCTGCTCAAGCTGCTCGACCAGCCGGTACTGACATGAACATCATCCCGACCGCCATCCCGGGCGTGCTGATCATCGAGCCGCGCGTGTTCGGTGATGCGCGCGGCTTCTTCATGGAAACCTGGAACGCCGCCGCCTTCGCTGCGGCGGGCCTCGATCTTTCCTTCGTGCAGGATAATCACAGCCGCTCGCAGAAGGGCGTGCTGCGCGGGCTGCATTTCCAGAACCCCGGGCCGCAAGGCAAGCTGGTGCGGGTGACCAATGGCGCGGTGTTCGACGTCGCGGTCGATCTGCGCAAGTCCTCGCCGACCTTCGGCCAGTGGGTCGGAGTGGAGCTGAGCGCGCAAAACAAGCGGATGTTCTGGGTGCCCGAAGGCTTCGCCCACGGCTTCCTGACGCTCGAGGACGATACCGACTTCCTCTACAAATGCACCGCGCCCTATGCCCCGCAGAGCGAGTTCACGCTGGCGTGGAACGATCCTGCGGTCGGCATCGAATGGCCTGTCGCGGGGCTCGATCCGATCATCTCGGAAAAGGACGCGCGCGGGCTCTCGCTTGCCGATGTGCCGGTGTTCGCATGAGAGTGCTGATCACCGGAGCCAATGGTCAGCTCGGCGGCGCGTTGCAGCGGCTTGCGCCGGCTTGGGCCGAGATCAACGCGATCGATGTCGAGGATGTCGATCTCACCGACGTGCCGATGCTGACAGCGCGGCTGACTGTCGAGGCGCCCGATGTGATCATCAACGCGGCCGCCTATACCGCGGTCGACAAGGCCGAGAGCGACGAGGAACTGGCCCGCGCGATCAATGCCGAAGCGGTCGAAGCGATGGTCGAGGCGATGGCCGAAACCGGCGGCAAGGTCGTCCATGTGTCGACCGACTATGTCTTCGACGGAACGGCCTCCACGCCCTATGCGCCCGATGCGCCGCGCAACCCGCAGTCGGCCTATGGCCGCACCAAGGCCGAGGGCGAGGACTGCTTGCGCGCCGAAGACCTGCTGGTGCGCACCGCCTGGGTCTACGAGGCGGGAGGCGCGAATTTCGTGCGCACCATGATCCGGCTGATGAAGGAGCGGGACGAATTGCGCGTGGTCGCCGATCAGGTTGGCGCGCCGACCTGGGCCACCGGCCTCGCACGCACCATCTGGGCGCTGGTCGAGAAAGGGGCGACCGGCACCTTCCACCACAGCGACGACGGCGTTGCGACATGGTACGAATTCGCCGTGGCAATCGCCGAGGAAGCCCACGCGCTGGGTCTCATCCCGCGCATTCCGGCGATCCACGCGATCACCACGGCAGAATACCCCACACCCGCACGGCGTCCGGCATTCTCGCTGCTCGATTGCAGCAAAACCCGCGCGCTTATCGGCGATACGCCGGTGGCATGGCGCGACAACCTGCGCCTGATGCTGAAAGAGGAAGCGAAACTTGGCTAATCTACTCGTGACCGGCGGCGCCGGCTTCATCGGCGGCAATTTCGTCCATTACTGGAACGCGAAGCATCCCGAAGACCGGGTGATCGTGCTCGATGCGCTGACCTATGCCGGCAATCGCTCGACCATCGCAGGCGCGCCCAATGCCGAGCTGGTGGTGGGCGACATCCGCGACACCGCACTGGTCGAACAGCTGCTGCGCGAGCGCGAGATCACCTCGATCGTGCACTTCGCCGCCGAGAGCCACGTCGACCGCTCTATCAGCGGGCCGGATGCCTTCATCGACACCAACATCCTCGGCACCAACAGCCTGCTCAAGGCCGCGCGGGCCGTGTGGCTGGCGGGAAGCGGGGTTCCGCACCGCTTCCACCACATCTCGACCGACGAGGTGTTCGGCTCGCTCGGACCCAATGATCCGGCCTTTTCCGAAACCACGCCCTACGCGCCCAACTCGCCCTATTCGGCATCGAAGGCGGCATCCGATCACCTCGTGCGCGCCTATCATCACACCTTCGGGCTGGAGGTGACGACCAGCAATTGCTCGAACAATTACGGGCCGTACCAGTATCCCGAAAAGCTGATCCCGCTGTTCCTCCTCAACGCGCTCCACGGGCGCAACCTGCCGATCTATGGCGACGGTATGAACGTGCGCGACTGGCTGCATGTCGAGGATCATTGCCGCGGGATCGAGGCCTGCCTCAAGCGCGGGGTGCCGGGCGAGACCTACAATATCGGCGGCGGGGCGGAGCTGCCCAACATGACCGTGATCGACACGATCTGCGCTGAAGTCGACCGCGCCTTTGCCGAAGTGGACGGGCTCGCCGCGCGCTATCCCGATGCGCCGGCGGCCAAAGGCCAGCCGACCAGCAGCCTCAAGACCTTCGTCACCGACCGCGCCGGGCACGACCGCCGCTACGCCATCGACGAGACCAAGGCCCGGGGCGAGCTCGGCTATGCGCCCGCGCATGGCTTCGAGGAGGGCTTGCGTCAGACCCTGCGGTGGTATCTCGACAACGAAGACTGGTGGCGACCGCTGATCGCCTGATTTGTTGGGTCGCCCGCGTGAAAGGGCCTTACGCCCCTATCGCGTCATGCACTGCGGACACCAAGTCTGCCATGAAGGGATACTTCTCGGCCCGCACGAATTCGGGGTTGCGATAGTCCGAAGGCGGGGCGGCCGCCTGTGCGCAAGCCTTGGCGATACCTGCTGCCAGCGCGGCGGCCGAGATCGCGGGCAGCGAGAGCATGTTGGGGTGGTAGGGGCCGAGATCCTTGCAGGTGTAGCTGTTGGTCACCACCCTCAGGCCGAAATGCACCATTTCCAGCGGGGGATAGCTGGGATGGGGAGAAGCCATCAGGCTGATGCCGACCGAGCTTTCCAGCAGCAGGCTGGCATATTCGTCCAGCGACAGCTTGCCGAGCGAGCGGATCTGGCGGCCATCACCGAGCTCGACCGGATCATGGGCCGTGCCTGCCGAGACCACCTGCCAGTCAGCGAATTGCGGATAGTGGCTTGCCCAGTGCCGCAGCCCGCGCACGAGTGCGGGGAAGCAGTTGCGGTTGATGCTCGGGCGACCGTAGACGATGATCTGCGGCTTGCGCGACGATGTGGCGGCGGCATCAAGATAGGGGCGCAGGCTGTCGTTGACGACGGGCTCGAAGGTCCAGCCGCGCTCGGTGCTGTGTCCCTGCAATTCGAAGTATGATCTGAGGTTGCCGCTGTTGAAGATGCCCCACAAACGCTCAGGCGCGTCATAGGCTTCGCGCGCCAGCATCTGTGCCGACGAGAATGCGTACATCGCCGGCTCGTATTCCTGGATGAGATAGAGCAGCGGTTTGGGCGCCTGTCCGAAATGCGCCGCCTGCCGCTCAAGCAGGGGATTGACGTTGAGCGTCGCCCACCAGTTGTAGGTGACGAAGATTTCCTGCGCGCGGATCGCCAGAATGTTGTCCTGCGCACGGACCTTCTCCACCGCGATTGCCGCGGGATCGAAGCCCGCCGCTTCGGCACGAGAGGTGAAGATTGCCGGCGTGGTGGACTGATCGTGGTCGGTCAGCACCAGCCGCAGATCGAGCGGGCGGGACGCGCGAAGGCCTGCAGCGAGATTCAGAAAGACGTCTATCCCGGTCGTGACCCCGCCAAATGCCTCTTCCGGCGAGAGATTGGGCACGACATAGGTAAGACGGGCTGTGGACGTCGGGTCCGGCGCGAAACGGTAATCGGCCAGCACCGTGTCATCCATCGGCGGCGGTGCGAAGGAACCCCGCACCCGCTTGACCAGATTCTTGATCTGCGGCGGGGCGTTCTGCTTGAGGAACTGGCGGGCTGAGGTGGTCATGTTCAGGTGGTCCGACGCGCGACAAAAGTGAGAAACTCGGCGTTGGTGACGTTCTCGAGCGGGGCGGCCCCGATCGCCGCCTGCATTGCCGGACGTTCCTCGACGGGGGCGGCGTCTAGCGATTCCTGCCACACCCAGCGGCGCGCCGAAGGATTTATGTGCTGGCGATCGATGATGAAGCCGGCCCGCTGAAGTGCTGTCGCAAGCGCCGCCTGGCTGGGCAGCGAAAAATGGCGCGGGGCTTCTAGGCCACGCCAGTATCTCCCGAAGATCGAAAGTCCGGTCGCATCGGCATTCGGCACTTCGACAAACAAAGTTCCGTCAGGCTTCAGCCAACGCAGCAGCCGGTCGAGCAGCGCATCGGGATCGGGCACGTGTTCGAGAACATGCGCAAGGGTGATATGGTCGAATTCCCGATCCCAGCGGCTGTCGTCGATGGCTGCGACATCTTCCATCACGATGCCCCTTTTCGTCAGATCATCGAGAAGCTGGGGATCGTATTCAGCGCCATAGAGCTCATGGCCCAGCGGCTGCATCCGGAGCAGATAGGCGCCGTTGCCGCAGCCATAATCGAGAATTCGCGCAGGTGCCCTCGGGGCAAACCGGTAATACTCGTCGATGTTGGAAGTGTCTCTTCCGGTCAGCCGCAAAGCCCCGGCGAGAGCCCGGCTGGTCAGCGTCGGCGCCGCGGCAAAGCGGGTTTCCACATAGGCAGACCGCAGACGCCCTTTCACGCCAGACATCCTCGCGCGGTCCACCGGTTCGTCGTGCGTATAGTAACGCGAATAGGCGGCAAGAAGCCGGTCACCGACGGGGCGTTGCCGAAGCCACAAGGAGCGGCATGAAGCACAGCGGGCGAAACCGAATTCGCCCGGATCAGCCTGAAAGAAGAAGTCCCCTACCTGCGCGATTTCGGCAGAGATACTCTGGCTTCCGCAGAACAGGCATTCATTTGAGTCCTCCAGCCCTTCGGACCCGTCGCCGGCGATCGGAGCGTTTGCCAGATTCATGTCGACGTCCTGATCTCGCAGCAAGTAATCAAGCCATGTCACCCGGCCTGACGGCCGGATTCTGCAGGGGCTTTGTGGACAGAACGGGGACTGAGAGGTGTTCCCGCTTTGATGTTGCAAAATCCACCTCGCACAGGCAATCGGTGCGCGCAAGCCGTTTGGATGGAAAGACCGAGGCGGAAAAGGTGTGGGCCTTGATCTTCCAAGTTTTCGGCTCGGCTGGATGAAACACCGATTTTCTGCGCAACCCAAGCAGGCGTATTCAAACATGGCTCCCTGCTGATGGCTCTGGCAAGAAACTCCCTCCTGAACCTGATCCCGACTGTCGTCGGCGTGCTGGTGAGCCTGGCAACCGTGCCGGTCTACATCTCGGTTGTCGGAAGCGATCGCTACGGCGCCATCCTGCTAGCATGGGTCCTGCTGGGCTATTTCGGGCAGGCGGATTTCGGGCTTGGTCGGGCCATCACGCAGCGCCTCTCGTCATCTCCCGACGCCTGCGGTGAAGAGCGGGCGAGCATTGTGTGGTCCGCGCTCGCCGGTGCGGGCGTAATCTCGCTGTTGGGGGGCGGGCTTGTCTTCCTGGCCGCCAACGTGTTCTTCATGAACTATTTCGAGGCTGCGGCCGATCTCAAGGCCGAAGCCGTCGGGGCTGCCTGGCTGTTTGCCCTGTGTGTTCCGATCATCATGCTGACCGGCGTTTCCTCCGGCGCATTGGCGGGCCTTGAACGCTTCGGAGTCGTTTCGGCCGGAACCGTCGTCGGCAATCTGCTTTCGCAGATACTGCCGCTGATCGTGGGAATCTATCATTCCGTCGAGCTTGATTGGTTGCTGGGAGCATCGGTCGCGGGACGGGCCATCGGCCTGTTGCCCATTCTCGCTGCCATGTGGTCGGCATTTCTTCGCAAGCATCCGGTCAATCCGGCATTCGCGCAGCTGCGGCGGCTGTTCACCTATGGCGTCTGGATCATGGTGACGGCGATTGTTGGTCCCATGATGACGATGTCCGACCGGCTGGCGATCGGTGCGACAATCGGTGCCGCTGCGGTCGTCGCTTACTCCGTTCCCTTCCAGATTGCCTCGCGGACGGTGATGCTCCCCAATTCGATCATGCAGGCCCTGTTTCCACGCTTTGCCTCGCAGGCTCCCGAACAGGCCAGGGTTCTGGCGCGACAGGCGGCCGTCGTCGTCGGCCAGCTCTACGCTTTCGTGGTGCTCGGGTTGATCTGCCTTGCCGCACCGCTGCTCGAACTGTGGTTGGGTGCGGCGCTCGATAGCCGGTCGATCCTTGTCGGGCAGATCGCCTTGCTCGGTTTCTGGATGAATGCGATCGCCAATGTTCCCTATGCCCTGCTGCAGGCACAGGGGAATTCGAGGTTCACCGCCCTGCTGCACGTGATCGAATTGCCCGTCTATTTCGCGATGCTCTATGGCCTTGGCGTTGGCCTGGGACTCTACGGGATTGCGCTGGCCTTCACCTTGCGGGCCTCGCTCGACTGCGCCGTCCTGTTCATCAAGGCTGACATGGCCGGCGGCGATATCCTTCTGCGGCTGCTGGGGCCGGCGGCGATCCTGCTCGGAGCCTTGGGCGTGTCCCGATGGCTTGATCAATGGCACTCGGCGATCGGTGCAGCCGCCGTTCTGGCAGGGGCGCTGGCTCTCGTCAGTTGGCTACAGATGCCGGAGGATGCGAAGGGGAGCCTGAAGGCGCGTCTTGGCATTTGACCGCAATGGCGGGCATGGGCGCTGACTTGATCCTCCTTGGCAGGTGGCCTAGAACCTGAAAAAGGGCATGACGACTGCCCCCCTTTGAACTTCCCTTCCGGAATGCGTGGAAAACTGCCGTGGCCCAGCCGATTGCAATCAGTGGCAGGTTCGAACCGCAGCGGCAGCAGACCGGCGGTGGTGCTGCGCGATCAGTGGTCTGGCGATTGGCGCCGCTGGCGCTGGTCTTCTATTCATTCCTGCTCTTCTCGCCGGAAGTCGCGATCTCCGTGGCGGGGGTTTATCTCCCGACATACCGGATCGCCTTGCTTGCCATGACCTTGCCGGCCCTTGTCATGCTGGCCAGAGCGCATGATGTCCGGTGGAGTTTGCTCGACATCGCCCTGATGTTCATGGCCTTCTGGATCCTGCTTTCGTTTGCGATGATTTACGGGTTTCAGGTCGGCGTGCTGCGGGGAGCGGGCATCATCGTCGACACCGCCTTGCCTTATCTTATCGTGCGCGCCTGCGTACGATCGTTTGATGATTTGCGATACTTCCTGCTGTTGTGTCTGCCCGGCCTCGTGCTTGTCGCGATCGCACTGGCGCTCGAGAGTTTCTCGGGCCGTTATCTCGTGCGTCCCGCCTTCGCGTCGGTTTTCGGCAATGCGAGTGCCTACAGCGCGGGGGAGGCGTCCGGCGCCTTCTTGCTGAGAGAGGAGTATCGCCTCGGTCTCCTCCGGGCCTTCGGCCCATTTTCGCACCCCATTCTCGGGGGCATCACCATGGCGTCGTTCTTGCCGCTGTTCTATTTCAGCGGGCTGCGATCATGGCCGTTTTACCTTGGCATCATGGCGACCTTTGCGGCCTTTTTCTCGCTAAGCTCGGCGGCCTTTCTCGCTCTGATGATAGCTATCGCGGCGATCGGCATCTTCCACGTCAAACCCTACTTCCCGAAGGTTTCGTGGTGGCTGATCATAGCGCTTTTGGCAATGGCGGTGCTGAGTGCACACATCGCTTCGCAGAACGGTATCGTCTCCGTCATCTCGCGCCTCACGCTTACTCCGCACACCGCTGGTTACCGGACCCTGATATGGGATTTCGGGTCGGATTCCGTGGCAAAACACCCCTGGTTTGGCATTGGTTACAATTCCTGGGAACGTCTGTCGTGGATGGGAGAGAGCGTCGACGCCCACTTCCTGCTGCTGGCGATGCGCCACGGCATCGTGGTCCCGCTCGTTCTGCTTCTTGCGATCATCTACGGAATGGCTCGCCTTGGACTCCAGGTACCCCGGTTGCCGGCGAAAGACGCAAAACTCGCGGTCGGTCTGAACATAACGATGTTCATTTTTCTGATCAGTGGCCAGACGGTGACCTTCTTCGGCTCAAGCAACATCGTCTTTATGAGTCTGCTGGCCTTCACTGCCGCGCTCACATCTTTCGCTCAACGCCAGATCGAGCAGCAACGCCGCCGACCTCTGCTTTCGCCACAGGACATGTACCGCGCACAAGCGAAGCCCGGACTTCACCGCGCTTGATCGGCTCACTGCCGACCTGAGCAGTCCATCACACCCACTCCCCGCCGCTCACCAGCGTCAGCGCGCCGCCGGTTACGAAAAACCTGTTCCCAGTCCCGCGGTTGATGCCCGCGCCGTCGTTCCACTGGTCGGCATCGCCGACAAGGAACTGCGCAGGCTGGCTTCCGGTGATGCCGTTGCCCAGCGTCAGGATGTCGAGGTTGCCGCTCGTCACGCTGGTGAACTTGGCGCGGTTGCCCGCGACCGTCAGATCGACCCGCGCGGTCGCGTTCAGCCAGAAGGCACCGAGATCGAAGGTGAGGTTGTTGGAGAAATTCCAGCGCATTACCGCCGCACGGTTCCAGCCCACCACCACACCGGCACCGCCTGTCCAGTTGGTGATGTTGAGGGTCTGCGCCGCGCCGTTGATATAGCAATTGATCCCGTTCGCTCCGACAGTCTGCGTCGTGTTGATCGACCAGAGAATATCGTATTCGGTGTTGGGAGAAAGCGCCGGGGTATTGGCGCGGCAGATTGTAGTGCCCGCCGCGTTGGTCAGACGAAGCTCGATGGTCCCGTTCGTGCTCAGCGTCAGGCGGAAAGGCGCAGAACCGGCGCTGTTGCCGAAGAATTCGCTCGCCGATGCGGGCAAGGCCGAGAACTTGAACTTAAGCAGCGCCACCGTGCCGAACGAACTGTTTGCAGGGGCAAGCGTGTTGTTGCCGCCGATGGTGCGCTGAACGCCTGTCGTGAACTTGACCACCGGATAGGCCGCGTTCGGCCCGCCCACCTTGTCGTTGGTGTTG